>CAZGMS010000047.1:0-8357 GCA_964526915.1 uncultured Nitrospirales bacterium
TTCCTTGAACTGCATGAGGATAATGACACGGGTTCTGATGGTCATTTTTTGAAGCAGGGAACAAAAACACAGGTTCATGTGCATTCTGCAGACAGGGCAACGTTCGGCGATGTTGGGGGAAAGATTGTGTGCATGCGATTTCATATTAGATATTCGAAAACCTCTTTAGGCACTCTTTTTTGGGTCCTGCCCCGGCTCGCTATTTTTTGGCGCTCTGGGCTCGCAAGCTCGCCCAGCGGCGTGCTCGCCTGTTCGCGCAAAAACAGCTCGCCGTGTCACCCAAAAAAGGTCACCTTGCGGAAGGTTTACGAATAGGCTTTTAGTGAAGGGCTCTTAATGCCCTTGATTTTCAGACAAGCTATCGCAAGTCAAGAAAAAGGGGGTGTGGGGAAAAAACGCGCCCCCGATTTTTGCATTGTTGTCTCCAAACATGGTGTTCGGAGGCGCGTCAGAGAAAAATAAAATGATGTTCAGCTTAAAAAAGTAAATTCCTGGTTTGATTTCATACCATCTTCCCACTCAGACAGGCAATAAACAGAGCGTTCCAGTTCGACCCATTCCAACTGGCTGATGTACCCGTTGGTTTGTGGGGTTTCGTCGATGTCTTTTTTGATCGTCAAAATCACTTCAAGGCTGTTTTGAAAAATGCGCTGTGACTTTGGGTGATGTTGCAACGCATGAGACATGTATTGATTGAATTCCTTAAGCAATACCGGTCTGAGTTCTGTTGCCATCCCATCACGAAGTTGCTCCTTGAGTGAACGTAAACGACTCAGGATTCCCATTTCGTCATCTGCTTGTACCAAAGCTTCGAGCTCTTCAAGTTGGTGATAGTCCCTGTGTCCCAATGAGGTACAGGTGCTTAAGTTGTTGCCGGTCAATAATACCCTGGTTTCTTGATCGTCGGTGCCCTGGCCAGTCCCTGCCGTGCTGATCGATCCCGGGTTGTACAACATGTTGATGATGTGCTTGCTCATTCAGGCTCCTTCAGTTTTAACCAAGCCGATCGACAGAAAATCGAACTTGGCAATATTTAGAGGAGAATAACAAAGGATGCCGTACCACTGTATTGTGAAGCAATCATAGTGCCAAAGCGGGAACCAATTTCCACGGCTAACGGCTTGAAATTGTTAAGCCGAGCGCCCTTAGCCAGTTATCCACAGTCAAAACCCCCGACACTTTTATCAAAATGGGGAATCATATTGAGAAATGAATTTAATGCACTGTATCAAAGCCGTGCCAATGCTGAGTTTCCTTTTGCTATTTTCACCAAATTCAATTATATGAGGCATGAGAGGCGTCTATGATCAACAAAGCGCCGCACAAACACCATCACCTTCTTCAGTTTGCCAAGACCAAAGGCTTTCTGTCGCCACTGTGGTTGTTGCCCAACACGGATCCTGATGGTGTGCAGAGGGCTTTCCAAGAGCTCGAGTCTTTCCTGCACAACGCGTATCAGCAAAATGAACTGACAGCCATGGAACTGAGTGATGTCGACGAGTTCATCTGGAAATTAAAAAAGACGTATGCCTTCAAGGGTTGGGAAGGCATAGCTCCTTACCTGTTGACGTTTCCCACTCATTCCACGCAGAGTGCGAACGAAGGTCTGTATAAACCTAAATTCGGTTAGCCTCATTTAGCAGTCCGTTGCTTTTGTCCAATCTCTGCGTTGGTGCGTCTTTCCCGTCGCTCAACGTACATTTGAGTACGCCTCCCTCCGGGAGAAGCCGCACACGCCTTGATCTTCAACGATTTGATCGGTTTTCTAAATTCCGACTTGCGGAATTTAGGGTCTGTACAAGTAATCATCAATTTCAATTTTTTTGAGGAGTTCTTCAAGACGGGTCACGTCTTCCTGTGTTGTGAGCTTGGCTGTGAGCTGGATGTAATCATCCTCGAAAAATGGCGAAGGGCAAATTTTGGTGTTCTCCGTGAGGGGGAGTTTCTTGATGCTTTGGTCGAACTGCTTTTGATGTTTTATCAGGTGGGGACGTCGTCTTGTGTTGAGCTGGTCACGAAGGGATTGCACTTTTTCAAGAGGGGTGAGGTGGCCAGGCAATGCCCTGAGCGTCTGTTCGAGTGCCTCAGATGGCTGAGTCCCCTCTTGTTTGGAGATGTCGTTGAGTGAATCAAGCATCTCACCTAACTTGTTCTGATTGATTGGCAGGATGAAAAGTTGACTGGCGATTCTTTGCTGTTCCTGCGGGGGAAACTTCAGAAAGGTGATGACCACATTAATTGGTATGTCGTTGGTGATGGCATGGGTCAGGACGAGGTCGGGTAGCTTGAGCAGGTTTTGATATTGATAAATGATTTTGTAATGGGGTTTGATTCCCACGGCATGCCAAAAAAATGGGGGAATGTTGGGGATTTCAGCAAAAAGGTTTTTGGCTTGTTTGAACAACAAGGCCTTTTCGACAATGTTGTAGGCACGACACCATCGATTGAGTTCCAAACACAATACGAAGGCCTGTTGGCGATTCATTTCGGCACAAGACATGACCTGACAAGCAACTGCTTCCTGCTTGATTGCCGAGGCGCAGGCCAATCTTGCGGCGCCATCAATGATAAAGAAAGAGCCTGCTTCATTTTGCCAGAGCACAGGCGGGATCAAAAGGCCATGCGTTTGTATCGAAGAAGCCAACTCCCTATCGTCCCTTTGAAATCGTGTTTGGAACAAGGGAGACAAGGCTATTTGCTGAATGAGAATTTTATGAAGGGTGGGCATTGTTGTGGTGAATGCTAAAAGGTTTTATCCTAAATCATTGCTGTTAGCCTCATTTACGATTCTTTCTTTTTGCCGAAGCGATCAACCCCGCGCAGTTTTTTGCCGTGATCAATGATTTTTCTGACCTGACTGTCCTCGAAATCACCCGAAAGACCAGACTGACTTTCTTCGATGATGATTTCGCCCTCTTTTTGGGGTTTTCGGATTTTTTGGAGAGGCAACGATTGTTCAGCGAGGATCTTGGCGTCTCTTTCTTTTTTTCTGGTGACAGGATCGGCGGGAACGGCCTTCTTGAGTTTGGGCATTCCCGTGGCGCGCACATCCCCCATTGGCGAATAGTTCTCTTTGTCGTCCAGCGTCTCGCCATCTTGCCAATCAAAGGATTTTTTGTGTTTTTGAGCAGACATAAAAAAGCCCGGTTTTTGATGATCATTTATCATAAACCGGGCTCTGATTAAAAGAACAATTTATTACTTGCTGACTTGGTCTTTCAGGGCTTTGCCGGGTTTAAACTTGGGGACTCTGGTCGCTTTAATTTTAATTTCGGCGCCGGTCTGTGGGTTACGGCCTGTGCGGGCTTTTCTTTTGTTAACCATGAAAGTACCAAAACCAGTCAATGTGATTTTGTCGTTTTTCTTCAAGCATTTTGACACTTGGTCAGTAACGCTGTTGATGACTTGTTCTGCCAATGCCTTGGAAACTTCTGTGTCCTTGGCTACGCGATCGATCAATTCTGCTTTTGTCATAATCTCTCCTGTTGAGATGATATAAAATCAGAGGGTGGCGAACACACAACCATTAGGTGTTTGCCGCCTTCTGATACGTTGCCGCGAACAATACTACTCGGCAAAGCAATGTCAAGGCGAATCAGACGGGTTTGGAACTTTTTTTTTAGCTTCGTTCACTGGTCAGTCAAGCGTTTGGTGTTGACGTTCTTTGTAAAGAGATGTTGTGCCTATATTCCCGCGGAGAGCATTTTGACTGTTTTTTGAATTTTGTCTTTGTACACGGGATGCTTGAGTGAAAAAACCAGGTTGGCTAACAAGAGGCCCAATGGCTCTCCGGTGTCGAATCGTTCCCCCTCAAACACGTACGAGTTCACTCCCGTATCGGCAATGATGTTGCGAATGGCATCGGTGAGCTGGATTTCTCCCCCCGCGCCTGGTTTTGTTTTGACGATGTAGCTGAAAATGTTTTTGGGAAGCAGATAGCGTCCCATGACGGCCAGATTTGACGGGGCTTCCTGTCGAGTGGGTTTTTCGACGATGTTTTGCACAGCCCCCACATGTTCGGAAACTGGCGTGGCTTGCACAATACCATAGCGACACACATCTTCCCACGGGACTTCCATGACGGCGATCGTTGGTCTTTGCTGGAAAGCGTAGACCTTCAGTAACTGATTGGTTACGGGTGGTTCGGCATCAATGATGTCGTCGGGGAGCAATACGAAGAAATTGTCATCGGTGATGTGTTTGTGTGCACAGTACACGGCGTGTCCCAGGCCCAAGGGTTCATCCTGATAAACAAATGTGAGTTTGATGTTTTTGGGCAGGGGATTGAGGGTGGGGATCAGGTTGTCCAAATGACGGTTTCTCAACCAGTCGATCATATACTGACTGTCCTCAAAATAGTCCCTGATGATCTGCTTTTCTTTGGAGATGACGACGATAAACTCTTCCACACCGGCACTTATTCCCTCGGCAAAAACGTATTCCAGACAGGTTTTGTCGATGATGGGGAGCAACTCTTTGGGAATTGTTTTGGTGATGGGCAGAAAATTGATGCCCAGTCCGGCTGCTGGAATGACGGCTTGTCTGACCTTCATAGAAGATTCCCCCTGCCTCTTCATATCAGCTTTAAAAAATCTGTCTACCATGTTGTGTGACCGGTCAGCCTTCAATTCCATTTATTTTGGTGTGCCAAAGAGCTGGGGGAGGAGTTGTTGATTAGGCGCAGCACTTTCCAAGAGGTTCATTTTGATCGTGAGTTCATTGATTTTGGCGAGTTTTGCTGGTGTTGCCTTCTCTTTTTCATTCATGACCATCAAACGGGTGTTGGCGTAAAGCGAGTCGACCAGTGGTTGCATGAGTGTTTGCCAATGGCGCTGATACGCTTGTTGCTCAACCGTGGTCATTTTGTTGAAAGGGGAGTTGATGGTCCTGAAGAGCCCCTCCAACTGTGCGCGTTTTTCCGAAAAATGGGCCAATTGATATTCCATGTAACCGATGTAGTTGTTTTGAAACTGCACGGTGAGCGCATTTTCTGTCTCAAAATGCTTCATAAGCGCGCGTTCTGGTGGCGTGCGATTGCAGGCCTGCGGCAGAAGGAGTAACAAAAGGGCAAGGAGGCCTGTGAGAGATCTGGACGAGCTCATAAATGTTCGGGTTGTTTGTGGTCGATGTACAGCAGGGTGCCACCAATGACCTGAAAATGGAGGAAGAGCATCCCGACGACAGGAATGGTCGCCGGAAGGCCCAAACCTGTTAGCAACATGTTATTCTGCCACGCCCAGCCTAAGATGTCTTTAAAACTCTTTCTTTGAAGGACCAGCGGAAAAGAGCTGAGTCCAAAAGCGAAAAACCAGGCGGCGAAGACAATTCCAATCAAGCCAAAAAAGACCCCAATGACAGGGACACTGCTTAAGACGAGGATCATCAAGGAGAGGGCTACAAACAAAACCAATTTGCACAATTCGATCTTCAGGGAGTGACCCATTTCTGTGAGAAATGACTTCAGTTGAAAGGGTCTTTCGACCCACTCGTTTTTGAGTGTGAGGACTTGTTCCGCCAGGAGTTCGTAAAAGGGCGCGTTGACCAAACCGCTTAAGATGAACACGAGCATAAAAATGAGGACAAACGAAAGGGCGAAAAAAACGATTTTTAAACCAAAACGCAAGAACCAGAAGAGCCCGTCCGCCAGGTGCCAGAAAAAACCGTTTGGGGCCGTGATGTCGAGCGAGCCCAAGGGTTTGGTGATGAATGCGAAGATGTCGCCAAAGTGGCTAACGTACAGGGCGATGAGCAATATGAGGGCCAACAGATTGATGAACAATGGGATGATGGCAAACTTCCACAGTGTCCGGTTTGTTATGAAAAAACCGAAACCCTTAAAATTGTAGCCCAGGCCAATAAAAAGATTTTTGATCATACCCCCCCCGCCCTGTATATGTTTTCTTTGCGTATTTGTCATTGCAAAACAAGTGGATTGCCGCGCATCGCCATGACGTTACGAGGATTTTTCAGGGACTGCCATTCATCTGCCAATGAATTTTTTTTGTTTGGTGGGCTTCTTGGACATGAGGACAGCTGGTTTGAGTTTTTTTCTCTTCGAGGGATTTTCGGGCAGGGCCACATTTTGTTTGCCCTTGTCCCTGGCCAAAGAGCGTCTGATGGCAATGACGAGAGAGCGGGCCCGGTTGGAAAAGACATCACGGCCGGTTTTGTCGAGCAGAATGGCTGACCGGAAGTCTTCGGCGGCCTTTTTGTAGTTTTTGTGTTTTAAAAAGATTTCGCCCCTGTTCACGAGGGCGTTGATGTTTTCGGAATCGTATTTGAGGCACTCACCATATTGAAAAGCGGCGTCCAGATACTTTTTCATTTTATGATAGGCACCGCCCAGGGCCAAATGGTGAAAATAATTTTTGTGGTCGACGAACGTGAGGATTTCGAAGATTTTGCGGGCCTCATCATAGCGGCCGTGTTTGAGTTTGATATAACCTTGCTCGGCGAGCGAACGCATTTTTTTGCGATCCATACGTGTCACAGAGGCAAAGGTGATTTTGTTTTCGCTCAGCGCGGCCAAAATATCGGTGATGTATTTTATGCGTTTGGGATTGGGGGATAACAGTTTGGACTTGATCTTGTCGGGATCGATTTTTTTGTTTTTCGAAGAGATGGTTGGTATGAGCTTGGTTTCGTCCATAGCGAGTTCAAAAGCGTCTTAAGACACACGTATGTTGTTGATGATCGATTTTTGCATTTCGAAGGTCTGATTGTAAATTTTGGAAATCGTCTCGAACAGGGACATTTTCGTATCTGTCATTTGTTGCAACAAAGCGATATCGACTTCACGGGCAAATTGACAGTTTTGAACTTCGGTTGCAAATTGTGTGTCGCTCAGAGCGCCGCTTTCGAGTGCGGCCACGAGGTCGGCCATAGCTTGGTCATACTCGGCCAGCCTGTCTAAAATGGCCATTTCGGCCGAAGCAAACAAGTCTTCCTGATTAATCACCCAGTCGAAACCTTCCCCCAGCCCGTACATATCAGCTAGGGCGCGTGCGTCATCGGTGAGTGAACCCTGGTTGGAATCTCCCATGTCGGTGTTGGCGGCCAAGTCAGACAAATAACCCATCACCCAGTCGCCTTCCCCTTCACCCCCTGCTTGTGTGGCAAAGAGCGCCATCAACTCGGGATCGTCCTCAATGAGTGAGGTGATGTAGCCGTTGAACTCATCTCCTGCGGCGGCGTACAGGGTGTCGAAATTGACTTCACCGACCTGCGCCTCCAGGCTGTTGATCACTTCGGGGTAGAGGAGCTCCACCAACTGCATGTAGGCCAACTGAAAGTAGGCCTCGAGCGTGGGGTTGTCGAAAATGCTGGAGGTGACGTTGCCATCGAGATTGGTCAGAAACTCATCGGGATCGATTCCGTGGGTTTCGCAATACGCTTCCACATCGGCCCGAATGGTTTCCATGGCCGTGTCATAGTTATAACTGACTGATGAAACACTACTCATTTATTATCCTCATTTTTTGCC
Organism: uncultured Nitrospirales bacterium; assembly: GCA_964526915.1. Taxonomy (GTDB): domain Bacteria; phylum UBA10199; class UBA10199; order UBA10199; family JADGCS01; genus JAHJDR01. The sequence goes on from CAZGMS010000047.1 coordinate 7,484, forward strand.
ATCAGCACCCTTTGTCTTAAAACGCGCGCCCGAATGTGCCAGGGATTGTTGTCGGGCAGATTCAGGTGCACGACACTGTTAAAATCGCCAAGGGCAGAATCAAAATCCCTGAGCTGAAGAAAACATTCTCCGCGATTGACCAGGCTGGTGACCTCGCTCTCTCTCAACTCAAGGGCCGTGCTGTACTCGTCGATGGCTTTTTCGAAGAGTTTTTTCTTCTGATACACGGCTCCCAAGGCAGAGCGGTAATACCAATTGGTGTGGTCGATGACGGCCAAACCCTTGAAGAGCGTCTCGGCCTTTTCGAACCTCTGCATTTTGAAATTCAAAAAGGCGATGCGGGCGAGTTCCTTTTGCATGCGTTTTGATATTTTGCGGATCTCTCCCCACGTGAGGTCCCCGTTGATGAACTTGTAAAAGTCCTGCAGACTTTTTTGTTTTTGTTCCCGAGGGATCTCTTTAAGGTAGGCGACCATGCGGGCCTTTACGTCTGGGTGCTTGTCAAAGAACGATGGCAGTTTAACCTCTTGATCGATCGCTGGTGTTGCCCCCTGCGCAGTGGGCGCGGCCACAGTTTTTTGTAGTGGCTTCGGACCGATCGTTTTCGGTTTCATGTCCTCTTTTTTATGTGCCATAGTAGTGTTTTGTTGTAGTTATTTCGCTCTCAGCATAACAGCAAACCTGGTGACCAGCAAGCAAAGTCTCTCTCACAACAAACAAACACCACGCACCTGGGGCCCTCTAGCCCATGTTCTGAATAATTGTTCTTGTTGCACTCGATGTCCTCTGAATGCCACTGCTGGCCAGTTCGAGAGCGCTCTCTACAAATTCTGATAACAGCTTCAGGGTTTCGTCCAGAACTGTTTGTGATTCC
>CAZGMS010000048.1:0-2877 GCA_964526915.1 uncultured Nitrospirales bacterium
TCATTGCGGTGCCTGCTCACGTACTTGCGTGTACGCTCCGCTGGCTCCTCATTTCACTCCTTGCCTCAAAAGCGTCTCGAACTTATGTCGCTGAGTATAAAGAGGTCCCCTTAAGAATAGAATGTGAAGATGCCTGGTAGCCTGTGCTGAATCGGTGGGCTAAAGACTTCTTGTGGGATCAAGCACTCTGCCCATAAATAGAATATTCCCCGTCGCCTGTTGTTGAATCACAAAGAGGAACGGGTGGTCAGCAACAAAAACAGGAATGACAGGTCTTGGTCCTGGTGAAGCCCCCGCCTCAACCATGATTGCCGTGGCCGCGGCGGCCTCTGTGCCTGTTTCGTTTACTTCCACAAAGGCTTTGTGGATGATCTTGCTGATGAAGAGGTTGTGCGTGCCATCAATTCCCGAAAAATCAGCGGCGGGGTATTGAAAGGCGGTTTTCATTCCCAATCCCGCCAGCGGTTCGGTAAGAGAGTAGGTGGTTTCTATTTTGAACTTGGGAATTGATACAACCACGTTCATTCTGTTCTTTGTTTTTTGTTGACAATCTGAGATGACAGAATTCGAGAGAATCGCTTCAAGCTTTTTGATGTCCCTTGATTTTGGCAGGATAATCATCATGGATAAATCTTCGCCTTTGTACGGAAGGTTTAAGGCTTGGTACGTCTCTGTTTCGGTATAGCCTCGATAAACAGGATTTTGCGCAAACGTCATCATCGGGGCTTTGACCGACGTGGCTGGTGTGATCCAGAACTTTTGATCGGATGTGGCTGTTATATCGAATTGTTTCTCCCAGTTTCCCAAAAAATAAATCGCGTTTGTCAGGATAAGACTGACGCCAGAGGGCAGGGGTGGCGGGATGATGTTCTTGATCTTCTCGTGCGTTTGTTTTTCCACCCAGGAGTTGATGGTAAGACGTGATTCTTCGGCCTTGTTTACAAAGTCAAGTGGGGTGATGTTGCTTCCATAAAACTCATTCACTATGTTTGTATAGCTATCCAAAAGTTTGTAACCAGCTTGAACCCACAGGGCGTTGGCTGTGGAGAGTTCGTATTGTTTGTCTTTTTTGTTGATCTCACTAAAAAGAGAGAGGGTGCCTTCACGGCGCTTTTGTGCCTCCTGAATGAAGCCAAACACCTTTTCCATTTCTTTGGCTGTTTCACCTTGGGCGCCTTCGTATGTCATGCCCAAGGCCGATGAGATGCTGTAGGGTGAGAAAAAAATGTTTTCCTTGAGTGAGGCGTATTTGGCGTAAAGGTTTACGGCAAACTCTGTGTTGGCCGATACGAGCTGTTGCATTGCCGTGTTGACAGGCGCATCCGGATTTTGAGCAAACAGTGGAGTTCTTGATGTACAAAGCATGAACACAGCACAAAAAATCGCAAAAAACACACTAGAAGATTTAAGAAATTTCATAATTGGTTCCTGCTTAAAGACCCTTTCTCTTTCCAAACGTATCACGAATAATCCAATAATATAACAATGTCGGCATCATGGTTGGGCACCCTTTATTGCTAATGCTCAATTGGCTGCTTTTTGGATCCAGTGCACATATTCCTCAAAACTGGCATGCCCAGTCCATTCTTTGATGATCTTGCCGGAACGATTCATGACGGCCGAGTAAGGGACAGAATTTTTATATAAGCCACTATAGCGGGCCAACAGAGAGGTTAGGCCGCCAACAGCTTTGTTTTTTAAGATTAGCGGCTTAAAAGAAACCTTGTTCTTATTCAAATAAGTACTAAATTTATCCTCAATGTCATCGATAGACACAGCAAGTACTTCGAACCCATTTTGCTTTAAACTGTCTTTGATCTTGTTCACAACAGGAATTTGTTCGAGGCATAGCTTGCAATCTGTGCTGTATATAAAAATGAGGGCACCAGTGGTCTTTGCGCTTTGAAGCTTGCTGTCGACCTCTTGGTAAGAAATGGGGGAAGGTCTTTGTGAACAGCTCAGCAATAATGACAGACTAAGTGACAGAGCTAACAGAAAAGACCTGTTGAGCTTGCATTTTGTTTTCATAAGTTGATTCCTTTGTTTATGCTGGGGTCAATAGTTTGCATGCCCCGTTAATCAGTCATCATGATGGTGATTTCTTTTGATGAGTCGATGGTGAGAGTGCCTTTGATTTCGTACGCCCCCACGGTTTTGAGCATGGCAGGGTCGTTGATTTTTCCTGTAAATTCCGCCTTCATGATCAGCCGTGGCCCCTGGATGGAAAAGGCCGTGATCGTGAGGTCAAAATCGTCAAACTGAATGTAGGGTTTGCTGGCGATCCCTTCGGTTGTCTTTTCGATATACAATCGGGGCTTCCAATAATGCTTGGGTGAGATCAAACGGGCATCGGCTTCGACGACCAGGTCGGCAGGTTTGAGTTTGAGGGGGAGGGGACCAATTTTGTATTCAAATTGAAAGCCTGTTTTTTGATCGTAGTTTTTTTCCCACACAGACAAATGTTGAGTGTTGGGGATGTCCAAATTGAATCGCAACCACGATTTGTCGGCTTGTTGAATACTGAAACCAATGGCCAAGCCGGCATACACGCCCTGACTCACTGTGGCCTGGTAATCACCAAGAGAGTACGTGCCATCCGCAAAGATTGGCGGTTGGCCGTTGTTGGTGACGCGCTTGAGTTCAAAATTGACGGTGGTGGTATTTGCTCGAGCACAAGCCGCCCAGAAAAGGCAGAGAAGAAGAACTCCCGTGATGAGCAGTGAGGGTTTGATATATTTCATTGTCATGCTACCTTCTGACACAGTTGATTAAGATAATCAAACAAACCATTCATTCTGGGTGTACGACATAAATGTGGGTGATTTGAATTGAGTACCCCCACTCCTGTTGTCAGGAGGGGGTGGCTGAAAGCCGGGG
>CAZGMS010000049.1:0-2573 GCA_964526915.1 uncultured Nitrospirales bacterium
CCTGAATAAATCGCGGCGGACATAACAAGACGCACTGCGTCTGTAAAGCGATACTACTGAGTCGTGATTCAATTGAGGGGGCTCTGTAGTGTTTTGAAATTCATTAAAAAATTCTATTTTCACACCTTTTTATTGAACACTTATCCACAGGCCAAAATTTATTCAAAAAAGAGTATGACGCAGCGAATTGTTTGCCCGCATCAAAAAGGTGCCGAGTGCGTAAACTTACTGGGGGTGAGGCTGGGTCAAAGTGAGAAGTGCGGGTTCATCAGAATTATTTGTGTCGTTTTCAATCTTTCCTCTGGTTTATTCTATCAGACTTCATTTGACTTTCAAAAATGTATTTTCGTTTTTCAAAAATAAAAAATATTCTTTACGATAATTCGTCGAGCTTAAGCTTTGTCACTTGATGGCGAAGAATTCTGTCATCAAGCACTATGTCGTCGAAGGCACTCTGCGGAGCCCGCTTTTTTTTCCCTCCATGTTTTGTGTTCACCACAATTTTTTAAGGCCCAGAGGGCCGAGAGCACCTAGCCGGGGCGCTTCAGCCCCCGGATTTTGTGAAAAAGAAATCATGAGTCCCGTTAGGGACGATAGCCTGTCCCGTCGCAATAAAAAAAAATGCCGTATCATAAATTTTATCTGCTAACATTCTATCGCCCCTAATGGGGCTTACGGTTTTATTCACTGTTGTCCGGGGGCTAAAGCACCCCGGCTAAGGACTCTAGGCCCTCAGGGCCATAAAAGAAAAAACAACTATAAATCACGAATCACTTCTCGTAACTCGCGTATATGTTTAGGCTCCGCTGTTGGCCCGCCATCTTCTGGCCACGCCATTTTTTGAAACGAAACCGATGAGTTCAAATGGCGCTCGCGCAAAAATCGTAAATTCTCCAATCCGTCTGTCGACCATGTCATTCGCTCCCGTTTGAACCTCTGACAGATTCCCCAAAAAATATTACTCTCTATCGTACCTGAGCCGCGCAAATACATGTGCGGATACTTTTTCTTCACGTCTTGGCTCACTCCTGATGGCATCATGCCGTCTCGATTGTTTTGCAAATAAGAGATGAGCTTACCGACTTTTTCCTGATCTTCGTCACTTGCCAATTGCTTCTTAAATTCTTTGATATCGCCTATCAACGCATCCGGATTTTTGTAGACATTTTTCACCCACTCCTTCGGCAGATCCTTTACTCCCGTGGCTAATCTCATTTTCTCAAAAACGTGCCAAGGATCTAAACGATTGAGCGTCTGCGGCAAATAATAAGTCTTTAGCCGCTTGATCCACGGATCGCCATCGCCGTGGCAAACCACCCTTGTGCCTTGGTGCGCTCCATAGTCGTGAACAATCTTATGCATCACCTTGTCAAAAAGCTCAGGTGCCGATCCATCGACACGGCCCATCACGACTTGCTTGTTTACTAAAACGCGTCGCTTCCCACTCTTCGGGTGCGTTGCTTTGCGACCGGTGTAAATGACCGCCATCTTTAACGCATGATTCTTGTCTGTCTTGCGTTGCGCGCGCACGTAGGTCTCGTCAGGATCAATTCCCAAAATCGGACAGTCATCAACCTCGTCATCGGCAAGCTTGCGCAACACGATGCTTTTGCCGTTCGGCACAGGCATCTCTTTTTCCTGCTCCTTGCGGGAATACCGCTGTAAAAATTTCCAGTTTCCCATCGCTGATCGATGGACTCCACTGATGGCTTCAACATCGGTACTTGCTCGGCGATAAGGTTTGTCCACGCATTGGTTCACGATCTCGCCCGCCAAACCAACGCTCATGCTTTGATGCCCCGTCATACCAAGCCATTCATCTACGGGTGTGACGATCTTTTTTTGAAAAATGTCGTAGACGCGCCGACGCTCAATTGTGATCTTTCCAAGAAGCGTTTCGATACTTTTTTTCCTCACGTCTTTTTTCTGGTGAACTTTCTTTGATAAAACCTGTTCTTCGTACCCTTGTAAAATCTTCACCAAAAGTTCTCCGCTGGCAATACGTGCAGCGGCCAAAATCTTTTGCTCTGTCTCTTGAAATATTCCGTAATCTGCTGCTAATTCCACTCTCATGCTGATTTCAAAACTCGGCATAGGCGGGGATCTCCTTTCAGGTTTTCGGCAAAAAAATTCTGATGGAACCCCGCCTTTTTGACAACGCCTTTCCAATCTCTGTCTCGATGCGTTATCGTTTGTAACGATTTAATAACTCACGTTTTTTCAAACCTCACTTTCTACCCCCAGTTGGTTTACGCATCCAACCATCTCAAAACACACAACTTTCAAATTTCCTGACCGATAATCTTAACATGATGTCTGTTGCATTCAATCAGGGTGTTACCGCGACTATTGGAACAATACCTCAAAACCGTAATGGTTTGAATTGCGCACGAGTTGAAACCTTTGTTGCGCAAAATCTTTCACGAGTCGCGCCTTATGTTATTGTTGATGCGCAAGGGCTTCACGCCGTTGATGAGTTTGTCGAAATGCAAGAAGGTGGAAGATGGAACGTGCCATTCTTGGAAGTCGATAAAGGAAATTTTGGCGGTTATCATGACCGCCTTGATCTTGCT
>CAZGMS010000050.1:0-9224 GCA_964526915.1 uncultured Nitrospirales bacterium
TTTGGGGGAGGGGGGAAGGGGGCCCGTGGGGCGGAGGGGGGTGAATATGAAAAAAACAATGATTTATTTTGTGATCTGTCTTTTGTGTCTTGTCACAAACGTGCAAGCCGCTGTGACGGGAGACCTGCTCAAGGCGGTCGATCTGATCTACAGTGCTTCCTTCAAGGAGGCAAAAACGATCATCGCGAAGCACTTGGCGGCGCAGCCCGGTGACCCTGCGGGTTATCTGGTCAGGGGCATGTATCATGAATGGTATCAGTTGGCGCGCAATCAGGGTAAGGCACTGGAAAAACAAATCATGGATGATTACCAAACCGCAAAACGTCTGGCGGAAGAGGCCTTGACGAAAGATGTCGCTAACCTCGATAAAAAAATGATGTTGGGCAATGCCCTGATGTATGTTTCTAAAAAACAGCTGGACGCGGGGCACAAGATGCAGGCCTCTCTCAGTCTTAAACAGTCAAAGAGAATGCTGGAGGAGGTGATTGCCAGTCAGCCGGGATATTCCGAGGCCTATTTCGCAGTGGGGTTGTTTAATTATTTTGCCGCCAACGTCCCTCCCGGGTTCAAATGGCTGGCCAGCCTCATGGGGATCAAGGGGAACACCGCCAAGGGATTTGAATACATGAAAAAGGCCGCCGCCACAAACAACCTGACGCAGAAGGATGCCCTGTACATGCTGTTTCATGTGTATTCCCAGAGGGAACATCGCTACCCGGAGGCCCTGACGTACGCACAGCAATTGCATAACCGTTATCCTGCCAATTTGATTTTTTTGTTTGATCAGGCAGAGATGCTTTTTCGCACGAAAAAAACCAATGAGGCGAGGGACGGTTTTAAACAGTATTTTGACAGGTGCGAAGCCCAGAAGGGGACGTGTCGCCAGGAACAGTTGTTTCTGGCCAATTATTTTATGACCCGAAGTTATGTGCTTGAGAAAAATTACAAGGTAGCCAGGCCGTATTGGGAAGAGGCCATGAAGCTAGATTCAAAAAAATTCAAAGACAGAACGGCCGAGATGAAAAAGTGGGAAAGGGTGGTGCGAGATTAGTGGTAGTGGGGTCAGGTCTTGACTAGGGACATGCAGTGAGTGTGTGGCTCATTGACCATCGCGCTGATCAGTTACGGTCGTTTTTGAGTTCTCATCAGGTAGTCGATAGCCAGATTAGACATTACCCGTACTCCGATAGGTAGGGCGGATTCATCGGCGAAAAAGAGAGGCGAGTGGTTTTGTGCTGCCTTGGTGTAATCTTGTTCGCGCGGTGTTACGCCAAGAAAGATGAACATCCCCGGCACGTTCTGTTGATAGAATGAAAAATCCTCGGCTGTGCCAGTGAGTGGGGCTGTTCGGACGTTGTCAGAGCCTACCACCCTGCGAAGTGTAGGAACCATGTTTTCTGTGAGCACAGGATCGTTTATTGTGACAGGAACACCTTGCGAAAATTCCACCGTCGCTGTCGCTCCCACGCTTTCTGCAAATTTCGTGGCAATCAAGCGAATGTGGTTCTGAATGTCCTCTCTCACGTTTTCGTCAAACGCACGGATAGTTCCTTCAAGCTCTACCTCTTCGGGCACGATATTAGATCTATTGCCCCCGGTGAAGCGACCAACTGTCACCACCGCCGGTGCCTCTGTGATATTCACCATGCGGCTGATGATTGTTTGCAAGCCTATCACTACCTCCGATCCAATCACAATTGGATCGATTCCGCCCCATGGAACGGCGCCGTGAGTTTGACGGCCTTTGATTTTAATCAGGAACGTGTCGGAACTCGCCATCAATGGGCCGGAGCGGTAAACCACCTGCCCGGTCGGAAAAGGAAAAACGTGCAGTCCAAAGATGGCATCCACTCTGGGATTGTCGAGCACGCCCTCCTTCACCATTTGCTCTGCCCCGCCCATTTCTCCAGGTGGTGGGCCTTCTTCGGCCGGTTGAAAAATCAGTTTCACAGTCCCTGGTATTTCGTTCTTCAATCTAGCGAGCACCATCGCCGTTCCGAGCAGAATTGCCATGTGGTTGTCGTGACCGCATGCGTGCATTACGGCCACTTGTTGCCCATCCCATAATGCTTTTGCGGAGGACTTGAAGGGCAGGTCACTTTGTTCTGCGACGGGCAGTGCGTCCATGTCTGCCCGAAGCGCGATAACCGGACCTGGCTTGCCTCCGCGCAGAACGCCGACGACACCGGTTTTTGCAATTCCATTAGTCACTTCGAAGCCGAGTTTGCGCAGTTCATCTGCGATGATTTTCGATGTGCGAACCTCACCATTTCCCAATTCGGGATGCTGGTGAAAATTGCGCCGCCAGTTGACCACCTGCGGGTTGAACTCCTCCGCCAGGTGCTCGATTTGGTTTGCCAATGGACTGGCCGTTGGGACCGTTTGAGCAGTTGTAAGGGTTGATAACAACGAAAACCCGATCAGGGCAAACATGAAAGTTCTCATTTTGAAGTCTCCAATAGGCATCTAAAATCGATCTTTAAAATTTCGCCAAGGTTTTTATTTGTGTTGGGTGCAATTTTGATCAAACTGTTGACAGTCGAAACTGGGGCCAAAGTACACTTTGGCAACCGGATAGGCAAGAACGATTTCTTTAGGAACTTTATAAACTTTAAATAGCGGGGTAGCGGGGTAGCGGGGTAGCGGGGTCTTGACTAGGGACATGCAGTGAGTATGTGGCTCATTGACCATCTGTGGCAGGCATGTCCCTAGTCAAGACCTGACCCCGCCTCCTCTGAAAAAGTGGGAAAGGGTGGTGCGAGATTAGTGGGGGTCCAAAAAATAGTCTGTCAAAAAATAGTCTGTCTATCTATCTGCTTTACTTGTAGATGAATTTCTCTTTTTTGTTTTTGTCGGTGAACAGGTTTTCAAAGAATTTCTTGGCCTTGTCCCAGGTCCCTTCCTTTTTGACCTCCTGCTGTGGTTGTCCCCAGTCTTCGTAATACCCCTGAGAAATCTCGGCGTCGATTTTGGGGAGCACGTATTTGTACAAGAGAAAACAGGAGACAAATAAAAGTAAAAACCATTTTTTCATAGGTGCGATTCTAACACTATTCGCATTTGGATTAAAGGGATTTTACGAGCCTGGACGTTGACAAGCACACCAACGCAAACAGGGTGATGCAGAGGAACGAGAGAGATTGTGTCTTATGAGTCTTGTTCAGGGGTCTGAGAGAACAACCTCCGATGGGGGTCTGTGTGTCCTCTTGAAGATCGGAGGAAATCGCGAAATTGGCCTGACTGAGGGTCTCTGCGATCATGTCTTCTGTGATGTCCCCCGTTTCTGGACAGTAGGTGTCATTTGTTTCGGTAGTTTCAAAAAGGGGATCTGTTTCGAAATAGGCATAGCCAACGCGTTCGGCATCGCCATACCCACTGACCGTAGAGGCCAGCACAATGTCTTTGTTGTAGAGGTTGTATTGCATGAAATTGACGGGCGTTATGGCGAAGGTATCCTCATTGGCCTCATCGAGGGTGTTGTAAAATTCGGCCCCACCGGGGATCTCGCGAACGCTGTAATCAAAGCGTGCGATTGAACTGGAGAACTGTTCTGGGATTTCCTGGACATCGATGGTGTACGAACCATTTTCCAACAAGGGGATTTGATAAGTTCCCAGTTGATAGCCATCAAGACAGTACGACGCATTAAAGTAGGCTTGTCCATCGCCCGACGGGGACGTGTTGAGGTCTGAACACAAAATGCTCGTTGACTGCGAGTAGGCTTCGCAAAGGGGAGATGCGGTGTTGCGCACAGTCACCAGCATGGTTTCCACGGGAGAACCACCGGCGTCGCTGATTTCTCCGGAGATGGTGCCGGTTGCTCCGTCTCCGTAGAGCCATTGGAGTGTGGCGATATCGTCGGGATGCAACGACACGATGTGTTCTCCTGTCGACTGAACAAAGCGGGGGAACATGGTGGGCAGAAAACGTGCGTTGCTGGAGTCAATGGAGCCAGAGAGGATGTCCTGGTAGATGTCATAATTAAACAGGGTGTGGTCGAGTCCCAGGGTGTGCCCGAGTTCATGAATCACGATCGCCAACAGGTCCACGAGATTCAGATCGACGGCATCATTATCTGTGCCATTGTAATAGAGTCCATTAATAAAGACGTGCGCGCTCGTGATGAATTGGGGATCCTCATATGTCCCCAGCACTCCGGTAATGGACTGGACACCTGTGGCATTGGCGGAGCCCTTGGCTGTCATGATTTCACCGGTGTTATCAAACCCAATGACGACATAATGTTGTTGTTGTGACTGGGTCGCCGTCATATTCGTGGTGTCTTGGGCTTCGGCATAGATGTTGTTGGAAGCGACACTCTCCCAGTTGTCTGCATTCAGGGCCTCATTGAGGGGCCCAAGGTATTCAAACTTGATATTCACGTCAGCAACATTTTCCCAAACGGACAGGGCTATTTGAACCAGGGCCACTGATTCTGAATAACTCAACTTGCCCAGTCCTTTGGGGTCGACTTTGTATTTGATGGTTTGAGTTGTGTCCCAAATCAGTGGTGTGTTGTCGGCGGCCATATACAGGGGATTTCCGGCTTGGGCTTTTTCGGTGCAGACGATGGTGAACGAAACGATGAAGACGGTCATGAGTAGTGTTTGCCAGAAGAGTTTCATATCACGTGGCTGAGTAGGTGATGTTTCGGTTTTCTGCATGCGTTGGCTCTTGGAGAATCATTCGAAAACCCGTTGAGAGTCACTTTTTTGGGTCCTGCCACGGTTCGCTATTTTTTAATGGCGTCACAAAGCTACGCTTTTTGATTTTATGTGACTACCGCGTTCACTTGTGCTCGCTTAGGCTCGCACACACTTAGTCACTCTGGGCTCGCAAGCTCGCCCAGCGGCGTGCTCGCCTGTTCGCGCAAAAACAGCTCACCGTGTCACCCAAAAAAGATCTCTTCGCGGTAACTTTTCGAATAGGCCCCTATTATCGGGTCAAAATGGCAAACGTTGCCCCTTTTTTGAATAAAAAATAGGATTGATATATCAAGTGGTTAATAGCCAGCGGCCAGACTATCGGGACAACGGCTATCGGCGGCCCCATAAAAGCTGTCCTTGTTGATCAAGATGCTGTTGGCACAGCAGTAGGGAGGAGAAGGTTTGAGGTGATGGCCTTTGGTTTTGAGTTTGGTGCGTGTTTGTGGAGCAAATCCAGGCTCAACGACAATTTCGTCCGGCAACCATTGGTGGTGAAAGCGAGGGGCCTTGGTAGCAGTGACAATACTTTGTTTTGAGTCAATGACGTTCAAAATGATGTTCAAAACAGTCGTGATAATGCGGCTACCGCCGGGCGTGCCTGTGATCAAAAAGGGTTTTTTGTCTTTTAGAATGATCGTGGGGGTCATGGAACTCAGCATGCGTTTGCCGGGTTCAATTCTATTTTTGGCCCCCTGTACCAGCCCGTACACATTCTGCGCGCCTTCCTTGGTGGTGAAATCATCCATCTCGTTGTTGAGCAAAATCCCGGTGCCGGGGACCACAGCCTTCATCCCAAAATTGGTGTTGAGTGTGTACGTGTTGGAGACGGCATTCCCATCTTTGTCGATGACTGAAAAATGTGTGGTCTGATCTCCTTCGTGGGCCTGCAAGGGAATACCTGGTTTGATCTGTTGCGAAGACAGGGCGTGGTCAATATCAAAATTTCGCATCTGTTTTCTGGCATAGCCCTTGGACGTGAGGCCCGTAACGGGATTTTGTACAAATGAGGGATCACCCAGATGCACGGAACGATCGGCGTAAGCGCGTTGCATGACGCCCACGACGAGGTGAATCCAATCAACACTGTTTGGTATCATGCGGGAAAGAGAATAAGGCTCGAGCATGTTGAGCATCTGGATCAGGTGCACGCCGCCTGAACTGGGAGGAGGCATGGAATACACATCGAAGCCGCGATACGTGCCCCTGACGGGTTTGCGGATAACGGTCTGGTAGTTTCGCAGATCACTTGGGGTGATCAGGCCACCTTGCGAGAGAATGTGGTCGGAGATCAGTTTGGCCAGCGGGCCTCGATAAAAGGTCTGTGGTCCCTCACTTGCGATTTTCAAAAGTGAGTTGGCCAGGTCTTGCTGTATCAGGCGCTCACCGGCCTGATAGGCCGTGCCATCGGGATGAAAAAATATTTTGGCTGTGGATGGATGTCTTTTGAGTTCCGTTCCATACTTTGTGAGCAGTCGCGATAGCTCGGCTGAAACAATAAAACCTCTCTGAGCGAGCGCAATGGCTGGTTTGAGGGCGTCGCCAAGCGGGAGGGTGCCGTATTTCTTCAATGCCAACGCCAGCCCGGCCACCGTGCCGGGCACGCCCACGGCAGAATAGGTGTCGAGGGATTTGTTTTTGATGAGGTTGTCCTGCGCGTCCAAAAACATGTCGGCTGTGGCTTTGGCTGGTGCTTCTTCGCGGTAGTCAATGGCGATGACCTTACCGGTTTTGGCAGAATGTACCAGCATGAACCCGCCACCGCCGATATTGCCGGCCTGCGGAAGGGTGACGGCCAACACAAAGCCAATGGTCACCGCGGCGTCGACGGCGTTGCCGCCATCTTTGAGCACCTGCAGACCGGCCTCTGACGCCCAACGGTCCTGCGTGACCACCATGCCTTGTGAAAAAGCACTCTTCTGGCTTGCGGCCACAGCCCGGGAAGTTGTGAGCGGAAACGACAGAAGCAGGAAGGTCAGGATGAGAAGAAACAAAGAATATCTGTTGATCGCTCTCAGCATGTTGGCAAGCTCTAGATTCGCCTGAGAATTTTGTCCAGCAAATACCGGGCGTCCTTGATTCCCAAATAACAGGAACAGCCAAGATAACTCACAACGGCAAGTAACATGGGGATCAGGACCAGCGCTGTTTTGTCCAGCAACGAACCGTGAATAAAAATCGTTTGCAGGTACCAAAAGGAGGAGAGGGTCACAAGGCCCATCACCACAGATGCCAGGACGATCTTGCCGGTCGTCATCCAGACGCCTCGGTCCCAAATGCCCGAGATATTTTTTGTGAGCTTGATGCCGAGCAAAATCAGATTGATGCCCGCGACAATGGCGGTGCTGAGCGCGATGGCCCAGTGTCCCCAGCCGAGGACGAAGATGAACAGCACGTTGAGGAAGGCGTTGATCCCGATGGAGAACAGGGCAATCTTCATGGGCGTCTTGGCATTGTGAAAGGCCAAAAAGGCTGGCTGGTAAATCTTGATCAGTGCGTAGGACGAGATCCCCAAGGCGTAGGCCATAAGCGCCTGGGCCGTTTGCTGGGTGTCGTGGTTATCGAACCGGCCATGCCCATAGATGAGCGAAATGATGGCCTGACTCAATACGATGAGGCCGATCAGGGAGGGCAGGGTGAGGAAGAGGCTCATTTGTATCGATGAACGAATGGTTTGCCTGAACTTGTCGTGATCTTTTTGCACAATCATTTGGGCCAGCACTGGTCCGGACGCGGCCGCAATGGCCACACCGAACACCCCCAAGGGAAACTGCATGAGGCGAAAGGCGAACTGCAAATACGCCACAGAGCCATCGGTGAGGAAGGACGCGAAAATGGTGTTGACGAGCACGTTGACCTGTACCGCGGCGCCCGCGATGATCGCGGGGCCGGTGAGCTTGAGGACTTTGATGAGTCCCGGATCGTTGAGCCGGAAATCGAGTTTGGGGAAAAAACCCAATTGATGGGCGGAGGGGAGCTGAAACACAAACTGGCCAAACCCGCCGAGCAGTGTGCCCAAGGCCATTCCGGTGATGGCGCTGGAGAGGGCCAGATAATCGTTGGTGACTAAAGTTGTATCGTGCAGGATTTTGTTCCAGGTCTGCGCTGTGTAATCGGGAGACAATAGGTAGGCAAACAACAGCCCCATGACGATCGAAATCAGATTGCAGAAGGTCGACGCGCTGAAGGGGATGAAAAACTTTTTATTGGCGTTGAGTACCCCCATGAGCAGGGCCGCCAGCGTGATGAAAAAAATGTAGGGGAACAGGATGCGCAACAAATGGACGGTGAGGTCAAATTTTTCTCCCGAAAAACCCATGCCGATGAGGCTCACCAATTGTGGGGCAAAAATTTCTCCGAGAATAACAACGATCCCCATGACGAGTGTGATGAACGTGATGGTTTTGTTAGCGAGCGCTCTCGCCTCATCTTTTTCGTTCGTGATCAGTTTTTGCGAAAAGATGGTGACGAAACTCTGCGACAGCGCTCCCTCGGCGGCCAGATCGCGCAGAAGATTGGGAATGCGGAAGGCCACGTAAAAGGCGTCGAGCACGGCGCCCGCGCCAAAGAAAAAGGCGAACACCTGTTCGCGCACAAGCCCCAGAATGCGGCTAAAAAAGATGGCGATGGTGGCGATGAGGGCGCGTTTTTTGGTGCCGGTGGTGTGATCCATGGCAATGAAACAATCAATCAATCAATCAATCAATCAATGTAGGGATCAATAAATCAATAAATGAAAAAATGGAATACATATTCATTTGTTGATTTCTTTATTGATGATTATTTCATTTTTTCATTGATTCATTATTTCATTAAAAACCCCCGATCATTTCTGATCGGGGTTTTGTGAAAAATGCAGACAATCTGAGATGTGTCTTAGAGCTCAAACACCAGATAGCTCAGGATGCGCTCTTGAGGCCAGAAGCCCAGAGAGGGGCACGAATCGGCTGTATGGTAAGATGAATACAGGATTCGGCCATCGCCCACATCTTGCGTGACTGTGAGAGGCGCGTCTGACACGGAACCAGCATAGGTTTCGATATCGCCAGTGAGCCAGATGTAGGGTGCGACATCGGCGTCATCATGCACGTCTTCCATAACTGACCACCCACCTAGGAAGTCGCCTACAGTAACAGTACCATCGGCATTACGTGCTCCCGTTTGGGCGTTGGCCAAGGTTTCATCAATGGAGTAACAGTCTGTTTCGATGTCGCCATCGTTGACGGTCACATAGTCCAACCAGGCGGCCATGGTGGCGTCGTTGATGGTGGCATCAGAGGTAATACCAGCGACTCCAGTAAAGGCGGCCATGAGTGTTTCTGGCGTTTCGGCGTCTTCATCGCCAACGCCGCCATCGAAGTCCATGAACCCGGGGAAGGCCTGTTCGACCATATCGTATGAACGGTCGGTCACATAGAGCTTGCCACCGTTTTCCACGTATTCCTGCAGATTTGCCAGCACGGTTGAATCACCGGCCAGATCATCGCGGTTGGAACAGTTGATAAAAATGATGTCGTAGGC
>CAZGMS010000051.1:0-4849 GCA_964526915.1 uncultured Nitrospirales bacterium
GCGCAGACGTTCTGGAGCAAGCCATCCCGTTTCGTCAACGTCAAGATAAGTCACCAAACACCCTCTTGAAGCAAGGTGAGCAAATGTTCGCAGAACACTGTCGTGTTCGGTCTTTTGCGTGATGAGATGCGGTTTTTCGGCGACATCGATCGCTCCCAGAATAGCCAGGTTGTTTGCTTCGGTGGCACCGGCCGTAAAAATAATACTATCGGCCTCTGTAGATCCCATACACTTCGCGAGAGCCTCTCTGCTCGTCTGCACAGCCTTGACAGCATCCCACCCAAAGGCATGGGTTGTGCTGGACGGATTGCCAAACACCGTGGTCAAATAAGGCATCATCGCCTCCAGCACCCTGTGGTCAATCGGGGTCGTAGCGTTGTGATCGAGGTAAATCATGACACAATCATTCTTTAGGGCCCTTTACACATATTCCACTTGCAGCACCTCAAATTCTTTGGTGCCCTTGGGTGTTCGAATCACCACTTCATCGCCCAACCGCTTTCCAATAAGCCCCCTGGCCAAGGGTGACGAAATACCAATTTTGTTCCCTTTGACATCGGTTTCATCATCACCAACAATTTTGTATAACACTTCCCCTTCGGTTTCATTGTCAAAAAGAGTGACTGTGGCCCCAAAAACAATCTTATCGATCTGCTTCGTCATGACGGGATCAATCACCTCAGCTTGGGCCAATTTGGTTTCGATCGCTCTCATGCGGGCTGTCAGGACGGCCTGTTTATCCTTCGCGGCGTGAAATTCGGCGTTCTCAGAGATATCACCATGCTCCCTGGCCACTTCGATCTCAGCAACGATTTTTGGTCTCTCGACGCTCTTGATTCGTTTGAGTTCGTGCATGAGTTTTTGATAGCCCTCAGGGGTCATGGGAATGCGATCCATAAATATACGTCAAGAACGCCCGAAAATGCGCTCTCGTCTCCTAAAGTTGCGGGATTAATATTCGAAATTCTGTTCCTCTGCCGATCTGGCTGTTCACGTTAATGAGGCCCGAGTGCAGGGTGACAATCTGTTTGGCCAGCGCCAAGCCCAAGCCCGTGCCCTCATGCTTCCGCGTGAAAGAAGAATCCGCCTGTCGGAACAGATCAAAAATATGAGGGAGGTCCTCCGGCCTGATCCCCACACCTGTATCGCGCACACGAACCAGAAAAGCAGAGTGCAGGCGTATTTCGTCGGTCAATTTCTGTTGCGAAAAAATATTGTGGCAAAGCTCGCCTGTTTCCTGATGATGCTCAACAAAAATATCGATATCCCCCTCGTTTTCTGTAAACTTGATGGCATTGCCCAAAAGGTTCATGAGGACTTGCTTCATCTTGAACAGATCTGCCCTCATCGGTGGCAATTTGTCCTGTGTGTGAATTCGCAACTTCAGTGCCTTTTTTTCGATGAGTGGTTTTAGTGAGGATTGAATGTCGGTGATCACATCGTTGAAATCAAACGCTTCGATGTTAAGCAACATCTTGCCTGATTCGATCTTGGCCAGATCCAACAGGTTATTGATGAGATCGAGCAAACTATGACCATTACGCAAAACCTCATTGAGTGACTTCTGCTGGTCCGGATTAAGGGTACCCAAAACCTGGTCAAGCAGGGCCTCCGTATAGCCAATCACGGCATTCAAGGGGGTCCTGAGTTCGTGGCTCATGATAGCCAAAAATTCCGATTTGATTTTGTTGGCTTCAACCAATTCCTTGTTTTTCTGTTCCAAAATGTCGATGAGTTGAGCAGACTCAATCGCCAACGCGGCCTGATTCGCAAAATTATCGAGTGTGTCAATCACGGTATCTTCAACATAGGCTTTTTTGCTGGCGCCAATGATCGCTCCCACAACCTTCTGCTCGGCCACCAGTGGGGTGATGACAAATTTTTTGAACCCCAACACCTTTTGCGCCCTCAAGGCCTTGTGAACAGGAATCTCGGGTTGGAAACCATAAACCATTTCGGCAAAATTATTTCGTACCAGAACCCTGTTTCGCATGATGGCCATATTCACCGAATTTGTTTCCACACTGAGCGGCAGGTAAAAACTGTTGTATTTGTGACCGATGATCTCTTCGAAGCGCATGGTGTAATAGTTGCCTTCAGGGAAATAGAATTTGATTCGTTTTTCGTCATCACGCACCAGTGCCAGGAAACACACATCGAACCCCAACCCCTGAATGACGGCCTTGAGGACTTCATCAATCACCTTGGGCGCATTTAACACCCTGCGAATCGTGGCACCAATGTGATTGAGGGCCGTCAACTGAATATTGCGTCGCTCCAACACTTGCTCCTTCACCCGGGTGAAATAATTGGCAATGCGCACAGAATAAACGATGCCGATGAAGATCAAAGGCAGAAAAAACAGATTTAAAAAAGGACGCAGGTAATCAAAATCGATGTAGCCAATATTTGTTTGAGGGTACGCGAAGTCAGCCAACCCACCCGAAATAATCAAAAAATAAATGAAGTTGTAACAAAACAGGGCCATGATTGATGAGATGAGGGCCGCGTAATAGCCCGATAGAATGCCCAACGCCACAATGTACATGCCATAGATCAGGAAAGGAGCCCAACCTTTGACTCCCAACAGGTAAATAATGACCGTCTGGCTCACGATATCGGCAAAGATCTCCAGCAATATGATCGACAAGGACGGCTGGTTGTTTTTGATCATTTGATAGTAGCAAAATGATGTGATCAAAAAACCCAGATTAAACAGCACAGGGATGACTGGGGCAATCTTCCAGACCGCGGGAAAAAATACAAAAAACACAATCCACGTCACCACAAAAATCACAATACGAAGCTTGGCTGTAATGAGATGCCGCCCGCGAATATCTGGCAGTTTCATTTCTTCGAAGAACAGTTCACGAAAACCATCACAGCGACAGGCGCACAACCGTTTTCCGCGAACAGCAAACTCAGAGTAAAGTCTGGTCAATAATGATAGTATGTTCTTCTGCCACTGCATAAAAATCCCGGCACCCCTACTGCCTCCGCTCGATTTCTTCAAGATACTTCATAAAATCATCCCGGTCCATAACGGTCCCCACCAATCTGGTCTGCGGAAACTCAATGCCCATATTGTTGACAAAAACAACGGTTGGCCAGCCAAACACACGGTAACGATTGACCATTTCGAGACAGGCTTTTGTTTCTCTGGTACAGTTGATCTTGACAGGAACGTAGTTTTTCAACACCCTCTCCTGGATTTCCTTACGTTGCCACACCTCTTCATCCCACGCCTGACAGGGGGCACACCAATCGGCGTAAAAATCGACAATCATGTCCTTCTGCTGGTCCAGGGCCTTTTGTTGTGCCACATAAAATTCATTTTCAAAAAAATGATCATTTCCTTCGTCGATGGCGTGTGACTCAATCAGGGTCAACGCAAAATGAAAAGCCGATATCAGGAGCAACACAGCAATCACTTTTTTGAGAATGTGCCCCTTTTGACCAAAATGGGCAATCCACTGATTCGAAAAAAAACCCAGCACAACAAACAAAGCGCTCAATCCCAATGAGTAACTGAGCATGAGCAACATGCCCAGTGATAGATTTTGATGAGCAGCCACATAGACAAGCAACGGTCCCAGCAGGGGCCCCACACAAGGTGTGGCCAGGATGCCAATGGTCAGACCCGCGTAAAAAAATCGTAAATACCCCCTGGGCTGACAGTTCACAATGGCATTTTGCCAACTTGCCGGCAAGGCCAATGAAAACAAACCCCACAACCAGGCCGCCATGAGCAATAAAAACACAATCAAAATGATCAAAAAAAACCTTTGTTGAAACACAAAACCCAGCGTCATCCCCAAAGTAACAGACATGATCCCCAAAAAAACATACATCACCACCATGCCAATGATGAAGATGAATAAGTGAAACAATTTGGTTCTGGTGGAGACCTCCTTGGAAACCCCAATGAAGGCCAGTGTCAGAGGAATCACTGGCAGAACACAGGGCGAAAGTCCTGTAATCATTCCCGCAATGAAGGTCAAAAGCAGGGCGATCCACACGCCCTCGCTCATGACATCTTCAAACTGGCGAGCCCGCAACAGCCCCCAAAAAGAGTGTTTGCCGTGTTGATTGACGTCAGTTGTGTTCGAGACCCGTGTGATGGTCGTCGGGTTAATGTCAAAAGAAAAGGGAACCTTTACCGCCCTGAAGCAAATGCGCTGGGAGCAACCCTGAAAGGTGAGCACGCCCGAGATGTTCTGTCCCCTAAACTGCTGTGGGTCCAGCTTGAACTTGAGAGTCAGGGTCAACTGATCGTGATACACCTCCGTTTGTTCACCCATAAAGGCGTCGTCTATGACAATCCCTGCTGGCTTGTTCAGGGCAACAGCCACTCCTTCGGTCGACACCTCCGCCGTCAGGGCATCGCGGTAGAGATGCATTTTTTCGGGAATGGTAAAATAAAAATCCACCCCCGCTTCATTTTGTACCAGATTCAGGGCTTGGGCCTCGTCGAATACCAAAGAAAATGGCTGCGATTCATCGACCTCGATCGTCTGCCCCCAGGCCGGAATGGCTTCATTGACCAACAAAAGACACAGAATCGCAGTGACGAACACAATTTTCTGAACGCGCATATTTCCTTCCAAAATTACGGGGTTATCATTTAATATGATCTGGACTCGAGGTCGAGTAATATTAAATTTTTTTTGTTTTTTCCACACTCTCTGTTGCCGGGTGTACGACATAAAAGTGGGTAAAAAAGGTTTTTCTCTTTGAAATCTTATTGCGCAACAAGCAACAGGAGGGCACCGCCCCTCCTTTTTGTCCCGCAAACGGGATCCCGCCTTGCGGTGATAAGGAGGGGCTCCCTGAGCGTTAGCGAAGGGTG
>CAZGMS010000052.1:0-4406 GCA_964526915.1 uncultured Nitrospirales bacterium
CGGTCACGACCGGCCCCCTACTTCCCGTAAAAAACATGAACACGTGAACACATCCCGCCAACGGGATCCCGCTCTGCGGTGATAAACACACGAACACGCCTGCCCCACAAAGCTCGAAGAGCGTAGTGGGGTGAGCACTTCTAGCCCATAATCAGATTGAGTATCCTGTTTTTGACAAAGATGATTTTTTTGATCGTTTGTCCCAGTTCGAACTGGCGTTTGATGTGATTGGTTTCTTTGGCGAGCGCCAACACCTCATCCTGTTCCGTGTTTTCATCGACATCCACCGTCTCGCGCGTTTTGCCATTGACCTGCACGGCGATCGTGATCTTGCTGGCCTTGGTCAGATGCTCATCAAACACTGGCCACGCGGCAATCGATACGAATCCCTGTCCGCCGATACGCTCCCAGAGCTCCTCGGCCGTGTGTGGCGCAAATGGCGCCAGACACTGGATGAAGGGCTTGATAACACTGAGCGGACGGGTATTGGTTCTGCCAAGCTCGTTGACAAAGATCATGAGTTGGCTGATGGCTGTGTTGAAATCCAGCGTCTCGATGTCGGAGGTGACTTTTTTGATGGTCTTGTGTGTGAGGCGCAGGACCTCTTCGCTGGGTTCCGATTTGTCGACCAGAACTTTTCCCTGATCATCAACAATCAAGCGCCACGCCTTGGATAAAAATTTGAATACACCGATGAGTCCTTGCTGTGACCAAGGTTTTTCGCGGTCCAGCGGCCCCATGAACATTTCGTAGAGGCGCAAACTGTCAGCACCAAATTCGGCCACCACATCGTTGGGGTTCACCACGTTGAGTTTGGACTTGCTCATTTTTTCGACCAGGCTGGTGACGGGTTCGCCGCTTGTTTTGACCACCCATTGTCCCTTGCCCTGATCGGCCACATTCTCAGGTGAATGATATTTGCCGTTTTTGTCTTTGTACGAATAGGCCAGAATCATCCCCTGATTGAACAGTTTTTGAAACGGCTCAATCGTGGAGACCACACCGCAATCAAAAAGAACCTTGTGCCAAAAACGCGCGTAGAGCAAATGCAAAACGGCATGCTCCACGCCGCCAATGTACAGATCCACAGGGCCCCAGTATTTTTCGGCCTCTTTGCCAACAGGGAGAGATGTGTTTTTTGGATCCATAAAACGCAGATAGTACCAGCACGAACCGGCCCATTGAGGCATGGTGTTGGTTTCGCGCAGAAAGGTATTCCCATCGCGCGTGACATGTACCCAGTCTGTGGCGCCGGCCAGTGGCGGTTGGCCGTCTGCTGTGGGTTTGAATTCTTCGAGATAGGGCAGGGTGAGTGGCAGATCATGGGGATCGAGTGTGTGCACGTTGCCCTCAGCATCGTGCAGAATTGGGAAAGGCTCTCCCCAATAGCGTTGGCGCGAAAATAGCCAGTCACGCAATTTGTATTGATGTTGTTTTTTGCCCAGTTTGTTTTTTTCGAGCCAGGCGGTGATGCGTTGGGTTCCTTTTTCTATGGTTTCACCTGTGTAGTCCCCTGAGTTCATCATCAGACCGTCGCCGCTCCAGGCTTGCTGACTCACAATAACGCCCTCTGGTGCCGAGATGACCTGCATGATGGGCAGATTGAATTTTTTGGCAAAGGCGTGATCGCGCTCATCGTGTGCGGGCACAGCCATGATGGCCCCCGTGCCGTAACCCATGAGTACATAATCGGCGATCCAAATGGGGATGCGGTTGTTGTTGACAGGGTTGATCGCATAGGCACCTGTGAACACACCGGTCTTTTCTTTTTCGGTTGCGACTTGGCGTTCTCGGTCAGAGCGATTTTTGGCCCATTCAATGTATTTGGCGACTTCCTGCTTTTGATCAGCAGAGGTGATTTTGGGGACCAGTGCATGTTCCGGGGCCAACACGCAATAAGTGGCGCCAAATAAGGTATCGGGCCTGGTGGTGAAGACAGTAAAGGATTCTGTGGAGTCGTGGATTTTAAAATGCACATCGGCGCCTTCGGAGTAACCAATCCATTTGCGTTGCATTTCGATCACGCCATGGGGCCAATCGAGTGTGTCCAAATCCTTGAGGAGTCGGTCGGCATAAGCCGTGATCTTGAGCATCCATTGCTTCATCATCCGGCGCTCAACCAGATCACCGGTTTCCACATATTTGCCGTCTTGCACTTCTTCATTGGCGAGCACGGTGCCTAGCGCTGGGCACCAGTTGACGGGGACCTCTTCCATGTATGCCAGACCTTTTTCGTAAAGTTTCAAAAAAATCCATTGGGTCCATTTGTAATAATCGGGATCGGTGGTCGAAAATTCTCGTTCCCAGTCGTAGGAAAATCCCAACGATTGCAGTTGCAGACGAAAGTTGTCGACATTTTCTTTGGTGATTTGTTCTGGGTGACGGCCCTCACGCACTGCCGCTCTTTCTGCAGGCAACCCGAAGGCGTCCCAGCCCATGGGGTGCAGGACATTAAAGCCCTGAGCACGCTTGTAGCGCGAGATGATATCGGACGCCGTGTAACCTTCGGCATGACCCACATGCAGGCCGGCTCCGCTGGGGTATGGGAACATGTCCAGAATGTAATATTTTGGTTTTGATGAATGATTCTCAGCGCGAAAAATTTTATTTTCTGCCCATTTTTTTTGCCATTTTGGCTCGTATTCTTTGAAAGGTAACATGGGGCGGGTATATTAGCTCAAAGGTCAAAGGTCAAAGGTCAAAGGTGAAGAACGTGTTTACCCCACTACGCTCTTCGAGCTTTGTGGGGCAGGCGCGTTCGTGTGTTCATGTTTTTTACGGAAAGCAGTGGGGGCCGGTCGCGACCGGCCCCCCTACAAAGAAAAAAATTGCACGCCAAGCGTCAATAGACAGCAGCTTATTCACCATAAATCAGATTCGTCCTGTCCCGATACCCTGAAGCAGACGTGCTGGGTGAGAGAAATTGTGTTTTCATGTTGATCATTGTGATATCTGTTGCCGTGATGTTGCTGGTCACAATTCCCGACACATTGTGATGAAAGGCAGAACTTTGGTACAGATTGATCAAAACACAACTTGATATCGCGTGGCTGGCCCCTGGCCGTTTCTCTGAATCAATCCCGACTTGATCAACGCGTTGAGCGAGTAAACAACAGTTCGGCGAGGCAATTTCGTTTGCTGAATGATGTCGTTTGTCTGCAATTTTTTTTCTGGAAAATCATTGATGCACTTCAAAACCAGCCTGGCTGTATCGGAAAGAGCTTGAGTTGTTTTAAGGCGATTCAAATAATAGTCCACATCATCGAGGGCTTCGTCCATCACCTTGAGCATGAATTTGAGAAAGATCTCAAACTGATATTTTTTTGGATCTGACAAAAATTTGCCACCCGAACAACGTTGCAAAACAAGATAATATTCTTCTTTGTGTTTCTCAATCTGTCGATCAATCGCAACATACCGTCCCACCTCTGCCAGAACAGAATCGGAAGATTGAAGAAGTGATAATAAAAAGAGGCCTCGACCAACACGACCGTTACCATCTTGAAAAGGATGAATCGCCAAAAATCTAAATACAAACTCGCATGCCACAGCGATGGTCCACGGGAATTGCGAAGCCGTATTGTTGTACCAGGCCACCAAATCACTCATGGCCGCTTGTGTGATGGGACCTGGATCTGCCGTTTTAAAAACAATGCGTTGGTCTTTTGTTTTGTGATTGATCTCAACAACGCTGTTGGTCACGTTTTTGTATTGGCCCAAATAATGTTTAGCCTTGGGATAAAACTGAAGAAGCTCCGCATGCAAACCCCTCAGCGTGATTTCGGTCAGCGGGATAAAATCACGTGCCTGTTCATAGATTAAAAAATGCATGTTGCGACAACCTGCCACTTCTTCAATGCTACGTTCACGATCCCTGGAGAGCTTGTCTTTGATTTGGTATTCGTATTTTTGAAAAACACCCACTCTGGCGTCTCGAACCAATGTGGTATCAATCCATAAAACTTCAGCATCGGTAAGAATGGCGTTCTCTATTCGTGTGGAGGCACCAACCTGACTGACTCGGGCCAGTTGGTGAATGCCTTTTTTTTCTTCGGCTGATAGCGGTGTGAGTAAAGAGAGCTTTTGAGTAGCTTTCTGACTAAGTGCTGATAATTGCGTGACAATATTGTTATTTAATTCAAAAGAGAGCATGCTTGATTGTGCCATATTGTGCAATATTGTGCAACTTTTAATTGCACAATCATGCACGATTCAAGTCAAAAGCCAATTTTCAAATTGCTGACGGATTACACAACAAAATCAAAAAAATACAGGGCTGATAATGTATTTTTAAAACCTCGCAACTTAAAAAAAAACGATAAAGCGGGCGGTATTAATATTTCACAAGGACAAGGAGAATTTTATGCCCTACAGCAAAACACTAATTGCAGGCGACACCTATTCAC
>CAZGMS010000053.1:0-5636 GCA_964526915.1 uncultured Nitrospirales bacterium
ATTGTGGACGGTTTTTTTAACGCAACCTTTGCCGACGCTGGTCGATAATCATTGCACGTACACGTATTGTGTATTTTAGCAGTCAGAAAGGCCCAACAGCGATCGTCGCCTTCCGAACGAAAGGAACCATATGCACGCCATGACAAAATTATTACTCCTCACCACAAGCTGTGTGATCTGTCTCGTCATTGCCGGTTGCGGCGGCGGTCAGGATGATTTTGAACAACTGCAAAGTCTTTCACCAATAAATGAACTCATCGGCACCTGGGAAATTGAGGGCATCGCAAACAAGGCCACGTTGACAATGGATGGAGAGGCAACGCCGGATGATGGCAATTTCATGACGTTTGCCAGCAACATCACTATCACCGCCGATGCCTGCACGGTCAATTATACTGCTGACGAGTATGTGGCCGATGAGACCAACGAGAGCGTAGAATCAGATTTGCGATGCGTGGCAGGTGATGATCAGGTCATTGTGGAAATTTCCTTATCCGGTTCCGTGGATGGGTGTGCTATCTCACTCGCTGAGTCATACACCCTGGGGTACGATGCCGAAACAGGCCAACTCCTGGGCACCTTTGTTTCTCAATGGGACTCGTCAGGTTACTGCTATGCCGGTGATGACGCCTACCACACAACCGGTTATAGCGCCGAGGGCACAGCCATCGGCACGAATGAGGCCACCGCCTTGGAAATCCCCTCACCACATATTGATGGAGATACCTCGGATCCCTTGAGCTCAGGCATTTCATCGACCGACGACTATGATGGTGATGGCTTGGTGGATACCGCCGACAATTGCTGGACCATGTACAACCCCCTGCAAAATAATCTGGATGGCGACGCCTGGGGCGATGTCTGTGAATTAGCCAATTTGGGAATCGATGATGACAGCGATGGCTGGCAGGATGGTGAGGACAATTGCAATGACGTCTTCAACGAAGATCAGCTTGATTCCGACGCTGACAACATCGGTGATGCCTGCGACACAGACGAAGAAACTGAAAATGAGAGTCCCGATGCTGATACTGCTGATGACGATACAGAGACCAATGAAGACGACACTGATAGCGATGGTGTGCTTGATGATAATGACAACTGCGCAAACGATTTCAACGCAGACCAGACAGACACGGATGCGGATGGTCTGGGCGATCCCTGCGATGCTGACAAAGATGGTGATGGGCTCTGTGACAGCGAGGGTTCCCTTTTGTGCTCAAAAATTGATCCCGACAGTGGTAAAAAAAATCCCTGGTTTTATGTCGACGCCTCCCTGCCCACAACGACCTTCCATTTTGTCATTGCGGGGGACTACGACTATCTTCCGGGATCAAAGGATACTGCCGGGAATATTGCCGTGGATGGTGTGCAGAGCGGCGCTGGACGACAAACCTACAAGCGTTGTCCTGGACACGATGATGTAACGCAGGGGATATGTGTCCTCGAAGAGGCTCTTCTGGTCCCTTTTAATTTGGCGGGCATCAACGCACTCAAAGGATTTTGAAAGACAAAAAGCCCGGGACCAGTCGGTTCCGGGCCTTTTATTATTTCATGACAGGTATCTTTTATTGAACAGGATTGGTTGGTGGCACCTGATACGGCGAGGAACCCAATCCCAGAATCAGCCAAAAGATGGGATTCAAGAAACACAGGCCTATTCCAAAACCAGTGCCCTTGCCAAAATTCCGGGCAATTTCAATCATCACAATGACCACAATGACAAAGTTGACAATGGGAATGCACAACAAAAAAATCCACCACCACTCCTTGCCTGCCAGTTTCAATATCTGGAGGCAATTGTAGATGGGAATGAACTGACCCCAACCCGGCAAACCCGCACGGGACAGGATTCTCCACGTTGCAATAACGTACAGGAAAGCAAAAACAAACAGAGGCGTCAGCAACGGCAAATTCGCTACAAATCGATCAAATTCCATAACTCCCCCTTTTATAAATAGTGTTTAACAAACCCGCCCAAGTTTAACAAATCAGCCCCAGTCAAACAATCAAAAAAAGATTCTGTGCCATAATAAAATCATCAGGCAATTTAGCCTCGAACACCAGGAGTTTTGCAGTCACAGGATGAGTCAAGGAAAGTTTACGGGAGTGAAGAAGAGGATGACCAATACCGCGGACAAACTGCCTTTCCTGTTCCTTCAACAGATGAAGTTTTTTTGTTCCCCCATAAACCTCATCTCCCAGAACAGGATGCCCCAAATGACTCAGGTGCACGCGGATCTGGTGCGTGCGGCCCGTGTCGATCTTGACAGACACCAGCGTCACTCGCTCATTGCCCCTCAGCACGGTAATGTGGCTGATGGCCTCCTTGCCTTTTCTCTGGTTCACCACAAATTTTTTACGATTAGTCTCTGACCGTTTAATGAAGTTTATGAGTGTCTGTTGCGGTTTTAAAATTTGACCCAAACACAAAGCCAGGTATTCCTTTACCACCAGATGCTTTTGAAACTGTTCTGATAAATTCTGATGCGCCCTGTCATGTTTGGCCACCACCATCACCCCGGATGTTCCCTTATCCAGCCGATGAACAATCCCCGGTCGCTCCACACCGCCGATGCCTGACAAATCCTTGCAATGATGCAACAACCCATGCACCAAGCTGGTGTCGTAATTGCCCGCTCCCGGATGCACCACCAATTGAGCCGGTTTGTTGATGACGATGATATCGTGATCCTCATAAAGAATCTCAAAATCCACCTGATGCGGGACAATTTGGGAAGGGCTCACTGGTGGAAAATCGATGACGATGCGATCGTCTGCCTGTACGGCATAAGCCGCCTTGATCCCCTCCCCGTTCACCGAGACAAAGCCTTCTTTGATGAGTTTTTGCGCCTCGGAGCGCGAGGTACACAGCCCCTGACTGGCCAGATAATGATCAATGCGATCTCCGGAAACAGCAACAACATGATTGACTATGTGAGACACGAAAATTGCTTAACGTACGCACGCACGCACGTCAACACGTACGCACGGAAAATCATTCTTCCTTCAACTCCAGACACCAGTAGCCGTAGTCTACCGGATTCATGTAGACGTGCCAGGCCCTGAAGAGTTGTTCTTGAGGTGAGACGTTCATGAAAATGCTGTACTTGGGTTTCGCCGGTTTGACGGTCAACGCCATTCCCGCCTGCTCGGGTGTGCGACCACCCTTTTTGTGATTGCACTTGAGGCAACTGCACACAATGTTGTCCCAAGTGGTTAGTCCGCCTTGAGACACGGGAATCACATGATCCAAATTAAGATCTGACCGGCGATGTTTTTTGTGACAATACTGGCAGGTGTTCGCGTCGCGAAGATAAATATTCTCGCGATTTAATTTGATGTCTTGCTTGGGAAAGCGGTCGTAAAACTGTAGCAAGATCACCCGGGGCACGCGAATGAGTCTCTTGGTCAAATGAATGCACTCGTCGGCCCGTGCCACCGACATCTCCGCCCAGGACTGAAAATCGTAACAATGATATTGTTCATCAACGATGGTGGCCAACCCTTTGAAAACCATGCAGATAGCCCGCTTAATGGAAGTGATGTGAACGGGCACAAAGGATCTGTTGAGAACAAGAACCGGGCCATCGATCATACCTCTATTTTACAGCAATTCAAGGCTCTTGAAAAGAGCCATTTTTTCTGCGCAGAAAACTCCGGTTAACAACGTCAGGCAACTATGGCATGACAGTTTGAGCCAGCTTGTTCATGGGCTTGATATCATTTCGGTAAATGTCGGCCTCCCACAAATAATGATTATTGGCAGTTTCTTGAACAAAGCCTGTCTGCAAGTCGCGACACTGGAATAAAACGAGGCCCTCGTAGCGGGAAAAAAGTCTCTTGGTACATTGCAGTGAATTGACAAAGGCCTGCCGTCCGGGAGTCTGCAACACAACCCTCGCCGCAAAAACACCCTCGGCATTATGAATGTCTTTTTGATCGAAATAAAAACGAATACTGAGCAGTCCCATGCAGATGAGAAAAGCCGACAAGACTACAATGCCCATTCGATAAATCATGGATGATGAGGAGTCAGGGCTGCTTGGTCGTCGCGGCCACATCGGTATTCGTGACGTTTTTCTCGATGAGCGACCGCATCTCGAGTCTGTCCTTCGCGGTCAAGGAATCGAGGGACTCATCATATTGCGCCTTGAGGTCCTGCGTGGTGTCTAGCTTAAAGTCGGCCACAACCTGGCGTTGAGGATTGTCCATTTTGTGGACCTCGTTACCCACCAGAGCCAAACCTCTCTTGAGGGCGCTGACAACCTTCACGCAATTTTGCTTGGCCTTGAGGATATTATCGACAGTCACATGCTGCTGGAGATAACTGCGGATGTGAATGTCGTTCACGCGAAAGTCACCAAAAAAGTACAACGTGGCAAAAAGAAGCAAACCCAGAAACATGTATTTGGCTAATTTTCCCATACGTCATCATAAACGCAACAGCACCGATCGTGCAATCTAAAAATTGATTGTGATTTCATGGTTCCTATGGTCTAATGGGAGCAATGAGCCCAGCCACCTACACATCACTCATCACCGACGAAACCCAGTCCGTCCCAAAAATCCTGGTTGTGGACGACAACGAAACCAATGTGGAACTCATCTGCATGCACCTTAAGCCTTACAATTACGACATCCGTAAGGCTTATGACGGCGACCAAGCCATCAAAATGATTATCCAGGAAGAGCCCGATCTCATTTTACTCGACCTCATGATGCCCAAGATATCGGGTTATGAAGTCTGTCAACAGATCAAGTCCAACCCCAAAACCGCACTGATCCCCATCATCATCATCACGGCACTGCGGGAACTCGAAGACAAGATCAAGGCCATGGAGTTGGGGGCCGATGATTTTTTGATCAAACCTTTTAACAAACTGGAATTGCTCACGCGCGTTAAATCGCTCCTGCGCATGAAACAGCTCTGCGATGAGCTCGATCACGGTGAGTCTGTGGTGTTTGCCTTAGCCGAGGCACTCGACGCCAAAGACATTTATACGCGCGGGCATTCCGAACGCGTCTCGAAATACTCCGTCATCCTGTCACGCGAACTCAAATTGTCTCCGGTTGAAATCGAAGAGATCAAAAAAGGCACCCTGCTACACGACATTGGCAAAATCGGTGTGCGCGATTCCGTGCTCAACAAGGTCGACAAACTCACCACCGAGGAGATCGCCCACATCCGCACGCACCCGGCCAGGGGTTACGAGATCTGCAAACCCCTCAAGTCATTCAAGAGGCTTTTGCCCATCATCCGATGGCACCACGAACGCATTGATGGCCAAGGCCATCCCGACGCCCTGACAGGCGACAAAATCCCCATCGCGGCAAAAATTTGTTCTGTCGCCGACGCCTTCGACGCCATGACCAGCAATCGTCCCTACCGTAAAGGCATCAACCCTCTGCAGGCCGCCAATATTTTTGAACAGGAGTTGGGCTCCGGACAATGGGAACCCGACATCGTAAACACGTTTATCAAGTTGGTCCGAGCGTCATACAAAGAAAAATAGGGTTCAGGGGACCTCTAAAAACTACCCATCTGCGGCGTTGCCCACTGCACCCGCAATACTCACGTACTTCCGTGTACGCTCCGTTTGCGGGTTTGCGGGCGCCTTGCATCTGGGCACTTT
>CAZGMS010000054.1:0-10295 GCA_964526915.1 uncultured Nitrospirales bacterium
GGTTTGGTGGGGGGGTTCTATCCCCATCACCCGCTAAAAAAAGGCCCCCGTGGGGGACATTTTTTTGAGCGGGTGATGGGAATCGAACCCACACACTAAGCTTGGGAAGCTTATATGCTACCACTACATCACACCCGCACCTTGGTTGTTTTGGGTCACGCCCCAACAACCGGGCCTGCCTCTAAATGAATCCTGTCTAAAAAACAAGTTGATTGTATTTGTGTAGGGAATGACAAGACATTTTGTCAATAATCCATCAAATTCAATTTCAGTTTGAATTTTATATTAACTGAGGGTATGAGGGGCGCGACTAATAAGGTTTGTTTCTGACATCGTGTTGCTTTTTCGAATTACGAACAACGAATTACGAATAACGAAAATTTGCGATAGCAAATTTTTTGGGGATGTAGCTCAGTTGGCTGAGGCGAACGGCCTAGTGAGCCGAAGCCGAGGCGAGCGCTGCCGAGTGGCAGAAAAAAGAGGGAGCGGCCCAGCGACCGATTGGAAGCGAGCCGAGGCGGGGGAGCGGGCAGATGACATTCAGGAATCTGCCTGCGACCAAAGTCGCAAGACTTTTTCGTTGAGACAGCAGATAAGTTCGAGACAGGCAACAGACATATTTTGGGGATGTAGCTCAGTTGGTAGAGCGGTTGGTTCGCAATCAACAGGCCAGGGGTTCGATCCCCCTCATCTCCACAACAACAAGGCTCTTCCCACACAATGATGGGTAAGAGCCTTTTTCTTTTCACCATTCGAACTCAACCTTGATCTTAAGAGCATCTCTAAACCGATCTTATTCAGATCGCGCCCGGCAGGAAGGTTCCATCAATGCTGGAGTACTCATATGTCTGTCCCGTTGGATCTGTATAATGTATGGCGGCGTCGTTCTTGGTCCAATAATGGGCAACGCCGTCTTTCACAACGTTAGTGAAGCACAGATTGGTCGCGGTGCACCATCCAGGAGACGCCCCGTCAAGAGTCGCAGGATAGGACTCAGTGCCGGTTGATGCCATCTGTTTTGCGCCGTACAGCGTGATGCCAGCGATCACGTTGCCAACAACACCAGCGGAGGCCGCGATTTTGGCTTCGTTGGTCAAGCTGAAGATCTTGGGCATGGCGGAGACTGCCAAGATACCTAAAATAGCGATCACAAGGATCAATTCGATGAGTGTAAAACCACGATGATTCATAAATTACCCCTTTGTTTCGATCTGTTAACACTCAACAGCAGGCCCCCCCTGATATTGAGTCAACAAACTGAATACCCATATTTTACAGAAAAAAAAGGTTGTCGACAATAGAATATGTGTGATGTGCAGAATTTCGTAGGCAAATTTCGTTGAGACAACACCTTTGGAATGCCTCAACTACATAACCCTGCAAGTCACCTTGTGATACCTGACAAAGCTCGCGATGACAAATCGATTTCAAAATAAATATTCGATCCAAATATATCTTAAAAAAATACACCATATTCCTTTCGTAATCAAAAAATAAACCCAATCATTCCAGCGAACTATTATTCCCCCTCCTTTGGCATGCCAATTGAAGTGTAAGACTGCAGTGACAATTTAAATATAAACAAAATGGAAAAAGGGGAAATTATGAAAAAAACAATCTTCACACTCATGGCGCTTGTTATCCTGATGAGTCTGGCCGCAACCAGTGAAGCCAGAAAACCCAGCACAGGTTCCACAACAACAGCTCCCGCCCCGACCGGCGGCATCGTTTACAATTGCCCCTGGTGTTAGAGCTAGAGGGGCTTGGTGGTTAGCGTATCGGTTGTGCCCTTGAGGGTGCGTATCGAGATTCAG
This sequence comes from uncultured Nitrospirales bacterium, assembly GCA_964526915.1. Taxonomy (GTDB): domain Bacteria; phylum UBA10199; class UBA10199; order UBA10199; family JADGCS01; genus JAHJDR01. Next base: position 1,815 of record CAZGMS010000054.1, read on the forward strand.
TTCCGACGCACCGATGCGCCAACGAGCTGATGTTGGAAAGCACTAAGTCTGAGGGTGAAAAAAATGTCCTAAAAATGGTGGCGGGGCAGGCCACTGGGTCGCCACGCCACGCCCCCTTCGCAAGGCGTTAGCGATGCGCCGTTGGTGTTGTTTCAACCACAGAAATTCTGTGTTGAAATCCTCCACGTGACCAATGGCATCGAAGTGTTCAAGGGCGATATGAAAATACCTCAGGGCCAACTCCCAATTTTGCAGGCGGAATTGTGCCAGGAACAGGGCCAGAAACAGTTGGGCCTCACGGCGTGATTTGTCCTTGAATACACTCTTTCCAATTGGCCGTTCCTGGTCAAACGTGGTCACACGTTGGGAAAGAAATGCCTCCAGCTTTTGTGGGTCCTGAAAGGCCAAAACTACGGCCTCATGTGCCACTACGTCTTCGTTCAACGGTCCGTAGACTAAATCAATCTCGTGTGTTCGTGTCATGGCACTATCCCAGTGTCCCTGTTTGATGGCCGATACTGCCAAGTGCATGAGCGCGTAGTTTCTGACATAGGGCTCCCTTGCCCCCTGAACATAATTCACTTGCAACACCTCTTCTGCCCGCGCAAACAACCCCCGGTTGTTCAAATTGATTCCCAAGGCCATACGCGCATAGCAGGTCATCACATGATGACCCATCCGCTCGTACAGTTCGATGGCCATCAGGGCGTACGGTTCAGCCACCGCGTATTGTGGCCCATGGACGGAATAACGTGAGGCGATGTTCAGACAAACACGAGCGAACAAAACAGGATTCTGCGTCAACACCGTAGCAGCAAAGACACGTTCGTGATCACGAATGGTCGCTCTCTCGTCACCCACAATCAGGGCAATGGCCTTTTGCACATGCGCGTCAGCCGCCTCCTGCTGTCCACGTGAATTGATCATCTGGCAGGCCCCCATGGCACGGATATGAAACAGGATCCTCAAGGCAGGGGCCAGAGAATGAATAAATGCCGCCTGTTCCCGTTCGACATGTTCATAGAACGCGGCCACCTCGTTGGGGCGTTGTTTGAGCCAATATTCTCCCGGGAAAATGGCCAACCCGTTCAGAATCACTTCGTCCTGTCTGGCCTGGGGCAAGGCCTTAAAGGCCGGGTCGTCTCTCAAAGAGGCATACGTCTGCAGATCATCCCTCCATTCCTGCGAACCTTGATCGACCTGCAACATCTCCCGACGCACAGCCAAACGCTGTGCCAATAAACCGGCCAACCGCTCAAGTCTGTCCGCCCCGTCAAAATGCGGTAATAAGCCCTCCATCTCCACAAAATACGCGTAGGAGAGAGACATGGAACCCGGTTTTTGGCATCCTTGCGCCGCTTTTTCATAACTCAGAAAGGCCTGCTGATAGTCCCCCACACGACGCAAATGATAGCCGTAAAGGGCCCAATCACGGGCACTCTTGCGCTCAAACGCGCTCAGGTGATCGACAATCTGCTGATGCCTCGCTTTCGTTTGTTGGCTATGGGCAAGCTGTCTTTGGACCATATCACGTAACATGACCTTGATGATCCGGTAACCATCGTGTCCTTCCGGGGTAATGTAGCCACCCTCTTTTAGCGATGCCAAGATCCTGGCCAAGGCCACGGGACCCAACTCACCCGCCTGATGCTGGGGCAATTCTTGATCATAAAAGATGACATCGTCACCCACCAGCACCGAGATGGTTTCGAAAACGCTCCTCTCCAAGGGTGAAAGATGGTCCAGCGCCGATAGATGAAGGGCCTCGATTTCACGGTTCGTCAGTTGTTGTGGTCTCGCCCGACCAAAAATCAGGACACGCTCTGCGTTGACAGACAAGGTCCCGTTCAACAAATGCGCGTGCAGGAGTACTCTCAGTATCTGCAGGTCACCTCCCGAGGCCTGATGGTAATAACCCACCACGTCCTGTTGCACAGTCAAAGAACCGCGAGCAGGCTCATTTGCGGAAAACAGAGAAACCTCTTTCCCACCATAGTGTACTATGGCCTGTTCGATCGCTTGATGATCCAAGGTCTCAGCCATCAGCATGCGCACATCCACATGAGACTCCCCAATAAAATACTGATGTTTCAATTCCCTGACAGACAGCTTGCCTTCAGAGCGCTCCAAGGCAGTGTCCTCCAAACCAATCACCATCACCGGTCTCAACCTGTTGTCTTGGGTCAAGCGTGTGAGCAGAAGCCGCGCGTCCTGATCCTTTCGCAGAAAATCCATGTTGAACAAAACCATCACAAGAGGTTTGCGCGTTGCCAGCCTATGAATCACATGGGACACCACCCGATGCGTTTGCGTGATGAAGGTCGCCACGTCTTTTTTGATTTTTGCCACATCAGGACACTCTTCCGTAAGTGTGCAGCCCAGATAACCGGCCAACAATTCACGCACCACCAGCTGTGGAGATGTGTAATCATGTTTAAAATCCTCTCCAAAAAAATCGATGTCCGCCAGAAAACCATCCAAGGCCTCCGGCGTCACGGAGGGCGTCAAGATGTCCTCTTCCTCAAACAGCTTGAGCTCATCCAGAAATGAATCCAGCGCGCTCGGTGTCAGTTCATCAAGATCATACGAAGCGACGTGCCTCATGAGGGCATCACGAACAGGGTCGCGTTGAAACCGAAACGCCGCCCCATGCAAAATTTGCACTTCCTCACGATCAAGTTTCTGTAAAAATCGCGCCAAGCCCATGGCCTTTCCCGTATCGCGCCCCCCCACATAGGCGACCATACCCAACTGACGGGTCAACGCTACCCTTTCATGGTAGAGGGTGTACATTTTCTGGGCATCTGCCTCTCTTTGCAATGGCGTGAACCCTTCGGCCACCACAAAACCAATGTCGGTTTTCATTCCCATGATCACCTGTTCCGGTCCTGTCTGGTCGCCGTTTTGTGGCCGTACCTCAACATCGGGCGGGATCCGTTCCACCAGATTCTGGTGCACAACGATCCCGTGCGCACCGGCACTGGCTTGCACGCGCTGTGCCAGACTCACACTGCCAATCTTGATACCATCCGGATATTCCATGAGGTCACAGGCCGCAAAACCTGCCTTGATCTTGATGTCCGGGTGGCGACGCTCCAACCTGCGAAAAGCCCTAAGGGTGGCGCGCAACATCTTGGGGAAATCGTCGTAGCTCAAACTGAGCGCGATCTCATCCCCGGCTCGGTGAATGATGTTTTCAATCTGCCCGCCTTCTTTGGCAAATTCGTACTCAATCTCACTCACGAACTGCCTGACGGTACGGGCCACGTCACCCGGCCCCAACTCATTGAGCTGTGTGGTGAACCCAGACATGTCCACAGCCAGCACCACACGAAGATGATTCGTCCCCTGCCCCGCGGGCAACTCCCCACGATAGACTGCCCCGCATTCGGCACAATGTTTTTCCCCCAGCAGGTGATGAGTTTTTTTACGGGAACAGCGCGGCACGGCGCTCAGGCGTTCCCCTTCAATCGCCTGTCTGGGAGACAAAAAGCGAAAGGAAGTTCCCAAAACAGAAATTTCGTGCAGGGCCTCCCCAAAACCTTTGTACTTTTCACCCTGTCGGAACAGCTCGAGTTGGTAATAGGAACCCAGAACGCTGCGGGCCGCCGAACTCACGTAGACCGCCAAATCCTGTCGGCGTGGGTTCTCAGCCTTCAGCACTGTCTGTAATTGTCTCTGTGCCCTGTTGAGCGGGACACCGAACAGATCATCCTCGTCTCGATGGCAGTGTCCACAATCCACCGAGGCCGTCAGGGTGACCTCAGAAGCCAGAGATCGAAAAGACACCTGCAACGTCTGAAGGACAGAGATGAGTCTGACCAAGTTGACATCGGGCCTTTCCTTGATGGCCCCCAAACCGCTCACCAACAGCAGTTTGCCACCATTTAGAAACTTCACACTCACGCCGTAAGGCTCACAGAGCTCCTCCGCCATTTTGATGAGTTGATAATACCGGGGGGCATATGAGGCCACATCACCACCATCATCAAGGCCATGAATTTGAACAAACGCCACCCCCACACACATCTTGTCTGCAAACAGCCGCTGGAATTCCTGTGGGAGAGGCAATTTCCAGCCACATTCGAAACAAAACTGACGATGCACTTTGCGTTCCAACCGATTGGTCGCCGTGCAACGAGGACAGACAACCGTCCTTCCCTTGGCCTTCTCCACCGCGACAGCTGTTGATAACTCAACTTCGGACAAGCTCTTTCCCTTCACGGGAAAAGCATCAGAAACAGCCCCCTCTTCTCCTGATGAATCTCTGGCGACAAAGGGCAGGGATGCCAACAGAGTGGCGGCGGCACGCTGTGATCCAATAGACCTGCCACCGATGGATTGAAAACGATCTCTTATGGGTAAGGATGGCCCATCGGGCTGGGCCAAACAGGGCTCTTCACAAAGGGATTCGAAACTGGGCCAAGAAGCCCCTTCCGAACTCATGGGCCACAACGATGCCGGTGGAACGTGATGTAAATACAATGTTGCCTCCGCAAAACAATTCGAAACATCCAGTCTAAAAGTTTTTTTGGGTACTTAGTGCCTATTCGACCCCCAGTTGCTTGGCCATTTTGTACAACGAGACCTGGTGCAAACCAAGTTCGCGTGCCGCCTGAGACTTGTTGCCATCGGCCCGGGTGATGGCGCGTTGGATGACCTGTTTTTTCAGTTCATCCATCTGCATATAAAAATCGCCCTTTTCAAATATTTTTTCGATGACGTTGTCGCTCACTGCGTGTTGCTCAAGATGAAAAAACTGGATGCGCTCACCCTCACGACACAGGGCCACTGAGCGTTCGATGACATTCTGCAATTCGCGCACATTGCCCGGCCACGGGTAGCCCCTGAGTTTTCTCACGTCTTCGGCTGACGGTGGTTTGAGGCGCTTCTTCATTTCCACAGAATACTTCTGGATAAAATAAGTCACCAGTTCCTCAATGTCATCCAGGCGTTCCCTGAGCGGTGGAATCAATATGGGCAATACGTTCAACCGATAAAACAAATCCTGACGGAATTGATTTTGTTTGACCGCTTGTTCCAAATCACGATTGGTGGCCGCGATGATCCGCACATCAACGGGAAGCCAGGTTGTGCTCCCCACGCGCTGAATCTCTTTTTCCTGCAGGGCCCTGAGGAGTTTGGGTTGAATGTGCAGAGGGACCTCACCTATTTCATCCAGAAAAAGAGTGCCGCCGTCTGCCGCCTCAAACAGGCCCCTCTTCAGCTCTCCAGCTCCCGTAAACGAACCCTTCTCGTGACCAAACAGCTCGCTCTCAAATAAATTTTCGGGCAGGGCGGCACAGTTCACCTTGATAAAGGCCCCTCCCGACCTGAGGGATCGGCCATGAATGGCGTGTGCCACAACCTCTTTACCGGTACCGGTTTCCCCGTGCAACAACACCGAAATGGAACTGTTGCCTATCATGTCAATCCTCTGCATGACCGCTTTCAGCCCCGCTTTCTCACCAATGATCATGGGCAGGTTGGCGTGATTTTGAATTTCCTCTCGCAACTGCCGATTTTCTTTCTGCAGTTGTTTCTGCAGACAAATGAGTTCATCGTGATGCCGGGCATTCACCAAGGCGACCGCTGTCGTCGCCAGCACGGCCTGCAGATTGGTGAGATCCTCCGTGGTGTACGGAACAAAATTCGGTTTGTGTCCCATGAGCACAAAACCGTAAACCTGTTCCCTGAGCTTGAGCGGCAACAACAAATTCAGCTTGTGTGTGACCAATAGCTCCAGAGCCGCATCCTCTCCGACATTCTGGTTGCCCACAAATTCATTGATGACAAAATCAACACCCTCAAGAGACATCTCCTCCTGCGAAAACGAATGCGGCAGGGTCAGATACACGTCGTCCGCAGTTTCCTGTGTTGGCGTGATGTTGTGTTTTTGATAACAGCCTATCTGTTCAAAGATGTGATAACAATAGACCTGATGGATCTCCAAATGCCCCACCACGAGTTCCCTCAGGGCGTTCAGTATCTCCTCTTTCGTGTGGTGTTTGAGAATGTTCTGGCTGGCGTTGGTGATCATGTCCCTGAATTTGAATGTGGAGGGAAAAAAGAGACGATCCACGATCCTCAGATAGGCCGCCCCGACCAGCAACATCAGCTTGATCACAACGGACGCGGTCACGAGCGGCAGGACCCAGGACACAGCCACCTGGTATTTGTTGAGGATGGGAATCAGAAACACGAAATCTACCACAAACAGCATGGGGAGCAACACCGCAAAACCCAAATAAAAATATTTTCTCCGAGGTGTGAACTTGAGATCGAGAAAATTGTATTTGAATAAAAGATATGTCGTCAAAAAAGGAAAGGCCAATTGCAGGAGAATCAGCTCAATGGGGAGCAACAACGCGCAGACATTGTGCGCAACGTAGACAGCGAAACCAATGAAACAGGAAAGATTGAGTGCCATATACAACAACAGCCGCCGCTTGGCCGTGCTGGATTTGGCCGAAAAATACAGGTAAGCGGTCGTCAGGTATATCAGCACCCCCCCAATGAAGAACAGAAAATTGCTGGCAAACAGCAACACACGGTAGTCAGCGAACATCCGATCAGAATACAAATTCACAAGCAATGCAAACGCCACCAGCGCCACATACACGCCACCCAACACGATTTTGACAGGTAATTGACTCAGCCTGACGTGCAGGTGTTCCCGCATCCTGAGCATGAAGTAGAGGGTGTGGATATTGACTATTCCATACAGGGCGATGATGATCTGCAGATACGGCAAGAACGTCTGATAAGTCATCATGTCGGCAAAAAGGATTTCAAAGATGCTGACTGTGTTGCAAATGACAAAGAAATGAAACGCCCCCTTCGCCAATGGCCTGATGATAAAGATCCCCAGACCCGTGAGCAGGGTGAGGAACCCGCAGAACAGAAAAATGTAAAAATACAGATTGGCAAAATTCTGATCGATGGCCATGGGTTTGATGGCCAATGTGATATCCTGATGATTACGTGTCACCAGATATTGAACCTGGCCGTCTGGGGCCTTCTGATTGATGTAGTCAATAAGTCCTTTTGTACCCGTGAAGGGATGTCCATCATAACCCTTGATAAAATCGTACATGCGCAGTCCCGCGCGGTTGCCATTCCACGATGAATCGACCAAGCCAAACACCAGCCCATTATTAAACACTAGAAATCCGGGGTGCTGTGCTCCCACAAGTCTTTGAGATTGAATGGCCGTGCTCAATAAAAAAAATAGCGCCACTGCACAGAGTAACCCAGTCATCACCATGTAGTAGCGTTTTCTGACAATCGTTTTTATAGTATCCATATCTTTCCTTCGCTCCCCCTACTGGACTATCAAAACTGGAATTATACGACAATATAAAAATACAGCGGATTTGCTAGTGCATAGCCGATTGGCTAGTGGATTTCTCGTCGCTTGGAACAAGGGGGGCCTTGTGACCTTTACGTGTTCAATGCGTGTTCGCTCGATCGGGGGAAACAGCATAATCATTCAGAATTATCTACTTCCTCGTACACTGCGGGTACTTTGTTCCATCCAAATATGCTTCACAGATAAAATTTTCGCACTTTGCCACCATGCCAAGCGATTCACACCCGCCTTCACACTCGTGAAATCCCGTGACATGCTTTGTATATTGCTTGTACCAACGGCCGTTCACCGCCCCCTCTTTGCACGACAACAAACAGTCCGTGTCCCGCGCACAGGAATAGCGAACAATGTCTCTCATGACATTTTCCTTTGGTTTAGGTCCCTTCGTACACAAGACATTGTACTGCCCAGCTTGGAATGCCGTACAAAAATGGTCAATACACCTGGGCTCATCGCTCCAACCCGTACAACCGTCGTCGCAGGTATCTAACTGTGAATTTTTCGCATACCAGGACTTATTCACTGCCCCCAAGGCGCAGGAGTTGAGGCAATTTGAATCTTGTTGACAGGAATATGGGGCTTCGACGTTTTCTGATTTATGACACGCAAAGCCAACGAGGGTGAACAACAATACAAAAACAATTTTTGGATAACGCATATTTCATCTCCCTTGAGCGCTCATTTCTTCGTGCACGCAGGGTGTTTTTTTCCTTCAAGATACGCCTCACAGATATGATTTTCGCATTTTGAATCAAACCCATCTGCAGCACAACCATCCAGACAATCCTTCTTGACACCACCAAACTGCTTATACCACTTCGTGTTCACTGCCCCCTGAGCACAAGACAGGGTACAATCGTCATCAACAACACAGGAATATTTGCCGGCATTATCTTGCCCGCCATAACAATGGCCGTTACAAACCAGAAGCAAACCACAAAGCAACATGAGTTTTATTGTTTTCATACCAAGAGACGCTCTGTATCATCGATCACCAAAAGAATAAGACATCTCTAATAACCACCATTTTCGGGGACCTCTAAAAAGTACCCAGATGCAAGGCGCCCACAAACCCGCAAACGGAGCGTACACGGAAGTACGTGAGTATT
>CAZGMS010000055.1:0-6286 GCA_964526915.1 uncultured Nitrospirales bacterium
GGCGGTATTAATATTTCACAAGGACAAGGAGAATTTTATGCCCTACAGCAAAACACTAATTGCAGGCGACACCTATTCACTGACTCAAGAGATTCTTGACTACATTCAAGCGAATCGACCAGAGGATAGAACGGAAAAAACAGGGAAAGATATTGATTGTGTTGCCGGTCGTGCGGAGGTTGGGGCGGTGATTGTAAACGCCAATCTTGATCTGGGTCTTTGTGTTGATGTTGACGAGTTTCCTTGGAAAGCCATAGCTTATCCCAGAATCATGGGGGGGATTGGGTTTGGTGGGTTTGGTGCGACAGCGGGAGTTTATCATGAAAAAACTGAAGCTGTCGATGTGTCTCATAGCCTGGATTATACAGACAGATTTTACCGATATATTCCAGATGATAAAGCGGTATTGGGGGCCAGAGTCTATCAGTTGCCGGGATATTCTGGTGAGATGAATTCAACAAATGTCACGAGAACAGGTGGCGATGTTGGTTTATATATGGCACTTCCAAAAAGAAGCAGTCTTACAGGTGAGTTGACACCGCCTATGAGCCAATCATTGGATTTTGGTGGATTGGCAGGGAACTTTTTACCTGTAGTTGAATCGGCGATTTATGGTTTATTTGTGGATGAAAAAAAGAGGTGATTGGAGCATAGACGTTGGCGATCTCTGATGATCTCAGCGTAAACGGCCGAGGTTTTATTCATACCAGTTCAGAAAATATAATTGACATAAGGCCACCTCTAAGAACCCCCTCTTTTCAACAGGGGGTTCATGTGGGGTTTTTTAGAGATGCCCTTAAGATATTAACACGTAGCCAAACTATCCATAACATCTTTAGCGGTGATGTTGCCGCGAGTCCCAACTACGTGTATGTGGGATTCTTTATTGGGTCAACGATGAAACTCACTGCACCATTTGCTGAGCGTGGTGATTTGAATTGTTCGTGATTTTTTCTTTTCATGTCCTTCTTCATCAGAGGTGATGATCACGCCCGTTTTAAGATCAAAAATATCCAAAACTTTCCAAAGGGCCCGTGTTTCGCGTTCTCGTGTTTTGGGGTTATCCATCTGCCAACAAACCTGTATGGCCTGTGTGACCTTAAGACCATGACGAACGATAAAATCCACTTCGTAGTTTTGCTGAGCGTCCTTCCAATAGAACAAATCCTGCTGATCAGGGGTGTTTTGTTTTTTTAAGAGTTCCAGAAAAACGAGGTTCTCAGCGAGTCGCCCCAAAATTCTTTTTTGCTGAAATCCCACAACATTCGCCAGTCCCGTATCGACGATGTACAATTTGCGCGGGCTTTTTTCCTGATTGCGTGTTTTAAACGAAAATCGTTTGAGAAAAAAAATCAGATACGCTTCTTCGAAATATCCGGAAAATTTCTCAATGGTGGTCGTGGTGAGACTCAAAAATTTCTTTGTGGAATTGTGTGTGATCAGTGAAGCGGTTTGCCCCATATAAAAGCGCGCCAGCGATTTTAGATCTTCTTGTTTACGGATGCCACGACGCGTGATGATGTCTTTGTAAAGGATATCATGAAAATAGTTGAGAAGGATTTCGTTTTTTTGTGTGGACGTGACGACTTCGGGAAATGAACCAAATTCCAGAATGTTTTCGAGGGTTCGTGTTGGGTTTGTCGGTGGCTCTGTCACCGCGTCCGCGAAAGCGGCGTGTTCGGCAAAGGACAGGGGAAAAACTTCCAATGTCAGGTGTCTTCCGGTGAGGAGCGTTGAAAGTTCACGACTGAGAAGTTTGGCATTTGAACCTGAGATGATGAGCTTGGCCTGCCCCAATTCGTGTTTTGTGAGTACCCATTTTTCCCAACCCGTGACCTCTTGAATTTCATCCAGAAACAAATAGGGTTTTGGGTTTGGAGAACAAAAATCAAGATACGTCTTATAGATGGTTTCCAGAAGATTGGTGTCGAGTGCTGGCCAACGGGGATCTTCAAAATTCACCATCAGGGTTTGTGTTGGAGCGGTTCCCGTTTTGATAAGTTGTGCGATCATTTGTCTCATCACATAGGATTTGCCCGCTCTGCGTGGCCCTGTGATGACGACGATTTGACTTGTGTTGATGAAATCAGTCAGTTTCGAAACGTAAAGTGGGCGTGTAATGCCTGTTCGTAGGGGCTTTTGCCAGAAATTCCAATCATCAAGGACGGCTTTTATTGTATTTTTATCCATTGTTTACTTTAATATTATACAAAATTATATGATTTTGTCTAGTAGTAAAAAAATACTCAAAAACACGTTGAGGGAAATTCTAAAAATCTTCTGTAAAAATACCACAAAACAAGTGTCGAAGTCGGGATTTACCCGTTAGCTGTCGGGGTTTGTTTTAGGATCATAAACACGTCGATAAACTATCCATCGCGTCATCGAGATCATCTGGGATTCTGATGGTTTTAATGGTCATATTGTTTCTCCAATAGAGAAAAAAGTAGGGGATAGGCAAATAAATTTCAACAAACCCGAGAAAATCTCATTTGCTTGCCTGTCCCCTAAATTGTTTTGTCCACGAGTGTTCTCTCAAGAGAACAAAATCTTAAAAAAACGCGCAACATTTTTTTAAAAAAAAACGATAATCCGGCTGGTACTAACATTACATGGAGAATTTTATGTCACTGTTTTCTGTTCCCGCGGCAACGCTAACGCTAACCCACTTAACACCTGCAGAGACAAGTCGTATTCCACAACTCTACAATGGGCGACTCTGGCCAGCAATGGATATTGGTTATGATGTGGTTGCCGATCTGGTTGTGGCACAAAACTGTGGTCACGATGCCGAAGATGTTGATCTCTTTGTAGGTAGACCAGATTCATTGCTGGCTGATCATAGATTAGAGCGAAGCAGTCTGTGGCAAATCAAGGGCGCATGCAAAAATCTTTGTGCGTCAGATTCATCAATCAGGGGCAATGAAAATGTTACGCATGTGGTTGACCCAACGAAAGACAACCCTTTTAAGCACCCCTTCTTTTTGTCTGCAGTAGGCATGCATTTTGTTGATATTGATAATGAGAACGGGAATCACGTTGGCGATTGGCCAAGGCTTTCTGACACAGCCTATGCAGAACATTATAGTGGACTCAAGGCAATGTATCAGGGAATTGAAAACTATCAATGGGAATATTTTGAAACACTTCCAAAATATGCGGCTGTTCGTAAGGCGTCTTTTGAACGTGATTATCTGGCTTTTTTGTTGGAACGAACAAAAGGTAATCTCAAAAAAATGGGAAAGATTCTTGGTGTGGATGCTGTAACGCTGGTGACTATTCTACAGCGCAATTTATTGCTGTATTTTCGAAACGGTAAAAGCTTTCTCTGGTGCGGCTATGAAAACACAACAGCGCGCAAGGCTTTGGCTTGCCTATCACCATTAACCTCTGAATGGCATCGGCAAACAGTCAGAGGTTTTTTGTCCCCCAACAGGCCATCAAACATAGAAAATTTCAGGGCAATAAAATAGCCGTTATTATGACGGTAATGTTCTTTGATAGTTTCGGCAGAGGTGGCCAGCGTTTTTCGACGCGCGCCTGAAAAATAAAATTGACATATACTCCCGTTTATCTAGATAATGTGTATATGAACTCCCGATTATCTTCTATCAAAAGGGTTCTCAAAATCGATCTTGAGGATCACCCTGCGGCCTTTGTCTGGGGACCCAGACAAGTGGGCAAAACCACGCTCCTCAGACAACAATTTCCTTCTGCCAAATATTACGATCTTCTCGATACCGACCTGATGACTGCTCTTACGCTCAAGCCGAGTCGATTGCGGGAGGAATTGTTGGTCGAAAAGGCCCCGCTGGTCATTATCGACGAAATTCAAAAAGTTCCCGCTTTGCTGGATGAAGTTCACTGGCTTATCGAAAACACAAAGACCCAGTTCATTTTGTGTGGATCGAGTGCTCGCAAGCTAAAAAAGGGCGCGGCCAATCTGCTGGGAGGGCGGGCCTGGCGATTTGAGCTGTTTCCCCTTACGACGCATGAGGTGAAAATTGACGATCTTGAATTTGTTTTTAACCACGGTTTGGTCCCATCCAATTTTTTAGCCAAGAAACCAGAAAGGAACCTGAAAAGTTATCTTTACGATTATCTACGGGAAGAGATTCAACACGAGGCACTGGTACGCAACGTTCCCGCCTTTGCCAGGTTTCTTGACACTGTGGCGGCCACGCATGGGCAATTGATCAATTATGCCAACATCGGTTCTGATGCGGGCGTGTCTCCCAAAACGGTGCGTGAGTACTTTCAAATTCTGGAAGACACTTTGCTGGGACACACGCTTGAACCCTGGCGAAAGGTCAAAGACAGGCGACTCATTGAGACAGCCAAGTTTTATCTGTTTGATATGGGGGTGGTCAGGGCTCTCCGCGGGTTTCCACTCATTCAAAAGGGCACGAGTGAGTTTGGAAATTTTTTTGAACATTTTCTGATTGAAGAAGTTCGTGCCTATTTAGCTTATAAAGAAAAAAATCTGCCAATCGCCTTTTGGCGAACAAGTAACTCGCTCGAAGTTGATTTGATTGTGGGAGACATGGATGTGGCCATCGAATTCAAATCAACGGACAACGTCGTTCCCAAACACGTGAACGGTTTGCGGGCCTTGATCGAAGAATTCAAACCAAAGAAACCCTTGCTGGTTTGTTGCGAAAAAACATCTCGCCAACGTGCCGATGGCATTCTGGTTCTCCCTTGGCAGGTGTTCTGCAAAAAACTCTGGACGGGTGAGATTTGTTGATCATCCAACAAAGTTTTACGTTCCCTTAAAGATTAACACGTCGACAAACTATCCAAAACATCTTCAGCGGTGATGTTGCGGGTTATAATTTCAATTCCTGACACATTGTGATGAAAGGCAGAACGCGGGCACGGCTGGCACGAACCTCGTAGTCTTTTTGCCCCAGATGCGCCTGATAAAAAATGGGGATGTTAGTGACGCGGCTGAAATAGGTAATGTTGGTCGAGAGCGATTGCTCACCCGTTTTGCACTCCACACCGAACAAAGGTTTTTTGTTTTTTGTAACGACGAAATCAATTTCCCGCCTTTGAGAGTCTCTGATGAATTTGAGTTCCATCGCTTCGCCATGAACATCCTCCTGAAAATGACAATATTTCAGCAAATGCGACGCCACCAGGTTTTCAAATAACACGGGTTCTCTTTCGCAAAGGGACCAATCCCAGAGATAGAGTTTTTTTTCTTTCTTTGCGGCGCGCAGATGCGGCAGGCCGTAGGGAGTGATGCGATAACAGTAATAAAGATTTTCCAAAATTTTTATCCAGCGTTCAGCCGTTTCGAAAGCGACCGACAGATCCTGCCGCAAATTGTTGATGGAAAGCGGTGAACCGACCCGATCAGGAAGAAGCGAAACGAGCAGGTTGATTTGCGAGATTTCGTTCACACGTTCAAGATTCAAAAGGTCTTCCTGTACCACGCGCGTGATTCTCTCATGTTGCCAGCGGCGGTAGTGACGAGTGTTGGCTCGCAAAAAAGGTTCCGGAAATCCACCAAACGTCATCAACGTTTTAAGATCCGAAACTGTTGGGGTGTGATTGATTTCAAAAAGCGACAAAGGGTGAAGGCGGTGGTAGTGGTAACGCCCTTGTAGCGAATCTCCGCCGCGACGATAGTAATCGAGGCGAGACGATCCTGTGACCAAAAATCTTTTTTCAGATTTGTACTGGTCATAAAACCCCTTTACCAAATTGCGCCATTTTTTGTATTTGTGAATTTCATCAAGTACGATGAGCGGTTCGTGTGCTGGCAATTCTCCGGCCAGCAAGGATTTTTGGGCTTTGATGAAATCCCAGTTGTAATAGGCTGGATGTTTTTCGGTGGCGTTTCCCAAAAGGTGGAGGGCCACAGTCGTTTTGCCGACCTGACGCGGGCCACCCAGAAAAACCATTTTTTCGTTCAAGTCTTCAGCGATAAATTTGTTGAGATACCGTTCCATACCACAATATTAGCGCATGTATAAATTAGAGTAAAGTCTAATCTATGCATGTCTAAATTAGAGTCTGGTCGAATTTAGTTTCGACGTATCGTTGATGAAATCAGATGAACCCCCTTTCATTATTTATCATATTATTGAAAGGACCACCAGACACGCTCAGATAACCATTCAATATTAAACGACAAATCTTGTTTAAAAATATATATTCAAAAACACGCAACATAAAAAAAAAAAAACGATAAAGCGGGCGGTATTAATATTTCACAAGGACAAGGAGAATTTTATGCCCTACAGCAAAACACTAATTGCAGGCGACACCTATTCAC
>CAZGMS010000056.1:0-3022 GCA_964526915.1 uncultured Nitrospirales bacterium
GGCGGTATTAATATTTCACAAGGACAAGGAGAATTTTATGCCCTACAGCAAAACACTAATTGCAGGCGACACCTATTCACTGACTCAAGAGATTCTTGAAGTCTTACAGGTGAGTTGACACCGCCTATGAGCCAATCATTGGATTTTGGTGGATTGGCAGGGAACTTTTTACCTGTCGTTGAATCGGCGATTTATGGTTTGTTTGTGGATGAAAAATAGTCTGTGTGTGGTTGGCTATCCACTTTGGTGTCTGATCTGCCGGTACGCCTCGTAGGCCACGATGGCGACAGCGTTCGAAACATTGAGCGAACGGACAGGTCCCGGCATGGGGATGGTGAGGGCATTTTCCCAATGCGATTTGAGCAGATCGTCTGGCAGGCCGCGTGATTCAGCCCCAAAAATCAGAAAATCATTTTCGTGATACCGCACATCCGTGTAGAGCTTGGGTGACTTTGTGGTGAAAAAAAACATCCGATCCTTGGCATGAGTGGTCAAAAACGCGCTGAGGCTGTCGTGTTGTACCAGTTTGAGTTTGTCCCAGTAATCCAACCCCGTCCTCTTGATCTGTTTTTCATTCAAAAAAAATCCCAAGGGGTGCACCAGATGCAGTTCCCAATCGAGTCCCACACAAAGTCGGCCAATATTGCCTGTGTTTTGCGGGATGTCTGGGTTGATGAGGGCGATGCGGGGCATGGGGGGGGACTATAATGCCAGACGCAAAATGCAAAGTGCAAAATGCAAAATGGCGTAGCGTGGTTCGTCATTGCGAGGACTGCGAACAAACGTGAAGCAGGCCGTGGCAATCCAGTGTGTTTAATTGCTTCATGTGGATCGCCACGTCACGCTTCGCGCTCCTCGCGATGACGTTTTTTCGTAAACACGTCCCGCCAACGGGATCCCGCTCTGCGGTGATAAACACTTGAACCCCAGAACACGAAAGCATACAATCGCACCTATGCTGACTCGATGTACTGATATTAAAAAATTTCAAAAAGCCCTGCTCTGTTGGTATCAAAAAAACAAGCGCGAGCTGCCGTTTCGAAAAACCAAAGACCCCTATCAAATCTGGCTCAGTGAGGTCATGGCCCAACAGACCACCATGCCGGTGGTTGTGGATTATTTCAGCCGGTTCATCAAACAGTACCCCGATGTGTTCTCAGTTGCCCGCGCTAGCGAACAGGCGCTACTCCTGCAATGGCAGGGGCTGGGTTACTACGCGCGGTGCCGCAATTTTCAAAAGGCCAGCCAAGAGGTTGTGGCCAAACATGCCGGACAGGTGCCACGCACATATGTCGAACTCATCAAGCTCAAAGGGATTGGCGATTATACGGCGTCGGCTATTGCCTCAATTTGTTTCGATGAGCCACGAGCCGTCGTTGATGGTAATGTCAAAAGGGTCATTGCCAGACTGTTTGCATACAAAAAAAACAGCGCGCAAAAAGAAGCCATTGTGTTTTTTGAACAAAAGGCGCGTGCATTACTGTCTGTCAGAAGCCCGGGGGATTTTAACCAGGCCATGATGGAGTTGGGAGCGCTTGTTTGTGGCAAAATTCCTCAGTGTCAAAACTGTCCCGTGAATCGTTTTTGTAAGGCAAAGGATCGTCATCCCGAGAGATTGCCTGTGGTCAAGAAAACACGCTACCAGAACAGGCAGATTGCCAGTTTGCTTCTTTTCAAGGGCAGGTCGATTGTACTGAAAGCCCCTGCAAAGGACAGCCTGATTGAGGGATTGTGGGAATTGCCAACCTTATATCGATACCAGCAGAAGACAGAAATAAAGGATTGGAACGTGCTGTTGGGGCAGGGCTGGGTGATGGGAAAAACAGATTGTCTGGGCAAGGTAAATCATGCCATCACCAACAAGCGCATTGTGGCGCACGTCTTTGCAGGGCGCCTGACATCATCTTCATTGACAAAGCGACATCTTAATGGTTTTAAAGTTGTGTCGCGCCGTGCGTTGAAGGCTTTGCCCATCAATACCCTGACGCGAAAAATTCTGGATCAATACTTCATATGAGAAATATGACTCAAGCTCTGGTGTTGGTTTGTGCGTGTCTGCTGGTTACGTGGGACGTCGGCGCGGCGGTGAGCAAGCGTCCCGAAAAAGCCAGCCAGAATGGCATTTCGCAACCCAAAACAAAAGCAGAGGCTGTGATTCGCAGTGAAGCCGGGCTCAACATTCAGGAATGGGGCATTGCCATCGACGCCATTTTTGATCCTCGTTTGGACGACCTGATTCCGGGGTACCATGTTGTCAATCTGGTGCTCACCAACAGACGGGGTGAGCCGATCGAGCTGAATACGAAACAGGATAAGTGGTACATCGTCGATAGTCTGGGAAAAAAACACACGGCCTACAATCATGTTAAACAATTCAAAGATGCTTTGTGGCCCAAGCTTCCCCAAAAAATGCGGGACATGCTGGAATACCCGCATATCGTCAACGCGGGCAAGTCCACCAACATTGATGTGTTTTTGCCAAAGTCGGTTGATCTGTTTCACTTCAGGGAAGTGATCTGGAAATCGGCACACTTCAATAAAGAATTCAACATCCTGACGAATTACGAAAAGGAATTGTCGATAGATCAGAAAAAGGAATTTGATTTGCCCAAAAAAATCACTGCCGAAGAAGAATTGCTCATGGAAGAGAATCGCGGGCAATTAAATCCAGAAGCCGCCTCACAGGTGTCCACCCCACCCAATACCCCCGAAAACAGCCAGCCTCAGGCATTGGAGCTTAACGAACAAGGAACCTCTAACACCAGCACTCCGCAGGCCTCGGTTGAAGGGTTTATCCGGGTAAAATAATATTGTCACCCCTTATTGTATACTCAGCGACATAAGTCCGATACATCTTTTGATGCTGTGTCGTTCATTGCGGTGCCTGCTCACGTACTTGCGTGTACGCTCCGCTGGCTCCTCACAGGGTCAATTCTTCAATTTGATTAACTAACGATTTTATTGATTTCTTTTCGATTTGACTGGCCAAGCTCATCGCATTCTGCTAACCTGTCTTCAGAAT
>CAZGMS010000057.1:0-3628 GCA_964526915.1 uncultured Nitrospirales bacterium
TTCGGAGAAGCCCTGCGTTATTCGCAGGAACGGGTCCAGTTTGGCAAGCCCATCGGATCGTTTCAGGTCAACGCGTTTAAACTTGTTGACTGCGCCATGGAGATCGAGGCCGCCCGTAATCTGCTCTACAAGGCCTGCTGGCTCAAGGATCAGGGCCGTGTTTATTCCAAAGAGGCCGCCATGGCCAAGGTGTTCGCCTCCGAGGTCTTTGGCAGGGTGGCCAATCACGCGGTGCAAATCCACGGCGGCTATGGTCTGATGGAAGAGTATCCCGTGGCCAAATTTTACCGCGATCAAAAATTATTGGAGATTGGTGAAGGGACCTCCGAGGTCCAGCGCATCGTCATCGCCCGTCATCTGGGGTGTTTCTAAAGGGCACCTCCGATGTGATCTCGAATTGTCGCCCCTTGGCATCCTCAAAAGCAATCTTATGTGCATGCAACATGAGACGCTCGGCCTTTCTGCCCCCGTACAACGCGTCACCGATCAGGGGACAACCGAGCAATGCCATATGGGCACGGATTTGATGGCGAAAACCCGTGATGAGGCTTAAAGTGATCCGATACCATCCGTCGTGAGTTTTTTCACTCGCCAGAATTTCTGTTTCAACCACAACACCCCGGTCCGACACGCACGCTTGCAACGTCACCTTCCTGGCCGCTTTTCTGCCTGGCAAAACCTGCGCAGTGTATTGACCTGACTTGGGAGGTGGTTCGGAAACAAGACAGACATAAATTTTATGAACCAGACCCGTTGCAAACAGCTTTCTGAGATGCTCATATGCTGATTGATTGCGAGCGGCCACCATCACACCACTCGTCTCGTAATCAAGCCGATGACACAATCCCGCTTCCAACGGTTTGCCAATTATGCTCAACATCCCGTCAACACTCAAAAGCCAGTTGGCGGCCGAGGCTGTCTCAACATAGTTTTGCGCCACGGAATGAACCCGCTCTTTTTTTTCGAAAAAAATATACTCTTTTGTTTTTTTGATGAGTCGACAATCCACTCGCGGGTTGGCAACAAGCTCACGCCTTAAACATTCGTCGGGCATGACTATGAGATCGCTCTCACCCACACAGTCATTAACTTTGGCTACGCGCTTGCCCACACTAATTTTTTTTTGCGACAACAACTCACGGATATTTTTTTGTGAAAGGTGCGGGTAACGGGCCTTGATGACAGAAAGGATGCGTTGTTTAGGTTCTTCTCCCATTACTTCATTACTTCATTACTTCATTGATTGATTGATTCCTTATATTTCCGGATCCCTGGCCGGTCCCACAACGGGATAATGTGATGGCACATAGGGAACTTTTGACCATTCGATGACCGGTTGCGTTGGGTCCAGTGGTTCTTCAGTCCCATCGGCATTTTCTACGTTCTGCGCCGGTTGATAGGGCAATTCCAGTGCTTCGACATTCTCAACCCTGGTTTGTTTCACCACATCTTCAGTGGGCAAGGCAGGACCCTCAGCACGTGCATGAAAAGCACAAGCCACAATCAGCACAGAAATAAATGCAACAAACAAACGCATCATCATTCTCCCGTCCTCTGCTCTTTTGTCCCCTGATCTCCAACGACCGGCATGATTGCCGCTGGGGGAAGGTTCACTTCTGGCGCAAGCTGTTCTTCAGTGACAGGTGTCGAGACCACTAGCGGTGTGTCCGTTTCGGCCGGAACATGTTTGGGCAAATTCATCACGAATGCCAACTCACGTGCCTCGTTGGGGTGATTCTCTCTGAGCATCTGATAATAGTCCTGGGCCCCTTTCTCATCTTTGAGGTCCAACGAAAGCACCACCAAATTGTAAAACACCAGGTCTTGTCTCTGTCCCGTGTCGAGCAGTGATAGCAAAACGGTCCTGGCTTGTTCCGCCTTGTGATCGAGTCGCAAAAGATTCGCCGTGAGCAGACCATAAACAGGATTGTTCTTGGTCACAACTTTGTTCAGGGCCTCCTGGGCGAGAATAATTTCGTTGTTCTTGGAATAACACTCGGCCAAATGCAACCACAGGTCATCCCTCGTCAACCCCAACGCCTTGAGATAGACCTCTTGTTTTGCCGGTTCCGTAATGAAGGCCAACAATTTTTTTGCGTTTTCGACAGCCTCTGCGAACTGCCCAGCCATCTTTTGACAGTAGGACAAATTGAACCAGGCGTTCACATTAAAGGGTTCCTGTAAGATCACATCACGATAGATGTCGATAGCCTCAACATACTGCTTCTGCTCAACCAGAATATTTGCTTTGATGATTTTCAGGGCTGTGCTCGCATAATCATCCAGCAGAAGTTTTTCGACCAATTCCAGCGCCGTCCCGGAATCCCCCAATTGTCTGGCTTTGCGCAGGCTCGCGCGGACAGCCTCTGTCGTGGTCATTTTTTTGATGTCGAAACGCCGGATCCATTCTGGTTCGGAAATCTTCTGTTGCTTGAACAAATCGAAGTCTAGCCTGGTGATGAGACCCTGCAAATAAGAATACTCATCAACGATCGTCGTAAAAGCGATGGTTTTATAAGGACATTGTTGACGATCAAATAAATCGTAGACGAAATCCTTAAGCCATTTTTCTGTTGAGTCGTTATCAATGATTTTGTTCGAGTTGATCGTGAGAGAGATTTCAGAAGGACTGACCTCTCTGAAAACTTCAATGGCTGAATCATTTTTGATCGAATCCTGACAACTTGTCACGACATTGATCACAGGTGGTTTGATCTCCGTTGACCCGACGGGCGACTGAGGTTGACCTGTCAACGGTTTATCCGTGGTTTTTATCGGATCGACTGGTGTCGGCAGGGACAGCATATCGACTTTCGCGGAATCTGATTTTTCACAGGCCACCAAAAGACACAAGAACAACCCCATCAACACAAGGACGGCATTTGATTTTTTTGATTGAAACACAGCTTCGTTAACTATACACAACAGTGATGGAACAAGTCAAAACCAATCCCCTCAAATGCATTTACGGCAACACCGTCAAACTTCAAAACACCAAAACCAGAGTCGTCGAGCTTTATGCTCTGGTCCCCCCGAATCAGGAACGACTCGATAAAAAACACATTTCCAATTACACCGACGTGGGCCAAGCCATCTGGGGCAAAATGGAAAATGATGTTGTGGAGATCGAACTACCCGGCAAGGGCAAGGAGCTGTTCAAGATATTGGGGGTGACAAGCACGGGTGAGGAAAGAAGACAATTATAGCAATTAGCAATGGGCAATCATTGCAACTGTAGCAATTGTTATAGTGACATGCGGCACACTTTCCCCAACACGCTTTTCCTTTGAGCTTTCAGCTTTGAGCTCGTTTCATCAGTGATGTTCACATGTGACATAACCGTTTTGCCAAAGCATTCGATAGGTGTTCAAACTCTTGTTTTTCAATCCCCCTGCCCCACACCTGTTCCAAATTCGTCATCACCTTGCCCGCCATGCCGCAGGGATCAAAATAATCGTACACGCTCAGATCATTACAGATGTTCAGGCTGATCCCATGCAGGCTCACACCATTTTTGATACGTAATCCAATGGAGGCGATCTTTTTTTCGCCCACCCAAATGCCGGGATGGCCCTCGCGCGTGTGGACATTCAAAACTGCATACCCGTTTAAAAATGGTGCTGTAGAG
>CAZGMS010000058.1:0-28898 GCA_964526915.1 uncultured Nitrospirales bacterium
TTGACGGACTGTCGGTGTCCTCCCGACTCTGCCAGTGTCTCGCGGAGCAAGACGCCTTCGCGACTATATATGCTGATGGAAGTTTGCGCCCGATCAGCCCTGAGTTTTTTAGGGACTGGCCAGGGATTGAAGACCAGACAAAGCACGTACAAAATGAGCAGAGCGGTGATGAAATAAACAATACGTTTCATGCCTGCCCATTTCTAAACAACAATGCCCCCTCGGTAAACAAGAATCGTATTCACTTGCCTTTTACACTGTATGTAATAAACTCCCCGCCAACATGCTGTGTCCCGTCTGCCAAAAACCCTTTATCATCGTCGAACGCAACAAGATCGAGCTGGACTGCTGTCCGCATTGTCAGGGTTTCTGGTTCGACGCCGATGAACTCGCGTCACTCGCACAGGCTTATCAACTCAAGATGAACATGCCCGACTTTGCCTGTTTGCCGCTTGTTCAAACCAGCGAAAAAAAATATCGTTGTCCGCGATGCTCAAAGGGCCTGGACAAGGTCTGTCTCGATGAGGGCTCAAATCTGGTGATTGACCGTTGCCCCAAAGGCGATGGTCTGTGGTTTGATGCGGGAGAATTGAGCCGTAGCATGCAGGCCCTCGTGGCTACGAACAATGACCATCCAAGCGAGTTCATCAATTTTCTGGGTGAAGTTTTTTATGTAAAGTAATTTAATAAGGAGTCCATTATGTTATTCATGCTTATTCTTGTGCTGGTGATCGTGTTGGCGGTCCTCTTTGTGGTGGGCATCTACAATACTCTGGTGCGTTTGAGAAACGAGGTCAAAAACGCCTGGTCACAGATCGACGTCCAATTAAAAAGGCGTCACGACCTTATCCCCAACCTCATCGAAACCGTCAAAGGTTACATGACGCACGAACGGCAAACGCTCGAAGCCGTCACCAAGGCACGTCAGCAGGCCGTGGAGATCACCGGTTCCCTCGCCGACAAGGCCGCGGTCGAAAACATGCTCAGCCAGACCCTCAAATCGCTGTTCGCCGTTTCGGAAAACTACCCCGACCTCAAGGCCAACCAGAATTTTCTGGGATTGCAGGAAGAACTCACAACGACCGAGAACAAAATCAGTTTCGCGCGACAATATTACAACGATGGCGTTTTGGGGCTGAACAATAAAATCCAGATGTTCCCCTCCAACATCGTCGCAGGCATCTTCAACTTCAAGGAAGGGGAATTTTTTGCTGTCGAGGACGCCGCTGAAAAGGCTGTCCCTCAAGTGAAATTTTGAATATTATGATCGTCCGAAAATCTTCCCTGTTTTTTTGGGGTGATACGGGGAGCTGTTATTTTGACACGGACGGCCAGTCACCGCAAAGCGGGATCCCGTTTGCGGGACAGGCCGATTGGCGAGTATGCGAAGCCAATAGTGTCAAAAAATAGCGACCCGTAGCAGGACCCGAAAAAAACAGGGAAGATTTTCGGACGATCATTCATTCAATATGTTCGAACAAATCCGCTCCAACAAACGCAAAACCGTCTTCATTGTCCTCTGCATGGCCTTCTTTCTGTTCATCACCGGCTATGTGTTGGCAGAGGCCCAGCACCCGGGGGCAGGTCCGGTCGGTTTGCTCATCGCGTTCGTGATCTGGCTGGTGATGTTGCTCGTCAGTTTTTTTGCTGGAGATTCCGTTTTTCTCGCCGTCAGCGGCGCCAAGCAAATCCAGCAGGCAGATAATCCCATGCTGTTCAACATCGTCGAAGAGATGAAAATCGCGTCAGGCCTCAAGTTCATGCCGCGCGTCTTCATCATCGACTCCCCCGCCCCCAACGCCTTCGCCACAGGCAGGAGTCCCCAGAAGGCCTCGGTGGCTGTTACCACGGGGCTACTCGAAAGACTCAACCGGAGCGAACTGCAGGGTGTGATCGCGCACGAACTGGGCCACATCAACAACCGCGACATTTTGTACATGCTCGTCGTGAGCGCCATGATGGGGGCGATTGTCCTGCTGGCCGACGTGGGTGTGCGGAGCATGTTTTTTGGTCGCCACCGAAGCCGCTCTTCTTCTTCCTCTGGTGGCGGGCAATTACAGTTGGTGATGGTTGTGATCGCCCTGGTCCTGATGATTTTGGCCCCCCTCATCGCACAACTCATCTACTTTGCCCTGTCGCGCAGACGGGAATACCTGGCTGACGCCTCAGCCGCGCTCTACACCCGCTACCCCGAGGGATTGGCCAACGCACTCGAAAAAATTGCCACAAACGCATCGCCGCTCCAGGGCGCGTCCAAGGCCACAGCCCCCATGTACATTGTCAACCCACTGGCCATCAGCGGGAACACCTTAAAGGATGCCACCAGCACGCACCCCCCCATTTCCGCGCGTGTGGCCATTCTGCGCAGGATGGCAGGTCTCTCAGCGACCAGCGGACTGGTCACCTACAAAGCATACGATGCGGCCTTCAAACAGGTGACGAATACAAATAAAGGGGTTTTGCCCGGCATGTCACTGCTGGGCGACAACGGAGTGCCTCTCATGGCCGTCTCACAGGGGGAACAACCTCACATCGACCGCCGCCGAGAAGCCACCGACACGTTGTGGAAGGTCAATGATTATATTTTTGTGGATTGTCCCTGCGAAACCAAACTCAAAATCCCGCCCGTGTACCGCGGCCAAAAAATCACCTGCCCGCATTGTCAGACGGAGCATCATATTCCCTTACAATAATTTTTTTGTGACAATGAACGTGCCAAAGTATTTTTTTTGACTGGAAACGTTTTTTTTGGGTGATACGGGGAGCTGTTATTTTGACACGAACGGCCAGCAGGCCGATTGGCGAGCAGGCGAAGCCAATAGTGTCAAAAAATAGCGACCCGTAGCAGGACCCGAAAAAAACACGTCAAGGCCTGCATCCAAGACAATTATTTTGTCTCCTTCATCGGCACAAAAAACAAAAGCACCATCGACGGCAAGGTGGCAAAAAAACCCAAAACAAACAAATTCACATACCCCATTTTTTCAACCAGCACCCCGCTAAAACCACCGATGACCGTGGATCCCAGACTCATCAGCGCCGTGCCAATCGCAAAATGGGTCGCCTTGAATTTGGCCTGACACAGGCGCATCAGGAACACTACCAGCGTCGCGTTGCCCAGTCCGGCGGCGAGGTTTTCGTAGGCGTGGATAACAGCGATGAGGACGATGCCCCCCTGCGTCGCCGCGCTCGGTTTCATCCAGGCCAGCAGAACATAGGCCCAGATGTTCACATTCATCAGCAGTGTGATCGGCCAGATGGCTTTTTCTAATCCGCGCCGTCTGATCCACCAGGCCGCCACCAGAGAGCCTGCGATGGCTGAAAACGCCCCCACAAACCCCGCCAACCAGGAAAGTTGCAATTTCGTCACACCCAGTTCGCGCATCAGGAAGGGCGTGTTCATTGAGAACAGGATCTCATCTCCCAATTTGTAGGTGACGATGAACAGTAATACGAGAACGATACGTTCATTCTGCAAATAAGATTTGAAAGCATCGACAAAGGAACCAAACATTTCGGAAGGGCTGACGTGTTGCCGCTCACGTTTGGCCTCAAAGACAGGCAAAATCCACCGCGATGCCAACAGATAAATCATAATCGTCGCCGCACCAACCGCAAACCCCCAAAACCAGTTGGCCAATCCAGCCAAAGCCACCAAAAATGTGCGTGTATAAATGACAGCAAATCGGTACGTCATGACGCGATAGCCCGAATACGCCGCCTGCTCACCCGCGTCGGTAAGCCCTTCCAGATAATAGGCATCGATCGCTATGTCGTTCGTGGCCGCCACAAAAGCCAGCCCCACAAAAATAAACGCGACGACTTGCAATAAAGAATCTGTTCCCGACGGTCGACACAAACCCGCCAGCACAGCAATGACGAGGACCAGCAGGGCAATGGTGGCCTGCAGTTTGAGCATCCAACCGCGTTTGGTTCCAAAGATGTCCAGAAGGGGAGCCCAAAGGAATTTGAGGTTCCACGGAATTCCCAAAAAATTCAGGAATCCCAAATAGAGCTCACGCACCCCCATGTCGGTAAAAAACACACCCGCCAGAAAACGAACGAGCATGTAAGGCAGGCCTTCAATGAAATAGGTAGCCCCCACCCAAACGGTTTTGTGTGTCAGTTTGCTTTGAGTCATAATATATTCGTTATTCATGCCTTTCGCCCCCCGAGACCCTGCGATCCCGCGACCCTTCTCCCTTCCCCCTTTCGCCTTACGCCTTACGCCTTACGCCTTTCGCCATTACCCATCACCCATCACCCTTAAGCCTTCTATTTCACCCTCACCTCTTCCTTTCCGGTCGTCCCAAAGATCTCCGGGGAATACATTTCCATGGCCTTCGCGGGCGGGGTCATGAACTGCCCGCGATTGGTAACATTAATGAAATAGGTAAACTCGTAAAAACCCCTGGGCACGAAACCGGCAAACAACAGGATTTTCTTGTCACGAAATTCCCGATGATCCAGATAAGCGCCAAGCGTCGGTTGTGTGTTGGTCACCTGTCGTTGCAGGCCCCAGCGCGAGGTCTGCAAGGCAAAATTCACTGGTTCCACCCCTGCCGCCAGTGGTTCTTCCACCACCAGAAAATCGGCCTCATCGGCAAAGAAAAAATTCAGGACCACTTTGTATGTTTTGCCGTGCAAAAAATCTTTTGGCGTCACGGCAATGCCCTTGAGGTCAAAATATTCCCTGGTCAACGTGATGCCCTGCTCCAGCCCCCAGTCTCGAAATTCCTTGAGGGCATAATGAAACTTCATGTCATAAAACAGAACGTCACCTGAATCCTTGACGATCTGCAGGTTCATGCGATCGGGCAAGGTCTTGAGAGGCAATTCAATGGGTTGATTGTTTTTTTTGGGGTCAATGCGGCCCAGCAGTTCGCGATCGTTCATCCTGATGGTCGCGATCACCGGCTCTCTCCCGGCAACCAGCACCTTCTGATAGGCCTTGAGCGCCTGCAAGACCTCCAGCGTTTCCAGAGACGAGATGTACTGCCTGTTCGATTTTTCCTGTGTGAGCCCCATCAGCAAGGGAAACAACAGGGGATGAGACGGCTCAACGTTAATCAGTAGCCTGGCCAGGCGTGCTGTCTGCGCACGCGAACTGTATCCAAAATAGTAACCATCAAGCGCCACCTTGGGATCATCCACAACAGCCGTTTCACCCTTCAAACGAATAAGATTGTTTTGTTCCTTCAACCAGGCCTGCACCAAGGGCTGGTACTGTTCATCTTCTGCCAGCATTTCAATCAAGCGCAGCTGGCTGACCTTGTCTTTTTCAAACAGATTATGCCGGAAATCGCCATAGCGTGAAGGTTGCGGCTGACCCAGCTTGTGCAAAACGTAAAGTGCGTGGATCTTGAGCTTGTCACGGTACTCCTTGTTGAATTCCCGCAAATCATAAGCATCATCCCTCAAATAGGTATTGAGGATATGTCCTTTGGTTTTTTCCAAAAGGGCGTCCACCTCATGCCCGGCTTCCCTGGCCTCGATCAAAAACTCAGCCACCATCAGCGTCAACGTGGGAGATTCCAGGCTGGAGGACCAAAAAGCAAATCCGCCACGGTAATTCTGTTCCCGAGAAAGCCTTTTGATGAAGGTGGCCACGACTCCAAAACGTTTGACCGGATCACGGTAATCATCCTCGAACAGAAAATCCTCGTGCGCGAACAGCACGAGGGGATACACCTTGCTCATCCTCTGTTCCAGACAATCGTAGGGATACTGTTTGAGCAGTTTGATCTTGCCCGACAATTGGGTCAACAAGTCAGTGCTCAAAGACAGTTCCATCCCGCCAGTCTGCGCATCCATCTGTGGCGATTTTTCCAGAACCTCCGTCACCGTACCCGACAAGGCCCCAGACGAGGCCACGGTTTCCACAAGCCGTTCCTGATACACCGGGAGTTTGATGATCACCTGATCGGATTGATTTTTGGTTTTGGCATCAAACACGACTTTGGCCTGAGCTGTTTTCTCGGCCGCAACCCTAACCGTCTTTGTGGGACCGCCCTCAAACAGACCGGGTGCCACAGTAAACGCCACGGGATAAACCGCTGTTTTTTGGGCTGGCACAGTGATTTTGCCAACAGCACCCAAAGTCACCTCAAGCCCAACGGCATCAACACTCAGCGTCACCTCCAGGTCTTCATTGGTCTGATTGTGAATCGCCACATCCGATTCAAAATGATCTCCGTCCCTGATGAACCGCGGGAGCGCCGGCCTGATCATGATTTCCTTGCTGGTCTTGAAGGTCGTTTCACCCAACCCAAACTGGTCAACTTGGGCGTTGGCGATCGCCATCACCTTGAATGAGGTCAGTTGATCCGGCAAAACAAAAGACACCGTGGCCTGCCCATTCTCATCTGTCTCCACGGCATCGTTATAGTACGCGAGCGGAATGAATTTTTGTCGATAACCATCCATTTGCCCCCCACCGCTGGAGGGTTCCTCGAGTTTTTCCTTGGCGCCTTGTTTGCCCACAAATCGCGTGCGAGAATCCATGAGGGCCACACCGTGTTCATAATATTCGTACAGGGTATCCAGAGGGTTGGCCAGTTGATACCCTCCCGCCAACAACACACCCTCATCGACAGCCATGACCGTGATTTCGGCCTTTTCTGGAGATTGGAAATCCTTGAGCTTGAACGAAACCGTAACTGTGTCTCCCGGGTGATAAGAGGCACGATCCGCTCTCACCTCCAAATCCAGATTTTTCTGGTACGGCTTGACATTGAGTTCTATCTTGCCCGCCTTGATCAGAGGATCGGACGTGAGTTGCCCCTCCTGTTTCTGCGCCACAAGTGATGGATCGATCTCTTCAGAACCCTTGAGCAGTACCACACTCACATACACATTGGGGGCGTATTCTTTTTTGATGGGAATATCCAAAACAGGCGAGGTCCCCTCAAGCAGTTTGACCTCGTAGGACATTATTCGATCACGTTCTACCGCAATCAGGGCCTGGGTTTTCGGATAGGGGGATTTGATGAGCACCTTGGCGGTATCCCCAAACTCATAACTGCCTTTGTCGGCAACCAACTCCAGTCCATGGGCCTCATCCATTGACCAATACGAGTAATCTGTGCCCGATGCGTAAAACGGAATTTCCGTAATGACCGCACGTGACGCGGCGTCCTGGCTGGTGAGTTTGACAAAGTAATACCCGCTCTCTTTTGTTGTAAACGTGCACTCGTTGTTTTTTGCCTCGGCCTTCTTCACGCAGCCGCCCACACGTTCTTCCTCCCTCCTGGTTTCGTTTTCGTACTGTGCATTGAGTGTTTCCCGTTTGACGCTGACCCACTTCACCCTCATCAGATCCACGGTCACGTCGTTGCCCAGCACAGTTTTACCTTGGGGGGAGAGCAACCCGAAACGGACAGACACCGGCTTGTCCACATCGTAAAAAAGCTGATCCAATTTGGCCCCGATGTAAAACTGAGCGGGGTGCACGATCAGGCTCTTCGCACTGGACTGTGATTGTTTGCTCACATCGTACACAGTGACCCCAAATTCATAACTGACGGGGTCAACGTATTCCTTCTCGCTCGCGATGGAAAGCTGTTTGTACCCTTGCGCATCGAGTTTTTCCTCAAGCACCTCATCTGCAGAATAGATCTTTTCCTGATCATCCTGCCTGTGTTCATAAAGTCGCCCAAACTGATATTCCTGATCATTGGGGGGCCAAAAATAACTGATCCGTTTATACACAGTAACGTCCAACAAGGCTTCTGCCATGGGCGCACCAAATAAATATTCGGCAATAGCCGTCACCCCAACGGGATCACCCTTGAAATAATCAGTATCTTTCGCTGTCAGCCCCACCTTGAACTCCGGAACCCGAAACTCCTGCACCTGAAAGCTCCCGTTCCCCGTGACTGAAACCCTCGAAGCATCCCCCGCGACACCCACATCGTAGGCACCCAGAGCCGCATCACTGGCCAACTGGTGTTTTACAGAAAAATTTCCTCTTTTGTTGGGCGTGACCTTGAGATTGATTTCCTCTTCGCCTTCCTGGGGAGAACGAATCGTGACGGTGAGCGGGTCTTCATACGGAAAAAGCCCATCCGACGCGATCTTGCGGGCATATCCCTTGATGTGCACTTCTTCACCCGGTTTGTACAACCCCCGATCCGTCAGCAGGTGAGTTCTGACAGACACCGGATTTTTGGGAGTCAACGGACTCACCGGAGCCAGTGACGACACGTCCTCCTCCTCCTCTTCTTCCCCGGACTCATAATCGTCTTCATCATAGTAGTACCCATAGGCCAGATCATCACCCCACGACGTTGAGACAAAGGCCGTTTCCGTGGGCGTGTGGGCAAACACATACAGGGGAAAGGCACCTTCCGGTTCTTCTGTGTCTGTTTGTTTTTGACGCGAAATCTTTTTCAATTCATCCTTGCCGGGAAGACGCGCAAAACCGTTCCCATCGGCCACGGTGCGAAACAACAATTGGCCCCGCTGATCGTATACAAAGATTTTTGTCTGACCGATCGTCTTGGCTGTCTTGACGCTGGTGGTCCACACCAAACCATCCCCCTTGGACATTTTGACGTCCACGGCCAAATCGGTAATCTGTCTGAGCAACCACCGTTCTTTTTCCTTGTTTGTTTTAGTTGTGTAATCATACTCCAACACCTCAGGTGACGTGTACAGAGACAACACAATGCCACTATTTCTCGCACCCAGCACATCTTGCATCCGAATCGTGTGGTGTTGACGCTTGTCGGTGACCTCACCAGTGACGCTCATATCCCGATTCCATTCATTTGGCTGTTGCTGGAGGGTTGTGATGTTATAGTCAGCGTCCTTCAAAAACAAAACCACTTCAGAATCTTCCCCAAACAGTTTGAACCTTGCCCGTGCTGAGCGCACATTGACGGCATCAAAACCCAGACTGGCCTCGGGGGCATAACTCACAATCTGTTCTGTGACATAAGGGACAATCAGCTCCGCGGGATGATGCTCCGTTTTGAGTTCGAACGTTTTTCTCTGTCCCAACTCCTGACCATGAACATCTTTAAGCTCAGCGTTGACAGTCACCTGATAAGTCGTGTTTGGTTGCAATGACAGGGGAACGCTCAGGGCCTGATCTTTGTCCGACCAATACTTGTAGGAATTGTTCAGCCCCTTGATGGGAGGGTCAAAAAAAACAAATTTCTCAAAATCCGCCGAGGCGATCTTGGTGGTCGCGTGAAAAAGATAGGTCCCATTCGGCGTACAGGGGCCAACACACGCGATCTGAGTCAAATCAAAATCGCCATGCGTCCTGAACTGAATGAGTTTGTCGGACTCAGACACATCGGGGCCATGCTGAGAACGCAACCCTTTGCGAATCAACAATTGCACATCGACATCCTTTTCCAGCATTTCTTTGGGTTTCAGCTCAATGCGAGTGCACCCTTGGGTTGCCCCCTGAGTTTGCGCTTGGGAACCCCAAAAACAGCTGATGTCCGTCGGAATCACCTTGTGCCCCTGCACATAGGACAGCTCAACGATCTCTGTCAGCCCCTGATATGACACAGCCTGATTGAAACTCACACCAATCACCGGTTTTCGCGAGACATCAAAGGCCCCGGCCACAGGGTCTGTGGTCACCATATCGGGACGGGGGGTGCCAAAGGAAAACTCAAAATCCTTGAGCAGGGCGAACCCCAACAGGGATTCCCTGCCCGCCCGCACTGTCACTTTGTATGTCGTCGCAAAGGGCAGGTCCGCTGAGGCCTGAAATACCAGCGTCCGCGAGTTGACCCATTTAAAATAACCCTCTATTTGCGGTGTGATCGTCACCAGATCGGATTGTTTTGTTGACTCCAATACCGTAAGAGGCACCATGGGTTGCGAAAAATGAATGACAATCTTGTTTTGAGGCGTGAGGATACTGCCTGTGGGGGAATAGTAATCAATAGTCAACGCACCTGCGTGATCCTGATACTGTTTAAGATAATCCTGATTGACCTTTTTTGCAGAAGGCCCCTGACAGGCAGTGACGGCAAGAACAAAAAAAACCACAACAAAAAATTGAATGGTACGCATGGAAGGAACTTAGCGAAATCCGTGACGGGTGGCAAGCACTGCGTTAACCCTCAAAGCGCCTAAATACCAAAGAAGAACATATAACCGCTAGCTGTCGACTGTAAGCCACTATCGTACGCTCGTGAGTTCGTGAGTTCGTGAGCTCGTAAGCTCGTCATTTTCCCGTCGACCCAAATCCCCCCGCCCCCCGCACAGTGTCGCCAACCTCATCGACCTCAATAACCTGAGCACGGATCACTGGTACCATAATCATCTGGGCAATGCGGTCACCGCGCTTGATGATGAAGTCTGTTTCTCCGTGATTGATCACAATGATTTTGATCTCTCCCCGATAATCCGCGTCGATGGTACCGGGCGTGTTGACCAGGCTGATGCCGTTTTTGATGGCCAAGCCGCTACGGGGACGGATTTGGAGTTCATACCCGGGTTCGAACTCTACTGCCAGACCTGTGGGGACTAAAAATCTCTTGCCCGGTCCGATGATGACATCGGCGTCCACATCGGCTCTGATATCGAGGCCTGAAGAATGAGGACTTTCATATGATGGCATGGCCAAATCGCGATTATCACGGACACGTTTGATTTTGAGTAACATGATGATCTCCCTGCCTTGAGCCTTACGCCTTTTGCCTAATTCCTATACCTCACCTTTTTGGGTGGCCCATAGGTTCCTTGCTCTCCGGATGTATTGATCGGCGTGATGGGGGTCGTGGTCACGGGATAGCCATCCTGCACTGTCGTGGTCGCCGCCGCATAACAGGGGTCTTCGTCGTAAGCGTCCTGGCATTTGAACTCCAACAGGGACTCCGCATGATTGATGATGGCGTTGCGGATATGCTTGCGCTGACCCGTGCCGTAATTCATGTCGACGAATCGGTTACGTTCTTCAATCTTCTTTTTGAGGATGGCCAGATAATCCTTGCGCTCACGAATGATGTAGGGAGTGATAAAAACCAGCAGATTGGTTTTTTCCTTGGCGCTGATTCTCGTCTTGAATAAATTTCCCAATACGGGGATGTCGCCCAGCAAGGGAACCTTGTGCGTGGTCACCGTCTGTTTGTCGTCGATCAGACCACCAATCACGATGGTCTGTTTGTTCTTGGCCACCACCACTGTTTCCACAGATTTTTTATCCAGTGTGGGGCCCAAATTGCTGTCTGTTGTAAATACGCTGGAAATTTCCTGCGCGATCTGCAACCTCACGGTCTCGTTCTCCGAAATCTGCGGCGTGATGGTCAGAATGATCCCTGTGTCTTCACGTGTCACATCAAACGTGGTCACACCCGATGACACTGTCGTGCCAGACGGCACGGGCACTTCTTTACCCACCTGAATCTTGGCCTCTTCGTTGTCGAGTGTCATGATGCTGGGTGTGGACAACACGTTCGCATCGGTATCGGAAGCCAAGGCCATGATGATCCCACTCACAGCAGGCACAGAGGCCGTGGAGCCATCCGACAGTGTAAAATCGATTGTGTCGGAACTGAACATCCCGCCACCAAAACCACCGCTGGCACCCGCCAGGGTCGTGATGGCATTGGGGGTCGACGGCATCATCCCGCCAAATATATTGAGTTCCTTGCCACCAAGCAGGCTCGTGATCGCGCCGCCCATTCCCGAAAAGCCCAGGGTGGAAGACTTCTGAACATCGAGCGACATGATGACCGCTTCGAGATAAACCTGTGGGCGTTGCAGATCAAGTTTCTGAATGACCTGTGATACCAGCGTCTGATAATCCTTTGGAGAGGCCACCACGATCAGCGAGTTGGTCCCTGCATCGGCCGTGACTTGCACACCTCCCTCGAGTGTCACGGAACCAGAACCTGCCGTGGTAGCCGTTTTCGCCTTGGTCGCCGCAGTCGTTTTGCTGGTGGAACTTTTGCTCGAGGAAGAACCCGAAACGAGATTCGACAACACATTGGCCACATCCTCAGCCTTGGCATACTTCAAATAATAGACATGAATCTTCCCCTCAGCGCCCAGAATCGCTCGGTCCAGTTTGGCCACAAATTCCCTGACCTTGAGGATGCCGCGTTTCGTGCCAAACACCAGCACCGAATTGGTCCG
Organism: uncultured Nitrospirales bacterium; assembly: GCA_964526915.1. GTDB lineage: Bacteria > UBA10199 > UBA10199 > UBA10199 > JADGCS01 > JAHJDR01. The sequence continues at coordinate 12,106 of CAZGMS010000058.1, forward strand.
TTCATCAGAGAGGACCTTCGACACCGACTGGATATCTTCCATCTCTGTAGCGCTGGTTCTCGCCCTTCTGACCCTCATGGCTTGGGCCCCGGTGGCTTGATCCTTGTTTTCAAAAATCTGAGAGATCTTGTCCGCGATGTCCTTGGCATCGGCATTCACGATGGGGATCATCTCCATGGCCTCCTGCGGACCTTCCTGATCCAGTTCATGAATGAGCGAGAGCAGGTATTGGATGTTGGACCCGGTATCGGTGATGATGATCGAATTTGTTGTGGGGTACGCAAACATGTTCCCACTCTTGGACACCATCCCTTTGATCAGAGTCGAAACCTCATTGGCAGAGATGTTTTTCATCTGGATGATGCGCGTGACAAATTTGTCGGTGTTGGGACTGTCTTCCTTGAAAACCTCGAGTGGTTTGTTCAGCGAATCCTTTTGCGGCACAATGTTGATGAGGCCCGAAGGGGTCATGACGGTCGTGAAGCCGTTGATTTCCAACGCCGACAAGAAGGCCTGATAAGCCTCCTGCCGGGTCATTTTTTTATCGGAAATGATGGTGATTTTGCCCTTCACCTTGTCGTTGATGATAAAATTTTTGCCAGTGAGCGCCGAGATCTGGTTGATCATGTCCTTGATATCGACATCGACCCCGTTGAAATAGATCGGCTCGTTATCGGGATTGGTAACGGGCGCGGCTTTTTCGTTTGTGCCTGGGGCCGCAATGGGAGTCGTGTCATCGGTGCCAAATTTGTCACTCACATTCAGTTTTTTGAATCCCTCAGCGAAGCCAAGCTGACTCACAAGCGCCAGTGCCAGCATCAAAAAAACACCAATGATGATTTTCTTTTTTCTCATGGGTTTGTTGTGCCCACAAACCAGATTCCCGATCATCTATTCGTGATCGGCGTGTTGGTTTGGTGACTCACAAATAATCATATCACCTCGTACTTATACGTCACATCTTCATCACGACGGTTGATTTCCAGTTCAAATTCCGACTCATTTTTGAGTGTGCCAAACGTCTCGAAACCAGACTGAATATCCAGCGTGCGCCCATTGACAGATTTGAGCACATCACCGCGCCTGATCCCCAATTTTTCAAACAGAGACCCGTTCTTCACGCTCAATATCTTAAATCCCTTGGCAACCCCGCCCTCAAAAAAAGGCACCGCGCGGATATCGGTAAACAGTTTATTCACGTTAGTCAATGCGCCATCAATTTCCGCACGGGAGATCTGAAATGTATTTCCCTGCCTCACAATGGCATCATCTCCCGTTCCGGGATCGTCTTCTGATTGGGTGACCTTGGTGATCATGTTGCTGGGATCTTTGGTTGGCTGTTTGGTCAGATCAACTGCTTTGGCAAATTCTTCGAGTTTGACATACTCGAGCTGATCACTGTTCATGAATTCCACACGTTTTGGCAATATGCTGATGATCCTGGTATTGGGGGCAAAGGTTTTTTTATCGCCAACCAGATACGTATCCATCGCTTTGTTCGATTCAATCACACAAGAGCTGAAAGAATTCTTGCCATCCCCCACGGAGACCGTGGCAATGAGCTTGATGGGCAACTTGGTTTCGACAGCCTGATCGGAGGACACCTGAATGTCCTCGCCAGTCGTTTCTGTGGTCGCGTTTTCGGAGGAAGTTGTCGTCTCCTGCGCGTTGAAAATATTCCGACTGATGATCAGATCAACGTCAACCTTGGTACCCTGTTGCAACTGGGTCGTCTCACTTGATTTTTCGGAAGACGATGTGATTGCCACGTTGGGAAAGTACCCCTCAATGATGAGCGTGGTGATCTTGGCCAAAAAATAGCTGATGATCACCACACACACGAGCCCACCAACCCAGATGTATTTTTTCAAAACAGCACCCATGATTCAGACAACTAATTGTTGATCGATAGTCAGACAAACACTGGTGTTTGGGACCGCTACCGACAACATCCACTCCTTGGTGAATGATTGCCGATGAGGGAACGAATGGGAAATTCTTGGTAACTATGCCAGATTTCTAAACTTTAGGCAAGCAGAACATCACAATAACGCCCGAAACAAAGCCTCTGCGCTTGCCCTGTTGGCAACGACTTGGGCAGACAAGCCGTGTTGCGTCAAATACGTTGCAGTGGTGGGGCCGATCACGGCCAAGGGGGTACGCTGTAAAATATTCTTGGCGCACTCTTCGGTGAGGTCTTCCATAAAAAAACGAATCGCCGAGGGGCTGAAAAAAACTATCCAATCCAACATTTGTTTTTGCAGGTTGTCTTTTTCCTCAGTCGTGTGTTTGACGATCTGTTTTTCGTACACCACCAATGAATCAATGTGATGCCTCAGAGCCAAGAGATCGAGGGCTTCGTGGTTGGCGTCTCGTGCCTGGGGAATCAGGATTCGCAGAGCATGAGTCCCGGAAAATTCAGGAACATTCGCCAAATGTTTAACGTCGAATGTGGGAGGAACCAGTGAAACTGCTAATCCGTTTTCGTTTGCCACTGCGGCTGTCTGATCCCCCACACACGCAACAGGGATTTTCTGCAACTGGGTTCGTGTGACATACAAAGCGTCAAAGTGCTTGAGAAAATAATGCACGGCATGCGCACTGGTAAAAATCAACCAGTCATACGAATCGATGTGCTCCAATAAGTTTCGATCTGTTTCAGGGATGGCCGTGGCCTCGTAAGAAAAGGTGGGCCAACTGATGCCCTCTGCCCCGAGCGTTTGCAAAACGGCCACCATCCTTTCATTATCATCTTGGGAGCGAGTGAGCAGAATTTTTTTTGTCATAAATAATAATACGATATGGGTCTGTCATTCCGACGAAGGCTAGAGGACTGTCATCCCTGCGACCCTTCGACAGGCGCTCAGGGTGGTGAGCGATTTTTCCCGAGTACTGTCGAGGGAAGTCGAACCAAGGCAGGGATCCAGATCAAAGCACACATGGATCCCAGCATGCGCTGGGATGACAAGAAACACCCACTTCGACATTCGATATTCCTTGCTCAATATTCGCTATTCACATCTCTTCCGACACAAATCTCTTTCCCTCAACTTCCCTGAGCCTGCCCAGGAGCAACATTTTCGTCACGGTCGCTGTGACGAAAGAAGCCGGTTCGGACACGGCGTCGATGATGTCATCCAGATTTTTTGAGTCACAGCGACACACTGTAAAAATATTTTCTTCTAGAGGAGATTCGAAAAGATCCTTGGGAATGACCGTTCGATCCGCCGGCTGATTTTTATTTGTTTTTGCCCCTCTGAGCGCGAACTCTTCGAAAATATCTTCCGGAGTGATGATGGGTTTGGCCCCCTGCTTGATCAACTCCAGACAACCACGACTCATCGGCTGGTGAATCGAGCCGGGAATCGCAAACACATCACGATTTTGTTCGCTCGCAAAGCGCGCTGTGATGAGGGCACCGGATTTCTCGGCCGCCTCAACAATCAATACAGCATCGCTCAGCCCGCTGATGATGCGGTTACGCCGCGGAAACAGAAATTTCTCATTCCAGTCCGGGTTCATCAACCCGAATTCGGACAACACACACCCCCCAGACCCAATCACCTGATCAAACACGCCTTGATGCGCGCGGGGGTACCCCTTGTCGACACCCTGAGCCTGCACAGCTACCGTGCGCCCAGCCTGCTTCAAACACTCACGATGCCCAGCAACATCCACACCAAAGGCCATCCCGCTCACAATCACAATGCCTTTTTCTACAAGTGGCTTGATGAGTTCCTCTATCACCCGCTTGCCATAAGTCGTCATCCGGCGGGCTCCCACAATGGCCAAGACATGCGACGCCTTGAGAGGCTCCAGCGACCCCCGATAAAAAAGTTGCACGGGACTATTGACTATTTCGCGCAGGCGGTAGGGATATTGATCATCGTGCAAATTGACAATTTTGATGCCCAGTTTCGTAGCAACATCGACGCGACGCGCGCAGTCATCAAACGCGCTAAATCCCGCGATGCGCTCGACTTGTTTTGGATTTAAAAATGGAAGGGCTTTAAGTTGATTTTCTTTGAATTCAAAGACTTGCCTGGCAGACCCGCAGGCCCGCACAAGCTGACCCTGCCGTTGGGGCCCGACATCCCCAAGTTGGCTCAAGGCCAACAAATAAACATCCTCAGAATAGGCCGTTGTCATAACAGGTCATCCCTATGAGGTGCCAGACGGTCTAATCGTCATCGGAATCGTCATGGGATGGATTCAACGGCCCGCCGTTCACTCTTTCGCGCAGTTCTTTGCCTACTTTAAATGTGGGCAATCGTTTGGGTTTAACCTCAATCGACTCCCCCGTGCGGGGATTGCGTCCTGTGTAACAACCGTAATCCTTGGTCACAAAGCTCCCAAACCCGCGAATCTCAATGCGGCCTCCCTCTGCCAATACATTGGTCATCGTATCGAAAATGTGATTCACCACATCTTCGGTTTTCTTCTTGGGCTGAGCCATTTTCTCTGACAGATACTCGATCAGATCTGATTTATTCATATCCACTCCCTTGGCACGCCGCCGCTGACCACTCAGCCAAGACGGCTTTGATTGACAAAACCAAACACAAACCAAACACAGTCGCCATCATTCAAACAACACACTCCCAAACTGCAACTCCTGTGATAACAACTTATCCACAAGGACTAAGTGCTTAATATCACTTCCCAAATCTTAACATTCTCTGAGCAATCTGTCAACAAACGGTAAAACCTTGATATTATTGTATTTGCGGGCGATGTCGCCTGTGGATAAAAAAGATGTGGCCAAAAAACATCAGTGATAATCAGGCTTCAGATACCTTCTTTGCTCTCGAGAATCTTGTGTTCATTGCCGTCATACTGAAAAATCTTTTTGCCATTATTGAACTTGGTTTCGATGAGTACGGGACGTTTCCAAATCTTGAAAATATTTTGCAACGTTTCTCTGGCGTACTGGATATCCAGATCTACACCCTCGTGTTCATGGCGCAATTTCAGTTCACCCCTGTTGTCATGATTGGCATCCACAATCGCAATGATAGGTTGCCCAAAATTTGTGAGCGCCGCCAGGAGACGTTGTTTAACCACAGCGAAATCGCGATCAGAAATTTCGTAGCGGTTACTCAGCGGATTAAAAGTAAAGGCAAAGAGTTTGTATTCGCGACAGAATTCTGGTGTGAGAAATTCGTCAAGAAACATAATATCATTATAAATTTTTCTTACCTCGAATATTTTTTGTCTCCCCAGACCAAGTTGTTTGTCCCAGTTTTTCCTCACAACCATATCGTCGCATTCGTCATATTCCTTGCCAAATTGTCCCTTGTTCCAACGGTCTTCAATGTTTCTGATCAACTCAATACCAATCTTGTAAGGATTGAGCGATTGGGCACTCATGGCCATCGTCCCTGAATGATGATCGGCGAAATCGATGAGTTCCGAATCCAACAGGGCCTTTTCTGTCATGATCTTGGAATGCCAATAACTCGCCCAACCTTCGTTCATGATTTTGGTCTGGGCTTGCGGTGCGAAATAGTAGGCCTCGTTCCGCACGATGTGCAACACATCATATTCCCAACGGGATAACGGGGCATGTTCCAAAAGAAAACCCATCACGTCCCGCTCCGGGTGCAAAGGAAACCTCTCCTCTTTTTTCCTGTCTTCTTCGATGCGTTGTTTTTGGAGATCAATGAATGCCTTGGGATTGATGTACGTCTCCAAATAATCCTTCTCAACCTTCAGTTTGTGCACACCGCGCTCTTCCTGCACCGAACGGTCATCATCATCTTGTTTTGGCTCAACCGCCGGTTGCTTGAAAAAAGGTCGCTGGTAATCAATAAGATTTTCGATCGACAAACACGTATCGATGAATGATTCAACCTTGTCGTACCCGATGTTGTCGATGTAACGCTGTACACGTGTTTTGTGATTAGCCATCTGGTCCATCATGTTGCGGGGCGTGGGACCAAAGAAAATGTTGTTTTTGAAAAAATCACAGTGGGCGAACACGTGCGCCATCACCATCTTTTGATCGACCAGATTGTTGCTATGCAACAAATAAGCATAACAAGGGTCATTGTTGATCACCATCTCATATATTTTGGACAACCCGTATGAATAACTCTTGGCAAGCTGTTCATACTCCATGCCGAACCGCCAATGAGGATACCTGTTGGGAAAGCCGCTATAGGCCGCCACCATGTTGATCTGGTTCCAGTCCAACACCTCGAAGATGGTCTCGTAAAAATCGAGGCCATATTCCTTGGCCCAAGCCTCAAGTTTGGCCCGCCACTCTTCCAGTTCGGTTGATAAATTTGTGTTTTGAATCATTTGCCCTTCCCCAGAAAATCCTTGATCGAATTGAGAATCCCGTCCCTGTTTTCGATCTGGCTGGTGATCACGTTGTCGTTCTTGCCCGCAAACTTTTCCCTGAGGTCCTTCAAAAACTGACCGCTCCCGAATTCACTCTCGACCTGACCGTAACAGAAGACGTTGGCCACCTTGGAAAAATACTCGTCGACAAGTTTGACACATTCCTGCGTGTCGTTGGCCGACCAGTTGTCTCCGTCGGAAAAATGGAACGGGTAAATATTCCACGCCATGGGATCGTAATCCGCTTCGATGATCTCCTGACACAGTTTGTAGGCCGATGAGATGATGGTGCCACCGGATTCGCGCGTGTGGTAAAAAGTCTCTTGATCGACCTCGCGGGCCACGGCATCGTGAATAATGTAACGTGTTTCGATCCCCTTGTATTGCTTCTTGAGCCAGGCATCGATCCAAAAGGATTCCAAACGGACAATCTCTTTTTGTTCATTGCCCATGGAACCCGAAACGTCCATCATGTAAATAATCACCGCCTTGAAATTGGGGAGTCTTTCTTGCTTGTAGGTGCGGTACCGACGATCTTCCTTGTAAGGCACGACCCTCGGTTTCAGAGGATTGTACTCGCCGGTAAATATCTGTCTCTTCAACGCCTGCTTGTAGGTCCGCTTGACATGACGCAACGATTCCGGACCCGAACGACGGATACCGCGATAGACGTTTTTGATCTCCTCGAATTTTTCATTGTTCTTGGGTTGGATATTGGGCAGGGCCAACTCTTCGCCCAACATATCGACCAGTTCTTCGATCGAAATATCGACCTCCAACAGGTGCTGACCGGGAGAATCACCGGCCTTGCCATAACCATCCTCATCACCCTGATCCAGAGGGTCCCCCGCCTGCCCCTCTCCCTGACCTACCCCTCCCTGCTGTTTGTCGGTAAACTTGAAACGCGGGATGTCGATGCGGGGGATGGGGATGCTGATGAGCTTTTTCCCCTGCCTGCCAATGAGTTCACCGGACGAGACAAATTTGCCCAGCTCCTTTTTGACCTTGCCACGGATGATCTTTTTAAAACGGGAGAGATCTTGTTCAATTTTTTCAGCCATGAAAACGCGAATCGTAAATCGCTTGTGCCCCAGAGGGTATGAATCGTGAATCGTACAGTTAACACCCCACGATCTACGATCAACGACCCACGATCCACTAATTTATCGATTATCCCTATTTTTAATATCGCCCCTCGCGAAGATGGAGGCCACGAAATTCAATACATCGGTGGCACTCTCGTCATTGTAGCCATAGTTCTTGATGAGACGCGACTTAACCACCTCAATCTTCTCCTGCGTGTCCTCGTCCATCGTGGAGGTGACCAGAGAACTCAGTTTGATCGAATCCTTCTGATCCTCAAACAGCTTGAGTTCCAGAGCCTTGTGCAATCTCTCGTTGGTGCGGTAATCAAATTTTTTGTTTTCAATCGCCAAAGCCCCAATGTAGTTCATGATCTCGCGACGGAAATCTTCCTTGCGGGACTCGGGGATATCGATTTTTTCCTCGATAGAGCGCATGAGCCTTTCATCGGGCTCCTCATTCTGCCCCGTAAATTTGTTGCGCACCTTTTCCTTCTGTGTATACGCTTTGACGTTATCAATGTAATTGGCACACAATCTCTGAATGGCGTCCTCATCCGCGGTGATCGCCCTCTGTACCTCGTTCTTGACAACGTCTTCGTACTCTTCCTTCACGACCGTGAACATTTCCTGATATCGCTTGCGGGTTTCCTCAGCGTTAAGCAGGGAATGATGTCTCAACCCGCTTTCCAGCTCGTTGATGAGCATGAACGGGTTGACCGACGTGGTGTTAGAACTCACGAGCACGTTGGACATCTTGTCCTGAATATAACGCGGGGAAATGCCCTCCAAACCTTCGCGTCCGGCCTCCTTGCGCAATTCCTTGACGTTATCCTCTGTGAATCCCGGCAGGCTCTTGCCATCGTACAAACGGAGTTTCTGCATGAGCGTCAGGTTGGCCTTTTTGGGTTCTTCCAAGCGCGTGAGGATGGCCCACATGGCGGCCACCTCGAGAGTGTGCGGGGCAATGTGTTTGCCCTTGATCTTTCTGTTGGAAAAATCCTTTTCGTAGATTTTGATTTCCTGCGACACGCGCGTGATGTACGGGATGTCGATCTTGATCGTGCGGTCACGCAGGGCTTCCATGTATTCGTTGTTCTGCAGTTTACGGTACTCAGGCTCATTGGTGTGACCGATAATCACTTCGTCGATGTCTGTCTGGGCAAACTTTTTGGGCTTGATCTTGTGTTCCTGCGAGGCCCCCAACAAGTCGTACAAAAAGGCCACGTCGAGCTTGAGCATTTCGACAAACTCGATCACGCCGCGGTTGGCGATATTGAACTCACCATCGAAATTGAACGCGCGGGGATCGGACTCAGAACCATATTCGGCGATCTTGCGGTAATTGATATCCCCCGTGAGTTCAGTGGAATCCTGATTCTTTTCGTCCTTGGGCTGAAAGGTCCCAATCCCGATGCGGTCCTTTTCGGACAAAGACACACGGTACACCTCGACATGCTCCACCACCTTGGCCCAGTCACCTTCATAATGATTGAACAACTCTGTGTAAATGAACCGGCTGATCGGCGACAAATCCCCTTCCAGGACGATACGATCTTTCTCCGACAACTTTTTGTTGACCTCGTCCAGAAACTGTTCACGCGCTTTTTTGGGAATCAGGTACAACGGTTCACCATGAATGGGATCATCAATGGTGTCCACGAGACCAAAAATGCGATCGAGTTCAGCATCGTTCTGTCTGAGTTTTTTCCAGCGAAAACTGTACAGGGCCCCTTCAGGGATGCGCGAATAATTCTCCAGGCCTTTTTTGAGCAGACGCACAATAGTGGACTTGGATGACCCCACAGGACCATGCAAAAGAATCACGCGTTTTTCGGGACCATACCGCAAAGCGGCCGCCTTGAACACGTTCACCAGTTTCATGAGATGAATGTCGATCCCAAAAACCGCGTCTTTGCCGTCTTCGAAAGGATCAGAGAAAAACGTGAACCGGGTGATGTGTTTTTTGTACTCGACATACTCATCTGTGCCGTAACTCAAGATCATGTCGTAAATTCTCTGAAAGGCAATTCTGGCCACAGCGGGGGTTTCCTGAAACAAGGCCAGATAATCACCAAAAGCGCCCTTCCAGTTCAGCTCCCGAAAATGCCTGATCTCATCTGATGTGTTGATGACATTGATTAATTCGTTTGGTAACGTCATGAATATCTCCTTGATTTGCGCCGTTGCCAGCCAGCACGGCAATTAAAACTTGCAAAAAATCAATTCCGATGCGGATCAAAGAAGTCTCTCTAACGGGAAGTGATGGCTTACATTTTCATTGTAACATGTACAAGTATTTTATTTCAATTGCTCTTTCTCTTTTGTTTCGAGTGTGTACCTGATGACGGAGCGAATCAATTTGTTTCGATTGGCTTTGCCCAATAACATTTTAATATCCTGATACAAGGAATCGTCATTCACCAGTGACCCCAAGGTCCCCTTCCCGGTATTGATCTTGTCTGAGACCTGGGAAAAATTCACGCTCGCCTTTTCGAAATTGCCAAGGATTTCATCGAGTTTGGAAAACGCCTGTTGGTGTTCCTTGTTGTAAAAAACCTCGTGTGCGAATCCATCTCCATCAATCACCTGGTCCATGATCGTGTTGAGTCTGGTCACAAATGAATCTGTGTTGCTGATGAATCCGGTGGAATTGTCGAGAAAACTTTTCGCCCTCTGAATCAATTCACTCCCTTCGTAGACCAACTGATTGAACCCCGAAGGATCTATCACCTGTGAAACCACCTCGCCACTTTTGAGAGGCCGCGCGTCCTGACTCCCTACGGTCAAGAACACCATACGATCCCCCAAGAGCCCTTGTGTTTGAATGCTGGCCACAGTGTCCGTGCGGATGCGTTCCTGATAAGCGCGATCGATCTTCATGACCGCCTTCACTTTGACCGTCACCTGTTTTTTCTTCATCAGGGGTGGCAGTTTCTTGAGTTGTTGATCCACCCTTGACACCATCACATCCACTTCTTCGGTCCGGTCCTCAAAGGAAATGGAATCGATAAAACCAACATTGATACCCGCTAACTGAACAGGGGCACCGACTCGCAGTCCATTGACCTTGTCGAAATAGCAGATCAGTTCGTAATACCTCTGCAGGATATTCATTTTAGAACCCAGAAAGAATATGGCCATCATGAATAATAAAATCCCGATCGCCACAAAGGCCCCCACCTGCACCTGAATATTTTCTTTTTGTTTTTTCATATAGCACGGTTTGTCATTCCAGCGTAGGCTGGAATCCATGTGTGTTATTTTCTGGTTATTCTGGATCCCTGCCTTGGTTCGACAAGCTCACCATCCTGTCCTCGACTCTGAGGGAACGAGCCCTCAGGCTCGGACTCGAAGAGAGCCCGTCGAAGGATCACAGGGATGACCTATTTCGAAATTCATGATTCCTTGTTCGATGCCTGTTCTGAACGAAGTTGAAGGATTCGATATTCTGAACCGCAAATCTTTGCGGTTCAGCTGTTATTCATTCCCCAACTCCCCATTCACAAACTGTTTAGCCATCACATTCTTTCCGCTCCTAAACTCCTCAATACTTCCCGTAAACACCATTTTGTGATCATGCAAAAGCGCCACACGATCCGCCACCCGGAAGATGCTGGCCATGTCGTGCGACACCACCACCGAGGTCACGTGATATTTTTCCTGCAACAAACGAATCCTCTCGTCAACACGTTTGACGTTGGCAGGATCCAACCCTGTGGTGGGCTCGTCGTAGATGATCACCGGCGCGTTGCAGGCAATCGCCCGAGCGAGGCCAATTCTTTTACGCATCCCACCGGAAAGGTCCGCTGGAAAAAGCTCCGCCGCTTCGACCAGCCCCACCACCTCGAGTTTTTCCAGAACCATTTTTTCGATCTCGTCTTCGGAATATTTTTTGAGTTCCCTGATGGGGTACGCCACGTTGTCAAACACGCTCATCGAATCGAACAGGGCCGAGCTTTGAAACACCATGCCAAAATTAAGCCTCATTTCGTTCAATTCCCGTTCACTCAAGCTGGTGATCTCTTGCCCCTTAAAATAAATTTCACCGGAATCCACCGGCATAAGTCCCATCAAAAGCTTGAGGGTCACGCTTTTGCCCGTGCCCGATCCGCCCACAATGCAAAAGGTCTCACCCTCATACACCTCAAAGCTGATGTCCTCCAACACAGGCTTATCGTCGAACGATTTGAACACGTTTTTGAAAGTGATGAGGGGAATGCTGTGATCTTTATTATTTTCCATATTTGTATTCAATGCAAGCTCACACCCCACCCCCTCCACAATCTTGATTTCATCTTCAGCAAATAATAGCAACCACACATTCCTCTTCAAGCCGCCAATGACAAGATTCCAATTTCGCGGACACTGTCCGCAATTTCTTGGACAATTTGGCTGATCCTGGAAATTAAAATTCTTTTTCTCTCTCAAACCCAATCATCCTTTTTTTCTTTTGGGGAAGTTCCATCAAGGCTCGTATGGCATCAAAAAGGGCTTTTATCTGAACGTCATGATTAACGACTTTATTTTCAAGCAGGTTCAATTTTTTGGCAATCTGTGTATGGGCGGACAATGTTTCTCTGAGTTTTACAAAAGCCCTGATCACAAAAACACTCACCTCAATAGCAAGCTTGGTGTTCAAAACCGTTGCTGCCATAATGGCACCATATTCAGTAAAAGCATACGGAAGACTTGTAGAATGTTTGAGTTTAGAAAACCGGGCACAGATTGTGACCAGTTCAATTTTTTCCGGCATTGAGAGTTGAAAAAGAAAATCATCAGGAAAGCGATGCCTATTGCGTTTAATGGCCTGATTTAAGACTTTTGTTTTAACACCATACAAAGTTGCCAAATCAGTATCCAGGATCACTTTTTCGCCCCTGATAAAAAAGATAACCTTTTCCACATGCGGTAATGTAACAAGTTTTGTTGATGGCATAAAATTTTATATCTGAACAGGTCCTAAAACAACAAAAACAACTTGGTTAAGAAAAAATCCGAAATGAAAATCACGATCGAGCAAATCACCACCGTCTTGGTGGTGGCATCACCCACACCCTTGGTGCCCTTTTTGGTATTGAGCCCCTGGTAACAGGCAATGCAACCGATGAAAAAACCAAAGAACACTGTCTTGCCGACGCCGCTCAAAAAGTCGTAAATTTGCACAGTGGATTGGATCTGATCAAAATAAAATCGCGAGGTCATGCCCGCCTCGGTCATCGTCACGAACATCCCCCCCACGATGCCAATGAAAATGGCAATGATCGTGAGCATGGGCGCGGCCAGCGTGGTGACGAGGATTCGCGGCAGTACGAGTTTGGCGATGGGACTCCCTCCCATGGCGCGGATCGCCAGAATTTGCTCCGAAACCTCCATCGAGCCAATCTCAGCCGCAATGCCAGAACCCACGCGCGACGCCACCATGAGTGCAGTCAACACAGGCCCTAGCTCGCGAGTGATGGCCACCCCCACGATCTGCCCGGTATACAGTTCGAGCCCAAAACGTTTGAGACCGACAATCAACTGCAAGGCCATGACCATCCCGGTAAAGATGGCCACCAAACTCGACAGCGTCAGCGTCTTGACCCCAATTTCATAGAGTTGCCTGATGACGTAACGCAAATCCAGAGGGTACAAAAACAGGGCCTGAACGGTCCTGCCTGCCAAGAGGCAAAGCCCTCCCGCGTAATCCAAAAAATCCCAAACAACGGCACCCCAGCGTTGCAACAAACTCCGGACCGACTCCTGGACATTTTCGTTGGGCGGCAACGAAGGCAAGTTGTGTGGAGCAGATGTCATAGTAACTTTGGGCCTTTGATGAATGCAAAACCGTCAATCATGTTTTTGAAATCCTGATAATACAAAAGTTCGCCCGGTAGGGTCACATACACAAAATCAAACACACACGCGTTCATCTTGAACACAAACGTGCTCATGAAAATCTCGCGGCCATCCATGTCCCCCTGAGCTTCCGTCAACAAGGCCGCGCGTCCGTGTGTATTATGCATTTGAGTTTGTTGGATCTGAACATCAGCCAGGCCACGCAGGAGATCCTGCGTCAGACCTTCCAGTGAACCGTCGGCGGCGGCGCGCTGACACCACGAATCGATGGTGATGGTGGAGGCATCGTTTTTGTTCAAGAACAGCACGGCGCGGTATTCAGTGTCTTGTTCCTGCCAGGCATCAGACAATTCCCCCACACGAAATGACCCGCCCTGCGTCTTGACCACACCGTGGTGATACCCCAAAACACTCCCCTGTTTTTGGATCCCCCCGCCAAAACAATTCAGACACAAGACCAAAACACCCAAAAGGATACTGCACTGTTTTTTTTTCATATTGGGCATTTGCTTTCCCTTTGTCACATCATATATACGCAGATTTAGTTAGTTTTTTTATTTCATGCAACTCATTTTAGCCAGCAAATCCCCCCGCCGCCATCAACTGTTCAAACAATTGTTGATCGACATCAATGCCGCAACAAAAAATTTCAACATCATCATCCCCGATATCGATGAATCCTGTCTTGCAAGCGAATCGCCACTCACCTGCGCCAAAAGACTGGCCCTCGAAAAGGCACGATCAATAATCACAGAAAGTGACGCGCTCATCTTGACCGCCGACACAATCGTGGTGCTTGATAAACAAATTTACGGGAAGCCCCTAGATGAAGAAGATGCCATCAGAATGCTCGGTGACCTGTGTGGCAGAACTCACGAGGTCATTACGGGGTATTGTCTTTTGATCACAGAGGACGGCAAAGAAAAACAAATCATCAACGATCACGATTCCAGTCTTGTCACATTCCGTACCTACAGCTTGGATGAAATAAAAAAGTTCGTCGCGACGGGAATCCCCTTGGACAAGGCCGGTGCCTATGCCGTGCAAGAAGACATGTTCGGGTTCATTCAGAAGATTGAAGGATCATACACGAACGTCATGGGCCTGCCAGTGGAAAAGATTGCGAAAGATATGTCGGAGCTACTGCGCCGCCCTACAATATAGCACCACATCTTCATGACTCATCACACATGACTCATCACTCATGACCTTTTATTTCAACGCGTACCCGCCCCGCTCCACCATATGCGTCGCGACCAGCTCCCTGAGCTTGTTCGTGTTGATGGGCGCGAAGAGATCAAAACGCGTGAGGGCTTTTTGATATTTGCCCACCAGGTTTTCGTCACCATCGGCAATCTCACCCACAAGTCTGCGGGCAATCATGAGCATCTTGTCGTACGCCTCTGCGATGTAAATTCCCGCCAGATACGATGGAATCTTTTGCGTAGCATCCTTGGCCAAGATCTGTTGCGTGCGTTTGTACGCGCAGTCCATCGCGAACACTTCGATGACGAGATTCGCCATGAGCTCCAACGCGTACTGTTGGTCCTTGATGTCGGCCATGTATTTCTGCACCGCCACCCCGCAGGCATAGATCGCCAGCTTCTTGGCCAGATTCACGCGATCACGGTACGTGCCACTCTCCCAATCACCGAGTGGTTTGATTGTGTAGCCTGCCTTGAGTTCACCCAACACCTTCTGGATTTCACCCATCATGTCGAACTCACCACTCATGGCGCGTTTGAGGATCGTGCCCGGCACGATCATGCGGTTGATCTCGTTGGTCCCCTCAAAGATACGATTGATGCGCGCGTTGCGTTGCATGGCCTCCAATGGGTACTCAGCCGAAAAACCGTACCCACCCAATGCCTGCACGCCCTCGTCCACACACTGCCACAGGGCCTCAGACCCAAACACCTTGGCGATCGAGGCCTCGACCGCGTACTTTTCGATAGCCTCAATCGATTTACGATCGTAGTTTGCATCGGATTTATCGAGTGTGGCAATGGCATCGTCGTACAACCCTGCCACGCAGTACATCATCGACTCAGCGACGTACGACAACGTGGCCACATCGGCGATTTTTTTACGGATGAGACCAAACTCAGACAGGCTCTTGCCAAACTGCTTGCGATCGATGAGGTAAGGCACCATGTATTTCAAAACCAGTTTGCAGCCACCCACTGAGGCGGCGCCCAATTTCCAACGACCAATGTTGAGCACGTTAAAGGCAATCTTGTGCCCTTTACCCACCTCACCCAGCACGTTTTCGATCGGCACCATACAATCATCCAGATTCACTGTGGTGGTGGACGACCCCTTGATGCCCATTTTGTGCTCCTCAGCTCCAACCGAATATCCCGGAAAGCCCTTTTCAATAATGAATCCTGTGAATTTCTCACCATCGACCTTGGCAAAAACCGTCATCACATCGGCCCACGTTGCGTTCGTGATGAACATTTTGGAACCGTTGAGAATATAATGTTTGCCGTCTTCACTCAGCACAGCCTTGGTGCGCGCCGCAAGGGCATCAGACCCTGAACCCGGCTCAGTGAGCGCGTAGGCCCCCATCCATTCGCCCGTAGCCAATTTGGGCAGATATTTTTCTTTTTGTTCCTGGGTACCAAAATACAAAATGGGCAAGGTCCCAATCCCCGTGTGACACATGAGGGTCACGGAAAAACTCCCTTGAGAAACAGATTCTTCCGACACAATGGTCGCCGTGCGTTTATCCATCCCCAACCCACCATACGCCTCCGGCACCTCAACCATCAAGAGACCCAACTCGCCCGCCTTTTTGAGTAGGTCGAGACTGGTGGTCCCCACATGATTTTCGATGTCATTGTTTTTGGGAAAAACATCTTTGTCAAAAAAATCGCGACAGGTGTCGCCAAAGGCCAACTGCTCCGAAGTGAGGTCCTCACGTGTGAAAATCACGCCTTCATCCGCCGGAAAAAACAAAAAACCCGTTCCCATTTTTTGATCCATAAAATCTCCTGTATAACAGCTGAAAGGTGAAAGGAAAAAGCTCACGGCTTACAGCCAACGGTCGACTGCCACACTTTCTCTGGCCGTCAGCCGTAGGCGGTTGACTGTCAGCCCCTTCCCTTTGACCTTTGAGCTAAACCTTATACCTTATACCTTATACCTTACGCCTTTAGCCTTTAGCCTTTGGCCTTGTGCCTTTTTTGTTTTTTTCTTACCACGCCATAAATGAATGGTCAATCATTCAATGGTTTTGTCTAACCCACTCATTTCATTAATCATTAAACATTTCTTGACAACTTGTCTATTTAATATAAAAGACCTTCGTCATGGCTGAAAAGCTCACGGTCAAAAAAGAATCCCCCGAAAAATATCAAAAAATCATCGATTCAGCGATCAAGGTTTTTTCCAAAAAAGGCTTCTTCAACGCCAAGGTGGCGGACGTGGCCAAACAGGCCGATGTGGCGGACGGGACCATCTATCTTTATTTCAAGAACAAGGACGACCTGCTCATTTCCATATTTGAAGACAGCATGGATT
>CAZGMS010000059.1:0-18438 GCA_964526915.1 uncultured Nitrospirales bacterium
TTGAATGACAATGTTCGCGTTTCTGTCGGGACCGACTGAGACAAGGTGAATGGGAACGTCCAGATAATTTTCGATAAATTTGAGGTAATCGGAACAGGCTGGAGGCAACTCGTTGAAATTTCTAGTCAATGAAATGTCTTCCTTCCATGCCTTAAGGGTCTGATATACAGGTTGGCAATCGCGTAATATATGTTCCTGAGAAGGATAATAATCCAACATGTCATTATCGTGACGATATTTTATGGCCACCTGCAAATTTTCCAACCCGCTGAGTACATCGAGCTTGGTGATGACAAGAGATGTTATCCCGTTGAGCAACACAGCTCTTTTGAGGGCCACCAGATCAAGCCACCCACAGCGTCTGGGACGACCTGTTGTGGCGCCAAACTCATGCCCATTTTTTTGGAGCTCAACACCCACACTGTCAAATAATTCTGTGGGAAAAGGACCTTCACCCACACGGGTTGTGTAGGCCTTGAAGGTACCAATAACCTTGTGAATTTGATTTGGGCCAACACCCGAACCAACACAGGCATTGGCAGATACGGTGTTAGAGGAGGTCACAAAGGGATAAGTCCCATGATCAACATCGAGCAAGGTTCCCTGAGCCCCTTCAAAGAGAATATTTTTCTTTTGTGCGATGCACGAGTGGAGCAGTTGAGTAGTGTCGCAAATATAAGGTTTAAGGAATTCGGCATACCGAAGCAAATGATCGTAAAATCGATCAAGCTGATACGGCGAACCCTGATAAATTGGACAGTAGACTCTGTTATAGTAGTTGAGCACTTCTGATGCACGTACTTTGAGGGTATTTGGTGATAATAAATCACCCATCATAATACCTCGACGCGCAACTTTATCCTCATAACACGGCCCAATCCCCCGATTAGTGGTCCCAATTTTGTTTTCTCCTGACTCCGCCTCTCGCCAGTTGTCTAAATCGCGATGATACGGAAACAACATATGGGCACGATCAGACACGCTTAATCTTGAAGGGGAACAATCATAGCCATTTTCCGAGATGTTCGTGATTTCCTGGCAGAGCACTTCGGGATTGATCACCATGCCATTACCCAGCACGCAGTGACAGCGATTATGCAAGATGCCAGATGGAATCAGATGCAATACATTTTTTTCCCCATCCACAATAATTGTG
Source organism: uncultured Nitrospirales bacterium (assembly GCA_964526915.1). GTDB lineage: Bacteria > UBA10199 > UBA10199 > UBA10199 > JADGCS01 > JAHJDR01. The sequence goes on from CAZGMS010000059.1 coordinate 1,157, forward strand.
TGACCCGCATTATTGCCGCCCTGAAAACGAACCACGACATCTGCTCGATTGGCAAAATAATCAACGACCTTGCCCTTGCCTTCATCTCCCCACTGCGCACCAATGATAACGATATTTGGCATAGATTATGATTAACATTACTTCGATTGAAGGTAACAAACACTAAAGACGGCGAATAATTTCTGCCACACCTTTGCCCAACTCGAATTTGTGTCCGTTATCAAACAAGGCCTTTTCGACCGCGGCCCAGACAGAAACCATATCAAGCATATCGTAATAGCCTAGATGACCAATGCGGAAGATCTTGCCTTTAATTTGATCCTGCCCATTCGCAATGGTCATATTGTATTCATTACGCAATGCCTTGACGATCTTGCCCGAGTCAATGGCGTCGGGTGTACAGACAGAGGTGACAGACGTTGCCGGTGCATCGGGCGCGTATAATTTGAGCCCAATGGCCTTGGCGGCTTCTCGGATGGATTCGGCCATCACGGCGTGACGCTTGAACATGTTTTCCAAACCTTCTTCACGCATGTCTTTGAGAACCTGCCTAAGACCCATGATTAAAGACACAGAAGGCGTCCAAGCCGTCGTGTTTTGGTGCAGAGATTTCCGTTCGGCCTTGAGATTGAAATAGAATCTTGGTCCATCGTTGTTTTCAATCAATTTCCAGGCTTTTTCGGAAACGCTCAAGGTCGCCAACCCGGGCGGCAACATGAGGGCTTTTTGTGATCCGCAAATCAGGAGATCGATTCCCCACTCATCGGTCGGAAGGTTGATGACGCCCAGTGCTGTAATGCCATCGACAATGAGCACTGTTTGATCGTATTTTCTGACTATCTCAGAAATCTCCTTGATGGGGTGCTCCACTGCGGTAGAGGTTTCACTGGCCTGCACGCAAACAGCGCGATACTCACGGGTCGCCAGTTTTTCCTTGATGATACTGGGTGACACCGCTTTTCCCCATTCAACATCGATCATGTCCACAGACATCTTGTAGGCTTTGGCGATCTTACCAAAACGCTCTCCAAATTTACCCGCGTTCACAACGAGGACCGATTCACCCGGCTTGCAGGTGTTCACAATCGCGGCTTCCATGGCACCAGTGCCTGAAGAAGCCAACATGATCACATCGTTCTTTGTTTGATACAGCCACTTCAAACCCTCTTCGACCTCTTTTATCACCTCCTCAAACCCGGGTGTTCTATGATGCCGGATAGGATTTGCCATCTCGGTGAGCACGTGTTCGGGAATAGGGGTTGGTCCTGGGGCCATAAGACGATACTTCATTTTCATGGAAAGACTCCTTGTTTTTTTAAAATAAAAAATACTGGACGAGGGCCTCACTATCCGAAAGGAATAATTTGTCAATTGAGGTTTTACGACTTTACCAAGTTTCGATCCGCAGGCCGGGGATTTGTACAAAAATTTTTGCATTATTTGTGAGCAATACGAGGTCATTCGACTCGGCAATGCTCGCTATCATGATGTCCTTTTGCGACAGCATAGGTTTTTGCTTGTGAAAGAGGGTGGTCATGAAGCCTTGATGAGATTCAATACTTGTGATGTGGGAAATGATGTTTCCATAAAAGCTGGCTGCCCGATCATCAAAATCGTAAGATTTAAACTGTGAACAGAATTTGTGCAATAGTAACAAATTGTCTTCGGGACACTTGCTGGATCTGGCATGCTCCAATAAATCTGCCTTCACAATGCTACACAGGAAGAAATCCCCAGGACGATAACCTTGAATTCTTTCAGATACCGTATTCTTCCCCCCCTTGATCAAATCCAGACAAAAGCTCGTTTCGAGTAAATACTTCATTTCTCTGTGTCCTTATCTTGATTACTGTGCCATTTACCAACTACTTCAGAAAAAAATTCTTTTTGCCACACGTTTCGGCGACCTTGCTGAAAATCCAAAAACAGATCAGATATAAATTTTGAGATGCTTTTATTTTCTTTTTTTGATTGATTACGAATGTTCTCTTCAACATCATCGGGAACATAAATATTAAGCTGTCCCATACGACCTCCAATCGCTATCCTAAATCAAACTATAGTATAACATATCATATTATTCAATTATATTATACTATCCTATAAATTGGAACAATAAATACATTAATAATCGTATCATACACATCTGCCTTGAACAATGCAAGCATGGTTTCTGTTTAATTACAAATTGATACGTATTATCATTTGTAACCTGTGAGACATGAAACATTTAATCCACAATGTTATCCACACAAATTGAAAATACGTATATTGCAACATATTGCAGATTCTGTTTTCTTGATTATAAATCTGCTATTAACGATGGTGTTCATAAAATCATGACATGCGTATGTGATAAGAAGTGTTGTTGCCTATTTTAGATATAATCTGAAAATGCACCTTTATTACGGTAGATCGTTGACATACTGAGACGATACATCAAATATTCAACATTGATTTTGGCAATCTATTTCATTCGCTGAGGAACTTGCGAATAATGAAATTGGTGAGGGGATTGTGTGCTAAAAAGACAAAATCAGAAAGCAGAGACATTTACTTCGCATAATTTTGCGTTCTACGACATTAACTCCGTCATAGATAACTGTTATGTCTTCCACTCTATATCGATGTTGTCGACTAGGTTGCAAAAGCATGGACAATGCAGGGATGACAAAATTTCAGAAAGACATCAAATGCAATAGCTTCTATTGAGAATGAATAATGGACACTTTAAAAAGTACTCAGTAAATACATTGTCGAAAACATACTACCAACGTAGACACGAGACAGCAACCGTGCTGAGTTCATCATTATAAACCAATCATGTTGTAACTCAATGATTGATATAATTTCGAAAAAAATCAACATTAAACTGTTATAATACAAATAGATGATAAATTGATACAATATATTACATTAAATACATCTTCTATCTACATGAATAACATAATGTATTTTTGGCAATTATAAAAATTGCTGTTTTCTTGAATGATATCAAGTCTTTTCCAGCTCATCAACAAATATGACTTATAGAACATTTATACACAACTTTATAAATTGAATGTAACTATATATAAAATATATTGTTGAGTGACTTGCGGATGTGCTTTAGATTAATATTTGTTGCGAAGCTTGATGAGCTGTGCGGCGATACTGATGGCTATTTCCTCTGGTGTATCACTTCCAATATCGATCCCAATCGGGGCGTGAACTTTTAACAACAACTCCTTGGCTATGCCTTTTTTGATCAAGTTGTCGTAAACAGAACGGACTTTATTCATGCTTCCCATCATCCCAAGATAACGAACTTTTTTATGAACCAGCTTTTCTAAAACGTATTGATCATAAGCATGTCCATAAGTCATGATCGTAATGAATGTTTTATCTGAGTCGGGAATCAAAGAAGGAAGGTCATCGTAATCAACAACTATTTTTTCATTCGCATAAATATTGTCATCGAACGCCTGAATACTGCTTCGATTCTCATATACAGTCGTATAAAATCCAATTTCAGTCGTTAGTTTAGATAGAGCAAGGGAACAATGCCCCCCCCCAACAATGTATAATTTGTCGGAAACACCGATTTGTTCTTTGTATTTCCATTGTTCATTGTCTGTTTGCTCAAAAGAAAATGGGACAGTTTGACTAACCAAACATGGATCAATGAACAAGCCACGAGGACTTAAGGTTAAAACAGCACTTTCACCATTCTTGTATGTTTTCGTTATATTTTCGATGGTTAGTTTATCTTTTTTCGTCAGAGGGATTAATGCATACGTTTGAGAACCAGAACAAATCATGCCTGAGGCGTTTGGGCTATCATCATCACGATGGTCCAAAATACATAGTTGCGGCTTAACAAAAGCACTCTCGCTTACTATTTTTTTTGCCTTTTCAACTAAGAGAAATTCGGATCGACCACCTCCAATTGTCCCATAATTTTTAGCACCTGTTACCAACATCTTCGCACCAGCCCTGTTTGGAGCCGAGCCGCATCTCGAAACAACGCAGAGCAGGTAAACAAGATCATAGGCATCTACATATTTTAAACACGTATTCCAGAACTTCGTTTTCATATTTGTTGATTCAGATTCAGGTACCACATACCTTGATAGGGACGAAAGGAAAGGGATTGCAAGGTTGAAATGATCGACCCTATTTGTGAATCTTCAGTAAAGAACGAGCCAGATAATGACTGCGAAACAAAAACCAAAGCCCCATAAGAATTTTCAACAGAGGAAGCACCAGTTGACCGATTGGACATCTGCAAATAGTCATATCAGAGACTTTGCAGGGCAGGTCAAATAATGAAAAAATAACTAATAAACACTCAGGGAGGGCATAGGCTAGTAAAAAAAGACCCACAATGACAAAGGCGACTTGATAAAAATCCACAACATTCATCCCCGAAAATGAACAAGGACCCTCCTCTTTAGGGGTAACGTATTTGACCAAATAGGGCGCAACAAACCACAAAAGAAGCCCCGCGGTAAGTGCTGGGAGTCCAAATCCTAAATAGGGTAAAAAGATGGCGAAAAAACTGCCATCAACCATTAATGGGCTTGAAAGAGCTATTGGGAAAGCAATAACCCCCGTCACAATAAAATACAGAGATAACAACCTAAAACCAAGCAAGGCAAACGATTTGTTCGTCATAATCAACCCCCCTGAATTATTTGATTTTCGTCAGAGTTGCCTGATGTTCGTTACATCTATGTGATTAAACAATAAATATCAATAACCTTCTCCATTGATTTGATCGGGGATCTGATAATACTGCGTCGAAAGCGAAGCAACATTATCTTCACCTTGATCAAAATAAGAGTCCTCATACATTCCCGTCAGGGTTTCCTCTAAATATGCAGACAGATTATCATCAGATACAGAAGTGACTTTATTATCGATCGATGAAAAATTATGATTGATCACCAAAAAACCAATGGCGGCCGTAGCGGCGACAGGAACCAGCCATCTGAGAAAAAGGATGGAAGCAAATGGTGTCGTCTTGCGACAAGCTGCCTTATTGCCTAAACTTGAGGGCGTAGCGTTGATGACGTTCTGTAAAATACGTTCTCCCTCCCCGTGAGAAGGGCTGGGCGGAGCAGGATTGTTGTTTTTTAAAAAAACATCTAACGATTTCTCTTTGTCTGAGTCAAAAACAGGTTGTTTTATCATAAATTCACCCCTTGTTGAGACAATAGCTCATACATTTTTCCCTTTGCATGATGCAATCGCGACTTGATCGTACCTTGAGGTACACCAATCGCCATAGAAGCCTCCTCAATGGTTAATTCTTCCAAACAAACCAAAACCAGTACTGCCCTGTGGTCAGGACTGAGCTTTTGCAGGGTCTTGATCACAATATCTTGATTGGATCCTCCAGAATTAGCGTTTTGGCCCCCAATTTTTTGCAAGTCGTAATCAACAGTGATGGGCTTTTTCTTTCGCAAATGATCAAGCGCGTGATTGCAAGCAACCCGATAGATCCACGTCTTTAATGAGCTTTTCTGATTAAACTGAGCCAATCCGTTGATGATTTTCAAAAAAACATCCTGCATCAGATCTTCCATGTCTTCCGGAGCGCACATTTTGTACAATATAGAGCGGATCATTTTGTGATAGACATTATACAACTCAGAAAAATCCTTTATTTCTGATTGAGTATATTTCTGAATGAGCTGGTTGATTTGAGATTTTTGCATTTTTTCATTCAATTTTCGTTGATAATGTTTGTCCCTCCATGATTCTGCGGGTCTGCTCCCCGTGGAGGCCCGCTTGGTTGATTCTGAAGAGAATCGCGATCGCGAAATCCTCGATTTTGCCCAGGACCACGCGCACCCGCCGGATTGTCTCCGAGCATCTGTTGTCCAAAACCAACAAATTTAGACTTCTGTTCATCGGTCAATAGTGATCTGATCGTGAGGATCTGCTCAAACTGTTCCTTGGCCATGGATGTCTTGGCCTCTTCGAATTTTTGATACAATGACCTGAGTTCTTCATCGGATTTAGTGCCTTTAATAGCCTGTTCAAAGGCATCACGGGCCTGCTTAATGCTGTCTTTTCTCTGCTGAAGTGCCTGCATGTGAGACTGCCTCAGCCCTTGCATTTTTTGTTTTTGCTCCTGGGTCAATTGCAACTCCTGAACCAAATTTGGCCGGTTTGCTTTGTTGGGACGCATGCGACGTTCTCTGCTATCCCCATTTTGGTCGTAAGCACGACGCCTTTCGTGATCGGGTCGCATTCTGCGTTGTTCATTGCCAAACGGGGCAGGGCGCGTTTGCAGTACATTGTCTTGTGTTGGTGACCCATCAATTTGTGTTTGTGCGAACGTGATAAGGGGAAAGAATCCTGAGATGAAAAAGGCCCCCACAAAAAAGAGAAACAAATAATGTTTGGTGATTTGCATAGAATTGTCCTTTTACATTTTTAGACGATTCAATAAAGCAAAAGGTTCACTTCTGATAACATAATATTGATTCCAGTTCCAAAGACAGAAAATGAGCTGTCTAATCATCTATTTGATATGACTAACACAATTCAACTTGCGAAAAAAGAATGAACTTTTCTCTTCATCTGGCGTCTAACTTGAATGAAACAATAATTCGCTCATGAGCGGGCTATGGTATCCCGCTTTTGAGTCATAACGAAAGGATCTTTATGGATAAGCATACAATCATCAAATCGGTGTTTTTGGGCATGTTCGCCTGCGTCATAACAGCATGTGGTGACATGGGTTTGGATGTGAATGGCAACAGCGGGTCGCAAACATATACAGAGACCAACGAAGAGGCCATGGTCACTGCCGCTGTGGAGTCGTTGACAAGCAGTATCTCATCGAGTGAATCAGCCTCTGCGAGTTCCTATGCATCACTGACCAAGGGGCCTGCCTATCTGACTGTTGGGAATCCTATCAACACCTCATATGCCACTTTGGCCAAACGTTTCCGCTGTGAGGAATTATCCAGCGTGAACGAGGTGTTCTCATGTGATAACGCCACGGGTGCGATGACCAGAGAGGTCTCTTTTGAAGATTGTGATTTGATTGACAGTAATAAACCAGGAACGCTCTCTGGTGGCTTTACAAACACAGTAGAGAATGGAGGCTCCGGTTTATGCGATGGCCTTGATCACATTGATTTTGCCAAGATGGTTATGGGACGTGACGGGCTGAATGCCGTACACACGCATACGATTGATGACGGAGGAATGGTATTCACGCTGGATGTGTCCGATACAGTCACCATCACGATGAGTGGAAACGACGTTGTGACGTTTACTGACCCTGTTGATGAAGACGTGGACGGTGTCGCTGAATCTGTCACGGCAACCGTAGTCAAAGACATCAATCGCGTGACTGTTGAAAACGGCGTGGAGGTACACAATGTGACCGTATCGACCAGGGAAGAAAGTTTCACCCCCACCGACGAAGAAGGAACTCTGCTGGAAATAGTCAATCTGAATTACCCAGTTCACAATCTCGTGTTTGATGAAACAGACAAGGTTGAAACACGCACGGTTACCTCCGGTGAACTGGTGATCGACCGCAGTCATTCCGATCTGAGAATTGTTCTGGGAGTGGGTGCAGAAGGGTTGACCTTTTACCCGCAGGATCATTGTGGTCCATTCGAAGGCACCGCCACCATGACTGGGTATGTCCTGAACGAGGAGGGCAATTACGTTGAAGCCGGTTCCGGGCAAATCGTGTATGCCGATGGAGAGGTTCAAACTGCAGAATACAATGGAATAGAACTCAATCTGAAACCAAGGCCCTGTAGTTGAATATCGAATATCGTCCCGCAGAGCGGGATCAGTCCTTTGGCTGAGGCTGCAACAAGGAATCATGAAATAGGGTGATTAGCCCCATCTTCATGTTCCTTGTTCGATAAATCATTTACGCTTTAGAAAAATACGGCTGCTGACGATGATCCCCAGATTATAACCCAGAATCGTACCCAGCCCGATCAGGAAATATCCGGGTTTGTCGGGATTGGCCCTCGGGAAAATACCTGCCTGATCCAGAAAGAAGAAAAAGGCCCCCATCGCGAGGGCAAAAAAGAGGCTCAAAAAAAACATTTTCAAGAAACGGCCGGTGATTCTAAAACCCTGTTTCTCCGTCATAGTCCCCCCTTCAGGACACCTTCAGAGTGTCCTTTATTTTCGAATACGTTTTACAATGGCGTCGCGATATTTGCTAAGCGCCAACAATGGAAAATAATACCGATAACCATGGTAGCGAATGTAAAAATGGCCGGGGAACCCCGTGCCCGTGTAGTATTTTTCGTCCCAACCACCTTGTTCTTTTTGCGCAGAGATCAGAAAATCTGCAGCCTTTCTGGCCTCAGGTGAAAACTGTTGACCCGCCGCAACAAGTCCCATCAGGGCCCAAGCTGTTTGAGATGGCACCGATTCAGGCAGTGGTAAAAAACGTCCCAAATTGTATGACGCACTGGATTCACAAAAGCCACCATCGGTGTTTTGAATGCTTTTGAGCCAATGGACGGCGCGACTGATGATCAGTTCATCTTTTTTGCGGCTCAAACAACACAGGCCTTCCAGGGCACACCAGGTACCGTAGATATAATTGACACCCCAGCGGGCCCAAAAGGAACCATCTTTTTCCTGACGCTCCGTGATGAAGTCTGCCGCCAGCAAAACCGCCTCGTGACTGCCGTCGAAGTCCAAGACCTTGATCAAAAATTCTATCATCCGGCCCGTGATGTCGACAGTGGGAGGATCGAGACAAGCACCATGGTCAGAAAAAGGAATTTTATTGAGCAACACCAGATCGTTGTCTTTGTCAAATGCCGCAAAGCCACCATTGGAGCATTGCATGGAGAGCAACCAATTGACGCCTTTCTCAATCGGCCTTTTCAAGACATGGTAGGGGAGCCCTACATCGTGCAGAAAAGTGAGGACCTCGATGGTATCGTCAACATCGGGATAATATTTATTGATAAATTCAAATGACCAGCCACCTGGTTCGGACCCTGGATTTTTAATACCCCAATCGCCAACCACATCGGTGATCTGCTTGCTGATAAGCCAGCGGGCCGTTTTTAACAGTATGGGGCTATCGGCGGGAAAGCCCGATTTTAAAAGTGTTGTAGCCGCCCACGCCGTATCCCATACGGGGGAGATGCAACATTGCTGATAGACCATATAATCTCTGTGGGCATCATCAGCCTGTTTTTTGAATAAGTTATAGTCAATCGTCGAGCTGTCCTGAAACGGCACAGCATGCAACTCTTTATGCGACATTATGACTTGGAAGGACTTTAATCCCATAAGCGCTTTTTCGATATTGGTATCGTTCATGGGATAACCAAGACTGTTAAGCGCCAGAACACCGTAAAACATGGCTGGATAGATATCTTCTGTGACGCCCAAATGCGAACGGATGAAATCCTCACATTTTTTTAATGACTGCTTTCTAAGTGGTTTGAATTTGAGCGTGTCAGCTACATGCAGAGCCTTATCTATTTTAATAAAAAGATTTTCAATACTGAGCACACCGGCGTCGTTGGGATATATCCATTTTTCTTTTTTTTGAGAATCAACATACAGCTCGTCAATGGAAAGACCAGTAATCTTTTTTGTCTTTTTTTGGTCCATGATGACCAATAGAGGAACAATGCTTGCCCGCGCCCAACTGGAAAATTCGTAAATATTGACAGGGGCCCATTCAGGAAATTGAATGAGCGCGACAGGCATTGTGGGGCATATTTTCCAGTCCACCAGACCAAAAAGGGCCAGATGAATGCGTGAAAACACACGAATTTTTGAGACACCCCCTAATTGCATAATAAATTTGCGGGCTTGAGCCATCCTTGGCTGATTTGAATCAAAACCAGCCATTTTTAGTGCAATATAGCATTCAACGGTCGCACTTAAATCTCCGGGGGCTCCATAGTAAAGACTCCATGAACCGTCATGGTTCTGATTATGCAATATCCACCTACAAATGGCTTTTTCTGTCTGTTTATCATCAATTTCCAGATACTTGAGCAACATGATGTATTCAGCATTAATTGAATCGTTGGCCTCAAGGGTGTACCACCAGTAACCATCTTTATGGCCTTGGTTTATCAAATTGTTCTGTGCCAGTGTGATGGAATGCACAAGAGAGGGTTCTGGATTTAGAGTGACGATGGTTTTATTTGCAGATTGAGGAGTCATGAGAGACGCGAGATTTATTTTAATTGAACCAAGAAGTCAATGAGTTGAAAAGCTACTTATTTAACATAATATATATTCTGCGACATTGTGGATATGACTAACACGCCCTCACTCCTCTGTCATTTCCTTGATAATACGATCGATATCGTTTTGTGATAAGACCTCGCGGTCTTTTTCTGCCCCTGTTGTCCTGGCAATGGGGCGTCGGTAAATACGTAGTGAATTGTTCACGGGTTCAAAATATTCAGACGCGCTTCCTATGAGAGATTCTGTCATTCCCAAAACCAAAAAACCTCCCGGATTGAGGCAATCATAGAATTTCAATTGTGTCTCCTGTTGCAATTCTTTGTTAAAATAAATGAGCACGTTACGACACAGGATCACATCACAATGCATATAGGGTATGTCATTGATCACGTCGTGATGCCTCAGTCTGACCAGATTCCGAACAGGGTCTGCAATTTTGAATTTGCTGTGAGCATGCTTTACAAAATAATTGCGGATGATATCCTGGTTAAGGGCACTGATTTGATCCTTTTCGAACTCTGTGTCCCCTGCTTCTCTGATGGCCCTGTCGTCTATATCGGTTCCCAAAATTGTGAGTATGAACCTGTCCCTCGCCGCCCCCAATTTTTCTAAAAAAAGCATGGCCAACGAATAAGGCTCATCTCCTGTTGAACAACCACAACTCCATGCTTTGATGATTTTGTGCTGTTTCTCCCTTTTCGAAATAATGATTTGAGGAATGACAATATCGCGAATGGCGTTAAAACTCTCTGGATTTCTGAATAATTCTGTTACCTGAATGGAAAACGATTGGATCAAATGACCCAATTCGTCTGGTTGCTGATCGAGAATCCGAAAATAGTCTTCGTAAGTAGACACATTGCACTTGAGCATCCGCGACCGGACACGCCTTTGCACCATGCTGATTTTATACTGCGTAAAGTCCAAGCCCCGGGCCTGATATATTTTTGTAAGGAGTGTGATCAGGTTTTTATTGTCTGAATCTCTCATGTTTCAACCGACCCCACCCTCACCCATCTCTTTGAGGTGTTTGTTTATTTTCTCGAATAACTCCTGATGTTTAAACGGCTTCGTGGCGTAATCATCGGCGCCACAGTCGGCACCAATTGTCTGGTCAACACCTTGAGACCTGGCTGACAACATGATGATCGGGATGTGCTTGTACGCTTCGTCATTCTTGAGGAGCTTGCACACCGTATAGCCATCCATTTTTGGCATCATCACGTCAAGCAGGATAAGATCGGGAAGTTCTGCTCGTGCCATTTCGAGTCCAGACATACCATCGTGTGATGCCAACACCTTATACCCCAGCGACTCAAGTCGCAGGGCAAGCATCTCTACGATGTGGTCCTCATCATCAATAATGAGTATTTTTTTTGTCATACCTGATTGTACATCACACTTCCCGTATCTCGAGGTACACGAAGTGTGACCCTGTTAAACAAATCCTCTGCACGTTGGCCGTCGGCAGGATAAACGGCAATTTGAACAGAATTGATATCAATCATTTCATTTCTGATCCTGAGAACCAGACTATTTGCCCCATCCTGATTCGCTTCAACAATGCAAAGCAAACTCCTTTCAAGATAAACACACACCACGTCTTCCTTTTTGCGCATGAGTGATCGCAACGCTCTTTCATGCGCCAGTACCTGTTCCCTGTTCTGCGAGGATAATTCTTGAGGAAAAGCAAAGTTCATAAGGATAACCGCCAGGCACCCTCGATTGTCTCTCACACGATCCAACTCCTTCTGGATCAGATCAATAGTGAAGAGTTCCTGTGTGAATACGGGGATGGTAAACGAAAAGCAAGACCCCTTGCCGGGATCCGACACCACACGTATGGTTCCCCCATGTTTTTCAACAAGCTCTTTGCTGATGGCCAGACCCAAACCCGTCCCGCCCACCCGGTGCGTCACGCTCATGTCGAGTTGACTGAATTTCTGAAAAAGTTTCTTTTGATCGGATTCGGGAATGCCGGGGCCGGTATCTGTGACAGAAAATTCCACGAAATTTCTGTCCGTCATTCGTATTTCGTTATTCGTATCTCGTGAGAAAACATCTGGTGAGATACGAGATACGGGATGCGCTTCACGAGATGTGCCGCAGGACACTCTCACAGTTCCCCCTTCCGGTGTAAATTTGAACGCATTTCCCACCAGATTGATGAGCACTTGAATGATCGTGTCGGGGTCCGCAAAAACAGGAGGAACATTTTCGGACACAGCAACCACCAACTGGATATTGTCGCTTTGTGCCTTGGCGGCAAGGATTGTGTGCACACACGTTATCAAATATTCTGCTGAGCACGATATCCTCTTGAGGCCGATCTTGCCAGACTCAATGCGTGACAGGTCGAGGAGATCGTTAATCATGCGCCCCAGGCGATCCACGTCCCTCAAGGCCACATCAAGACAATGTCGTTGCTTATCGTTGACGGTCCCTGCGATCCCATCGATGATCAGGGCAATGGCCTCCCGAATCGCCGTGAGAGGGGTACGCAGTTCGTGACTCACCACACTGACAAATTCCGATTTCATTCTTTCAACTTCCCTTTCTCGGGTCACATCAGTCAACAAAGTTGCCTGCGCTACAAAAATTCCCTTTTCATCAACAATAGGTGACGCGCTGATATGAAGGACTTGCCGTTCCGGTCGTTTTAAGAGGACATCCCTGTCTCGAGGCTTCGCCAAGGTTCCCTTGTCAAGGACTGCCCGGACAATGAATTCTCTGGCACGGGATTGTCCCTCGGCGTTTTCAAGACCCAGCATATCGCAGGCCGCTCGATTGACAACCAGAACGTTTTGTCTGGCATCAGAAAGGATGAGTCCCTCTTTCATGCCAGCAAGAATGATATCCAACTTTCGTTTTTCGGTCTCTGTTTTATGCTTTTCCTGCTCCAAAAGAGCCATTTGTTCGATAATGAGACTTTTGTTCAGGAGATTGCGGATGCCATGGGACAGGTGAATACAAAAATCATCCAGAAGATTTTTTTTGAACCGGGGAAAGGCGTTCTTTTTGATATGTCCCAAGGCAAAATAACCCAGCAATTCATTATCAACCCTGAGTGGCGTCACGTAGAAAGACCCCACTGAAGTCCCCTCTCCTTCTGTTTTCTCGCTCTCACAACCAGGCCCCACAAATGAAGAGTCTTCATAAATCACTTCGGAGAACTGTGTTTGATGCTCATGTAGGGTGTTCTGCAAAAGATCCCTGAACTGTAAAACCAGGGGAGAGACTTGCTGACAGCAGGATGCCAGGTGTATCTGCACCGTATCATGACGCACCGTCGCAATAGCCGCAAACTGACACTCCATCAGGCTGGCTACATTGCCCAGCACCCACTTCACAAAAGGACGCGGCCCCTCCAGTGAAAGGGCCAGGCTGTTCATTTCGTTAATGATGTCGGCGTGGGAAAGCATAAGGATTCATTTCTCCAGACATTGAACAATAAGATTTTTTATGTATTCCAGATCAAAGGGTTCTGTAATGTAATCGACAGCCCCCAGTTTCATGGCCTCCACGGCAGTTTCCAGATTACCATATCCTGTAACCAAGATCACATCAGTATCAGCGTTGTTCCCTTTGATCCGCGCTAACGCATCCATTTCATCCTGCCCGGGTCTGGTAACATGCATTAATACAACATCGGGTTTTTCACGCGCCACGGACTCCAGGCCCTGAAGATACTGTGGCACGACGCTGATCATGTGCCCTTCCTCCGCAAAGCACCTTGAAAGAACATCACCAAAAACTTTTTTTTCTTCTATGATGAGAATTTTTTTGTTCATGCTAAACCCCCATCGCCTCCAGCACCTTTCCCAAAGACTGCGCCTCAGGAATAAAAAAGAAATACCCCATCACTCTTTCGTCCACGACAGACATCTCTGTATTCACCACAATGGCATGCTCAGCATTTTGATTTGTTTCTATCAGGACGTTCTGTATCAGGGCACCAGCCATATCTTGGGCAAAAGAAGGGAGCGACAAGTTGAACTGCAACTCCAGCATCTTGGAGAGGGCATTCAGGTATGAACCCGCCAGGATGGTGGCCACCTCCTTGATGGCAGACAGACCGATTTCATCCCAATCACCTTCCTGGTCTGCTGTCTGGCGTCCCATGAGAAGACAGGAAAGACGTGTCGCTTCTGCTTTCCCAAAAGTGATGAGGATGATCCCTGTCACGTCACCCAAAACGCGCAGGCACACGGCACTCACAATTGTTTCGGCTGGTCCAAAAACACGGGTAGCTTCATCAATGGTCGAAAACTGCACCTGCGGCACATTGATGACAATCCTTTTCTTGATCATCTGCGACAAGGCTGTGGCAGCATTCCCCGCCCCGATACTGGACACCTCTTTGAGCGCATCAATCTGCAACTCACTGAGCATTGTATGCATAAAACATCCTTTCACTTGAACGTATGAGCTTGATGACAGTCAGTGTCATACCTGAAGTTGAGTCAGGAATTTTTGCATCGTTTCGACAGTGGGGATAAAAACAAAGGAACCCTTGATCCGACTGTTTGACTCAACGAATTCTGTGGTCACACACAATCTCTCCTGCCTGTCCCCAAAAACGCTATCACAAATGCCGTACAGGATAACAGCGGCATCATCCTCCGCGTAAAGAGGCGTCTTGTGAAAAAAATTAAGATGGAGCATGTCAGAAAGCACAGAAAAAAATGAACCCGTGAGGATACTGCCAAGCTCTTTGAGCGCTGATTGAGCTTGCTCATCTACAAAAGTTGTCGAGCCCCTCTGGCGTGTGAGCAGCAAATCACACAGGTTTAACGCGGCAGCCTTTTGAAACATGAAAATCGCGGCCCCTTGGGTATCCCCCAAGGTGATGAGATACACCCCCGCGACCTCAGGATCGTGTTCCTCCACAAACCCTTTCAGAAACACGTTGCTGGGGACAATTTCTGTTCTGACCACAGACATCATGACTTTCTTGTTCATCATCTGAGAAAGGGCAATCGCCGCGTGTCCCGCTCCAATGTTTCCAGCCTCCCTCAGGGCATCGAGTTGAAGATTGGTAAGTTCTTTCATTTGTTATCCCCAAATAAGGTGCTAAACAAGACCTGCCACATCGAGCACAAGGGCCACATTCCCGTCACCAAGAATTGTGGCACCCGCAATACCTCTGACACCCCTCAATTCCCTGGCCAACTGTTTGACCACAATGTCCTGTTGGCTCACAAGCGAATCGACCACGATGCCAAATGGGTTGTTGCCAGTTTCGACAACAACAACGTTAAGGGCGTTTCGCGCTTCATACGCATGACTCTCCCAGTCCATCCTCACCAGAGGCAACACGCGGTCACGGTGAAAAAAGGTTTCCCTGTTTTCGATGGTGTTAATATTTTCTTCTTTTACAATAACCAATTCGATAATATTGGCGACAGGCATCGCATACGTACGTCCCTGCGACTTAACCAGCAGGGCTTTGATGACCGCCGTTGTGAGCGGAAGCCTCATGGAAAACTTTGTTCCTTCGTCCCGTTGTGATTGGATCAGCAGTGACCCTCCCAGTTTTTCCATTTTTGTACGCGCCACATCCAGGCCCACACCACGTCCTGACACTCTGGTGATCGCCTCCTTGGTGCTGAATCCTGGCTGTGTCGTCAGCAACAGGACCTCATGATCATTCATCTGTTGCAGGACCTCATGAGTGACCAGGCCTTTGGCCAGGGCCTGCTTTTTGACCAAATCAACGCTGATGCCTTTGCCATCATCACTCACCTCAATGAAAACAGAATTTTTTTCTCGCCTCGCCGAAAGCGTGATCGTCCCGTCTTCACTTTTGTTTTTTGTTTTGCGCTCCGCAGGAGATTCAATTCCGTGATCGACGGCATTTCTGATCAGATGGATGAGAGGCTCTCCCATCTCATCCAAAACTGTTCTGTCGAGTTCGATGTCGGCACCAACCATGTCGAGTCGAACCTTTTTATTCTCCGCCTTCGCCATATCCCTCACAAATCTGGGAAACCGCTCAAATATCTGCCCCACAGGAACCAGCCTGGCCTTCATCACCTCATTTTGCAAATCATCGGTTAGCCGTCCCATTTGCTCTACAGCTGCTTTCAAGCCCATGCTGGTTTCGCGCATGTTCAAATCTGCAAAGCGCAATTTACAAATCGTCAGCTCTTCAACCAGGTTCATGAGCTTATCCAACACCAGCACATCAACCCGAACACTCTGCAATTTCTTGATGTGTTCATGAAATGACTCTGGCGATTCCCTGGAATCTGAGTCTGCGGCATCGCCACAGCTCAGGACGTTCCAGGCAGGATCAGCAGGGATCAAGACAATCTGAACCCCCTTGACTTCAAGAACCTCATTGACCAGTTGACTCACCTTCTCCGAAGATTCCCTGGTAATAAACACACAGCCAAACTGGTTTCCAAAACGCTCTTCCTCAATGGACAAGCTGTCGGGAAAGGATTTGATGACCTCTCCAATGGCGTGCAGATTTCTAAACACCATGAACGCACGCACGCTTTTTAAAACACAATGATCTTCGAGGGTGATCGTCAATTGATACGGGAACAAGCCCTCCTGAGTCACCCTGGCAATTGTCCGTTTATCAAATTCATTAAGAGGTATTCCGGATGCTGTGATGTCATCTATGATCTGAGGTTTCTTTTGCATTACGGAGTGCAGGGCCGCCACAGCCTGACTGATGTCCACCTTAAGCTCCCTGCCTTCACGGATATCGTTGATCATTCTTTCCAGAAGATCAAAAGATTGAAAAAGAATGTCAGCTGTTTTTTCCAACACCTCAACCTGACCACCCCTGAGTTGATCCAGCACATCTTCCATGTTGTGGGCCAAATCCGAAAGTGTTCTGTGCCCCATGCTGGCCGCCATGCTCTTGAGGGTGTGAACACAGCGAAAGATGGCGTTAAGGGCTTCCTTATTGTCGGGCTGCTTCTCGAAGAGCAAAAGACTCTGATTCATCTGTTGTAAAAGTTCAGCAGATTCCTGGAGAAAGAGTTTTTTGTATTCTTTTTCTTTAGCCATTGTTCGTATCACGTATCTCGTGAAGCGTATCTCGTATCTCAAGATACGCTTCA
>CAZGMS010000060.1:0-11899 GCA_964526915.1 uncultured Nitrospirales bacterium
TTTTCCAATCATCGTCTCCGGTGCGATCATGATCGAACCGACCGAAACAGAATCCAAGGAAACGATCGACGTTTTTTGCGATGCGATGATTCAGATCAGAAACGAGATCAACAACAACCCCGACCTCTTGCACAATGCGCCGCAGACCACTGTGGTTGGTCGGCTTGATGAAGTGAAGGCGGTGAAGGAACCGAGGCTCAGAGAGAAGATCGAATAACGAATATTGAACAAGGAATGTCGAAGTGTATTCATTTGATTTCTACATTCCTTGTTCAATATTCGATATTCGTCTCGGTGTCAGTATGTCCGTTAACAAGAAATCAGATTGTAGAACCGTTTCTTACTCCAAAACAGAGAACACGTTCATTGTTCTGCCTGAACACACGAACCCTTTGGGGAATCTGTTCGGCGGGACGATGATGAGTTGGATCGACATCACCGGCAGTATTGCGGCCATCAGGCATTGCCGCAATATTGTGGTGACCGCCGCGATGGACGATCTTTTCTTTATTCACCCGGTCAAACTGGGGGATATCGTGACCATGAAGGCGTCGGTGAATTTTACCAGCCCGCATTCTGTGGAAGTAGGGGTGAAGGTCTTTGCCGAGAATGCCATCGATCAAGTCAAACTCCATACGGCCAGTGCCTACCTGACGTTTGTCTCGCTCGGCCGTGATGGCAAGGTGCAAGATGTCCCACCCGTTCTGCCCGAATCAGCAGAGGAGAAAAAACGCTACGAAGCTGGTCGTAAACGCAGGGAACAGAGGTTGAAAAGAAAGAAGTGATGGTTCCTTGGTCATGTCCTTTTTTTTTGCTCGGCCAGTAACCTGGACGCATTTTCGTAAACGGTCTCTCTGCGTTCTACGATATAGATCCATATCTCATTACTTTTTTTCATGATTCTGTACACAATACGATAACGATGAAATGCTGATGATCTGAACCCTGTCAAATCGTCTCTCAGGGCCTTGCCATGATGGGGGTTGTCTTGGATTTCTTCCAAGAGAGCGCGTATTTGTCCTTTTGTTTGCGGTGGAAGTGAGGTGATCTGATCTTTTGCGATGGCAGAGTAGATGAGTTTCATTCTTCAAAAACTTGTTTGTGAGTGTACGTCGTTCCCTCATCAAATTGTCTTTGTGCCTGATTGATGAGGCTGACGGTGGATTGGTTTTGTAGAATGCGAATGGTTTCAATCAACCCGTCGTATTCATCGGCACCCATAAGGACACCAGCGGCTTCTCCATCTTTAGTAATGATGTAAGATTCTCCTTCCAATTGGGCTTTCTTCAACAGTTTCATGAGCTCTCTTTTGGCCTTGGTAACAGGTATAATTGATTTTAATGAGATCATAATAACGTCCTTTTTAAGGCGCCTTGTAAGATACTTTATAATATTACAAAAGCAAGGTTTTTTCAACGATTATTTTTGTTTGAGATTCAAAGTCAGCATCAATTTTCAGAATCAAAACCATCTGGTTTGGGTTGCGTGGCAAAATCGCCGCGAAAAATGGCAAATAAAAGACCTTCACGCAATGCGCCGTTCGGTCTTCATGGCGCGTTTTTTGACGTTCTCAACCTCCTGCCAGATGAGGTCGGTGATCTTGAGACCCAGCATGAGGTTGGCGTCCAGACCAAAGCCCGCAAAGACAGAAGGGTGCGACACGTAGAAATTGGGGCTGGGTGTTTTGTAGTGACGTTTGAAAAGTGACGCAAAGTTTTTTTCGCTCTGGTTCACGATGCCGTGTTTTTCGGCGCTGTGCCGCATGATTTCAAAATCATTTTCCATGAGAGGGAACAATGTGTCGTTGGGCATGTCCCTACTCTTTATGGGAAAAACCAGTTCAAGAGTGTGTTCACCAAAGGGCATGAGTTGAAGGATGTTTTTGCGGATGGATGCGAAATAGCTGTCAAAAAAATCCTCATCTTCCTGAAGGGCCGATTTGGGAAGCAGAAAATTGGCGTGAATCAAGGTCTTCTCCGAGGCTGGCGTGCGGTCGATTTGCAAATACAATAAATTATCTCCCACAAGTTCTTGTTGGGGGTCCGTGATGACCAGCACATTTGACCGACAGGGTTCGGGAATGAACTGTGAGGCAACCGAAAAACGGGCTGTGAACCAGTGAAAATCGAATTGGTTGTTGAGACAGTGATTTTTTAGTTTGTGAAAGCGCCATTTTTTGGGCAACAAATCCTTGAGCTTGTCGAGCGAATCATTCCAGATGATGTATTTACACAATACGATGCCGTTGGTTTCGTCCATTTCCACGCCTTCAAAGATGCCGTTACGAAACAGCAGGGAGTTCAATTGTGCTCTCTTGCGAATGGTCCCGTCGTAATGCGTGATGCGTTCGTGCAAAATGTTTTTAATATTGTTTAACCCAGATTGGATGCCAAAAATCTCGCCGTCGCCAGGATTGAACAGGGTGGAAATCTGGTAAGCAAAAGGATCCGTGTTGGTTTGCTGATACGCCAGAAGATATTGTGCCGCAAAAAAATGATGGAGTCGGGGATCCTTTTGAAGCAGTGCGAGGTACTCTTTGCTTTTATCGTTGAGGGCATTGTTTTGAATAAATTTTTTGAAAGCGCTTTTTTCCTTCCAGGTGCCGGGAATGAGGTGCTCAAACAGGTCTGTGACATTGATGCTGTGGCGGAGCCGCGATTGGGTTTCGTAGAAAGCCTTGATGTCGGAATAATGTTCTGGAAATTCTCTTTCGATTTCTTCAAAGTAGTCCAGTGGGTTGTTTGAAATGTCGATACGATGCTTGGGAAAAACCACTTGCAACACGCAGTCACGATTCAAGAGATTTTGTATGGTGAGTTCGGGGACATTGAGGCGGCCCAGAATCGAACGAAAAAGGGTAGACTGGACCTTGTTGATGCAGGTGGGGTCTGGGTTTTTGGCGTGACCGAGATACAAATCGGAATCAATGACCTGCACACTTAAACCGCGTCTGGCCAAAAAAGCGGCCGTCACCAGTCCGGGCAACTGATTGCCCACAACCAAGATGTCACAATATTTCTCGAGCATGACTGACCGACCTTTGATCTAAAAACGATATCCTACACGACCAAAAAGAGTGTAAGGCATGTAGGTAGAGGCATTAGCCGGTCCTGTCAAACTATTGATCAAACCGACTGAGCGGTACGTGCCGCCGACACCTACCATCAGATTATCTGCCAACAGGTATTCGATACCCACTTCGATCTGCGCGCCAATGCCAAAGCCCGCCGTATCGTCTTCAACATCTCCCTCCCTGAGGTGATAAAAACCGATTCCCAAACCGATATAGGGGTCCAATTGAGGGGTTTTGGTCGGGATGTACACCTTGAAAGTAGAGGCTGGGATGCACAGGAATTCAATGCTCCTGTCCGCGGCGCTTTGACCCCTGCCATCCTGTGTGGTGAAAAAAGATTCCACCATCAGCGAGAAGCGTTCGTTAAAGCGCCAGTCAAAAAAGGCACCGCCCCCAATTCCCATATCAACCAGGGGCAATGTGTCGACCAACTGAATACTGCCATACACGCTGGCCCCCAAAGTTTTATTATAGCTGGTGGTATCGAAGTCATCTTCGGCCAGGACATTCAAGCTCAAAAATAAAAAACCGAGAACCATTAGAAAAAAGAATTTTTGTTTTTGCGTCATGGGTCTCTCCGTAACAAAGTTTCGTGTTCTTGTAAAATAACTTTATGATTCTCTATCAGTTGTATGGCTTGGACCAAGGAGGTGTGTTCTTTCAACAAGAGTCTGTTCGACAGCGTCTCGGCTGTGTCGCCTTCTTGGATCTGTTCGCTGTCTTGCCAAATGATGGGACCCGTGTCACAACCCTCATCGACGAAGTGTACGGTACAACCTGTGACGCGCACACCCGCGTCCAGTGCCTGCTGTTGCGCGTTCAGGCCGCGAAAAGCAGGGAGCAGGGAAGGGTGGATATTGATGATCTTGCCCGAAAAATGCCTGACGATCTTCTGGGGCAGAATCTTCATGAATCCAGCTAACACAATGAGATCGGGGTTTAGCGAGGTGAGCGTTCGAAACAAGGCATCATGGAACTCTGCTGTCGGGCGATGATAGGAGGCAATGACGGTACTGGGGATGTTCGCTTCCGCCGCTCTTTGCAGGGCAGGGACACCAGGTCGGTTCGAAATGACGGCCGTGACGCGACTTCGGATGATATTGTTGTTGGTGGCATCGATGATAGCCTGCAGATTTGAGCCACGGCCAGAAACCAGCACCACAATGTTCAAGGCGTTATGAGGGGAAGAACGTGTCATGGCTATCGCAAAATCACTTTGCTTTCGTTGGTATCCTGTTGTCTTGTGATCACCCCGATTTCGAAAGCCGGCACATTTTGTTGTTCGAAAAATTTGATGGCTTCAGCTTTGAGTGATGCGTCCACTATGAGAGCGAAACCGATGCCCATGTTGAACACGCGCCACATTTCGGGTTCTGGAACGTTGCCTTGTTCCTGTAAATATCTGAACACAGCAGGGGTGGGGATCTTGTTTTTAAAGAGTTGGGCCTGAAAGGTATCTGGAAAGACGCGCGGCAGATTCTCCACAAGGCCGCCACCTGTGATGTGTGCCATGGCCTGAACGGGGTATTGCTTGATGAAGGCCAACACGGGATTGACGTAGATGCGTGTGGGCTCCAACAGAACTTGTCCCAAGGGGGCATGCCAACCGGCTGGTTTGGTGTGCAAGTCGAGTTTTTTTTGTTCAATAATTTTGCGGACCAGTGAGTAACCGTTTGAATGTACACCACTGGAGGTCAGCCCAATGATGACATCACCCTCTTTGACTTGTTCACCAGTGATGATGCGATCACGATCAACGATGCCCACGGCAAAACCGGCCAAGTCAAAATCACCTTTGGCATATAGACCGGGCATCTCTGCGGTTTCACCCCCCAACAATGTGCAGTTGATGTTTTCAAGGCAGGAGGCGATATTCTGGATAACCAGCGCGGCCTGCGCTGTGTTCAGTGCCCCTGTGGCATAATAATCCAAAAAAAACAGTGGCTCGGCCCCACAACAGATGAGGTCGTTGACACACATGGCCACCAAATCCTGACCCAGATTCTGAATATGCTGGTCATCGAGGGCCAATTTGAGTTTGGTGCCAACTCCGTCTGTCGAGGCAACCAGTACGGGTTTTTTGAGGGAACATTTCTCCAGGGAGAACAGACCAGCAAAAGAGCCAAGCCCTCCCAGCACTTCAGGCCTTTGCGTCTTTTTGGCGGAGACCTGAATGAGGTCCACCAAATCATCTCCTGCTGAGATATCGACGCCGGAGTCCTTGTAGGTGATGGGCTTGTTCATGATTAATGGGCGTCGTCCTTTTTGGGTGTCGCCCCATTTTTCTCGTCTTCAGGGGGCGTTTGTTTGTGAATGCCACTTTGAATCATATTGAGTTGATCCTGCAAAGAAGCTTGTCCGGGTTCTTTCTTGGGTTCAGGTAATGTTTGATGGGGGTCGTTAGCCTGGGGCTGTGCCTTTTGCTGAATGCCGCTCTGGATCATATTAAGTTGGTTCTGGAGGGGATTTGCACTATCTTCTTTTTTGGGTTCGGGCGTGTCCACCGTGGCATATTCGATCTTAGCACCATTCTTGAGTTTGGCCAATAAATCGTCTTTGATTTTATTTTGCAGTTCAAAACCCAAGACCCTCTTGGCTTCTTCGTAGGGAACGACTGATGGATCGTCAGTGACTTTGATGAGGAAGTACCCTTTGTCTGTTTTGATGGGATCGGAGACCTGGTCTTTTTTCATGGCAAAGGCGGCGGTCACGAGTGGGCCGTAACCCAATCTCTCGAATCGTTTGTCGTCTTTTGATATTTTGCCGGCATCGCCACCTTTTTTGCTTGTGAGTTTGTCATCAGATTCTGCCTGCGCCATTTTGGCAAAATCCTCACCTTTGTCAATACGGGCCTTTATTTTTTGAATGCGCTCGAGGGCATTGGCGACTTCTGTGTCGGTGGGTTTGGCTGGTTGTTCCTTTTTGTCCTTTGCAGGCTCATCTTTTTTAAAGTTTGCCGCGATGAGAGCGACCTTGAGTTTGGTGAACTGGGAATCTTTCTTTTCCTCGTACGCCTTGGTCATGGCTTGTTCCACCTCTTGTTGCAGGAGGGCATTGGTGATGATGGCGTGCCTGTTGATGAGGTACTTCATGATGACGTCTTCCTGGCTGGCCAAGTTGCGTTTGGTGGCTTCTTGATACAGGAGTTGTTGGTCGATGAGCGACGTGATGATTTTTTTGCGGGTCATGGGGTTGCTGAGTTGCTGTTCAACTCTGGGGTTGAGTTCCTTGAGGATATCGAGAAGCCCTTGATGGATTTCTGTGTCATTGACCTTGGCGATCAAATCACCCTGTTTGGCTTTGGGCAGATCAAAAATGTCCTGCGCCGTGTTTTGTGTCTGTATTTTTGAACAGGACACAGTGGCCAAGATTAAACCCGCGCATAGAATAGAAACTAAAACTTTCATGAAAACCTCCAATGAGTTTGGTTATATTGAACGAAACTTGTGGCGTGGGATTATAAACATGAGTGTGTTTTAAGGCAAGTGGAAACATGAATATCGAGTCACAGTCTTTCCTGCAAAAATTTTTCGATCCTCAGGTTAATCAGGGCTGGTTGTTCAACGAGGGCCACGTGTGTGGCCTTTTTGATGATGATCAATTCTGATTGGGGGATAAGGTGATGCATTTTTTTTGAAATCCACACGGGGGTGAAACGATCATTTTCGGCGGCGATAATGAGGGTGGGGACATGAATCCTTTTGAGGATGGGCTCGGCGTTGTAATCCTGCATGCTCTGGGCCAAGGCTGTGAGCATGACAGAATCCATGGCTGTAAAATGCTCGATGTATTCTTTGAGCACTTTCCTGTCTGCGAGGCCGGGGTTGAGCATCTCAAGGGCCGTGCCCATTTGCCACCAGAGGGGGTTTTTGGACAGCAGGTGACCCAGACTGTTTGAAAGACGCGGAAAAAAATGATTGAAAATGTAAACCCCGGCAAAAATGTATTTGGAGGTTTTGCTGTTGTAAAAAGTGTCCATGGGGCGGCTGTAGGTGCCGCAACAGGGAATAAGGGCCAGGACCTTTTTGGGGTATTTTTCCCAAAAGCGATACAAGACCTGAGTGCCCATGGAATAGCCGGCGATGATGGCTTTGTTGATGGTGAGTTTTTTGAGCACGGCGTGCATGTCTTCGGCCAGGGTATCGATAGTGAGTTTGTCTTCGTCCGTAATGTGTTCGGATTTGCCGTGACAACGCCAGTCGAAAACAATGACCTGGTGTTTTTTTGCAAAATGCGCGTGCACATGTTTCCAAAAGGCCCAGGAACAGCCCAGACCGTTACAGAAGATGATCGGGGTCCCCTGGCCCTGACTTTGATACCAGATTCGGGTGCCGTCCTGGCTTCTGGCGTAGCCCTCATGCAAATGAATGAGCTGTGATAACTTGGTTTTACTGGCCGTGGTTTTGCGTTTTTGTGACAGATTGTTGGATTCAATGCCCATGACGTCGCTAAATTATTAGATTTATCACAAATAGACAATCATAATCTTGTGTTAAGCAACTCTTTCTAAGAAACTGTGCTTCTAGGAACCTTTTAAAAGGTTCCTGATACTTTTTTATTGCATTGAAATAATAAGGGTATTAATAGTGCCGCTCCGAATTTACGTCGAGCCGCTACGCCGACGAACCGACGCTGTAGACTGGTTACCAATTTACGGCGACGAACCGATTGGATCAAGGGTATCTTTCAATCCAGATTGGCTCATCGGAGCGTTGGTTCATCGGGTTTTTATCATGCAAGTCATATTAAACGAAGATTATCCCAGTTTGGGTTTTGTAGGCGATGTTGTTAATGTCAAAAATGGTTTTGCCAGAAATTTTTTATTTCCCAAAAAGCTTGCCATTCCTGCCAGTCAGGAGAGCATCCATCTTTTCGAGCACCGCAAAAGACAGCTCGAAATCAAAAAGGCCAAACACAAGCAAGATGCCCAAAAGTATCTGGAAAAAATTCAGGGGATTCATCTCACTGTTCAACATGCCACCACATCAGACAATAAACTGTTTGGTTCAGTGACCGTTTCAGACATACAAGACAAACTCAAAGAAGCCGGTGTGGAAGTCGATCGCAAACTCATTCGTTTGGAGGCCCCCATCAAATCCATTGGCACTTACGAGTTCCAGATCCGTCTCCATCAGGAGGTGACCGCTGAATTGAAGATCACTGTTGCCAAGAGGCCCGAAGACATTCAGGCTGATGCGGTCCATCCCAAGGCCAAACCTGCGAAGCGCGTTGCCAAGAAAGAAGTGCCAGAAGATGTCGGTGCGCCACAAACCGTTGAGAGCACTGTGTCGGCCACCAAAGCACCTGCAGACGAAGCTGTGTGATGATGCTCACAATATTATTTTATTAAGGGACACTGTGTCAGATCAGAATTGATGCGGGGTCCCTTTTTTTTACTCAAGATATCCACATGTTGAAGAATCGCCATTGACCTGATGCTCATATTTTGAATATCGAATATCAAGGGGAAATATGAGAGGTTCCCTAAATAGAGAATGTCATCCCAGCGAATGCTGGGATCCCTGTTTTCTATCATTCTGGATTCCTGCTTTCGCAGGAATGACAATTGCTTCAAAATTGCAAAACCATTCGAAAGTTTATTCTTATGCCACAAGCCAATTCAAAACGACGAGCTCCTGATAACGCCGCCCAGGTGTTCTCTCTGTCACGTCTGCCACCCCAAAACCTGGAGGCAGAGCAGGCTGTGCTGGCCTCGATCCTCATCGACAATCACGCACTTAACATTTGTCTGGAGCACATTGTCCCTGACGATTTTTACAAGGAAGCACATAAGATCATTTTTCGGGGCATGCTCGAACTCAACGAAAAAAACGAGCCCACTGATCTGGTGACCATCAATGCCTTGCTGGAAAAGAAAGGGGAACTTGATCAAATCGGGGGCAGTGCTTACCTGTCGCACATCGTCGATCTGATTCCCACCGCGGCCAACGTGGCCAGCTACGCCAAGGTGGTGCGCGAAAAATCCATTTTGCGGAATCTGATCAACGCGGGGACTGACATCGTGACAGAATGTTATCAGTCCGATCATGATGTGAACGATTTGTTGGACAGGGCGGAGAACCGCATTTTTTCACTTTCCGAAAAAAAGGTAAGCAAGGGTTTTTCGCCCGTCAAAGACATCGTCAAGGATACCTACAAACAGATCGAACATCTGTTTGAACACAAAGGACACATCACGGGTTTGGCCACAGGTTTCCGGGAACTCGATAACCTGACAGCTGGCTTCCAAAAGAGTGATCTCATCATCGTGGCAGGTCGCCCTTCCATGGGGAAAACGGCGTTTGCCATGAATGTGGTGGAGAACGCCTGTCGTCTCAACAACGCCAAGGTGGCGGTTTATTCACTTGAGATGAGCAAGGAATCACTCATGATGCGTCTTTTGACCTCACACGCGCGCATCGACGCCTCTCGCGTCAGAACCGGCAACCTGGAGGAAGCAGATTGGCCAAAATTGCTGGCGGCGGCGGAAGACCTTTCGAATTACGGTATTTACATCGATGACCAGCCCGCCCAGTCGACCCTCGAGGTTCGGGCCAAGGCGCGACACCTGTCGAAAACAGTCGGGGGTCTCGATTTGATTCTCATCGATTACCTGCAACTCATGCAGGCTTCCGGGAATCACCAGTCTCGTGAGCAGGAGATATCAGAAATCAGCCGTTCGCTGAAGGCCCTGGCCAAAGACCTGCATGTGCCGGTCGTTGCCATCTCTCAGCTTAATCGTTCTTTGGAAAGCCGTCAGAACAAGCGTCCCATGATGAGTGATTTGAGGGAATCGGGCGCCATCGAACAGGACGCGGATCTCATTGCCTTTGTTTATCGCGATGAGGTGTATAATCCCGATTCCCCGGACAAGGGCATTGCCGAAGTGATTGTGGGCAAACAGCGCAATGGCGCCATCGGCACAACCCGTCTGGCCTTCATTAATAAATATGTCCGTTTTGAGGAATTGGTGTACGAGACGGAGTACAAGTTTACATCCGAACAACCCGCCAACAATACCCCCTATGTTCATCGTGACGAGCCTGTGCCGGAAGACGCCATTTTCTAAAAAAATATTTCACCCAAAAAAGCTCGGACACCAATCTGTGCCCGGGCTTTTTCAACATAATCTTAGCGCCAATCCGGCAACCTCATCGAGAGAGATTTTTGAATGACTTTGTAGCATATGGGTAAGCTGGGCCGTTGTCTCCTCCCTCCACACAAGCTGTTAACAAGTGTTAACAATCAATGCCTTCTGTCGACACCAACCACACGTTTATTGTCGATAATAAGGGCAACAACAGGAGGCCTCTTGCCGATAATAAGTCTAACAGCTCCATGACCTTTTTTATCTTGCCAAAACAGGGCGTGACCTCCCTTTCCATGCCCGGTGTTTTCAGTGTTAATGACAGGCATTTATTGCCGTTGCGGTCTGCAACCGAAATTGCGCAGACGCTAGCACCCGGTCCGGCAGATCATTTTGCAGATGATATTGTTTTGCCGGTCGCATTTTCTGAGTGGGTACAGATTGTTCGGGGACAACCTGCTACAGATGTTAATGTCAATTTGGGGGCCTTGCGTTTCACCTCAAATGGCATAACGCTATTGAAAGATCGCGTCTTTGAAAGTGCTGTCAAACAAAAAGACAAGGGAAATGGTTCTGCCCAGACACACAAAGTGACCACACTTGAAGGGTTTGATGAAACAGATCAATCCCGTCATGCTGTGCAGTCGCTGTCTGTCTTGTCAGTCGAAGACTTGCCTGTATCTCAACTGCGTGCGTGGGCCAACGCCTTGTGCTCTGCGTTTGAAACACTGGCCTGGGATGATAAAGGTGTTTGCGTCATGGGGGTCAGCAAAATTGGTTGTGCGTTGGCAAAAAATGATCCCGGGTTTGTCAAAGAAAGAATCGTTCCTCTGCTCATCAAATTGCTGGAACATCAATACAAGTTCGAAACGCTGGTTGATGTGATGCATTATGAAGACGCCAAGATGGCCGTGGCATCACTCTTTGTTGAGTTGGGCAGTTTGTTTGTCGATACTGAACCAGAGTATTTTTACGAAACATTCCTCAAGCGCTTTGTGAAACGATGGGACACTACTATCTATTTTCGTGAACTGGTGAAACAGGATGGCCGGCCTTTTGTGAGGGCTCTCGTTCGCTATGCCTGCGAGGCACGAAATTCAGAAGCGAAAACAACAGACCGGTTTTTTTACTGGAATGAGGGCATACACACAGCTCATTCTTTTTTGTGGGAGATAGCCCCGGCCTTGGCAAAGACTGATCCTCAGCTGATCGTGGATGTTCTCCTTCCGGAAGTGATCTCTGATTTTCGTTTTGCCGACGAAACCCAGCGCAAATCTTTGTTTATGGTTGCTCTCCAAATGGGCAGTCAAAAGGTTCCCTCTGTTTGGGAAAAACTTTTGCCCGGTTTGCGTGACGAATGTCTTTCTGGCAAGACTGGTTGGTATGAAGCCATTCAGTGCCTTGTGGAGCTGGCCAGCAGAGATGCGCACGTCCGCGCGTGGGTGATTGAAGAGTATTTTAATCATCCCGATCCAGACAACAGACTGAAACGCGTCCTGGATGTTCTGGGGAAAAGCGATGTTGCGGCCCTGAATGAAATTGGGGCAAGACTTTTGACACAGGCAATTCCAAACGATTTTTCTGCCCAAATGCGGCATGTGCAATACCTGATGCTGTTTTGTTCAATGGCAGCGTCTCACAAAACGGCCAGTGTGCGTGAAATGATTGAGAATGCTTTTATAGCAAAGATTGTTGAAAAACTGTGTGCTTGCCTTGTTACGCCTGTAACAGATGAAGAA
>CAZGMS010000061.1:0-5694 GCA_964526915.1 uncultured Nitrospirales bacterium
CCCCCCCCGCCGCTGAAAGGGCGGCAAATTTGTCTTGGGCGGTTCCCTTGCCGCCCGCGATGATGGCACCTGCGTGTCCCATGCGTCTCCCCGGAGGGGCTGTGGCCCCGGCGATGAAGGCGACGACAGGTTTTTTGACGTGGGCCTTGATGTAATCCGCGGCCTCTTCCTCAGCTGTGCCCCCAATTTCACCGATGAGCACAATGGCGTGCGTGTTATTATCCGAATTGAAGAGCTTGAGGCAATCAATAAAATCCGTGCCGTTGACGGGATCACCGCCAATGCCGATACAGGTGGACTGACCCAGTCCCAGGCGTGTGACCTGATCCACGGCTTCATAGGTGAGTGTGCCCGAACGCGAGACCACCCCCACATGACCCGGTTTGTGAATATGTCCCGGCATGATGCCGATCTTGCACTCGCCCGGTGTGATGATGCCCGGGCAATTGGGTCCAATGAGGCGTGTTCGTGAGCCCACCATTTTTCTTTTGACCTTGATCATGTCCTGCACAGGGATCCCCTCGGTAATGCAAACGACCAGATCCAGATCGGCGTCGATGGCCTCCATAATGGCCTCTGCGGCAAAAGCAGGTGGCACATAGATCACAGAGGCATTGCACGCTGTGGCCTCCTTGGCCTGGGCGACGGTGTTGAAGAGGGGAATCCCCTCGAAGCTCTCACCGCCCTTGCCGGGAGTGACGCCGGCAACCATCTGGGTTCCGTAGTCACGACAGGCACGGGTGTGGAATTGACCGGTTGATCCGGTGATGCCCTGGGTGAGAACTTTTGTGGATTTGTTTACAAGTATACTCATAATAGCAATCTTTCGTGAATCAAACGAAAAAGCCAACGAATATCGAATATCGAACAAGGGATGTCGAATGTCGAAATTCCTTGTTCCTTGTTCGTTATTCGATATTCATATGCCTTTCACTCTTCTTCCTTCGTCCCTCGTCCCTCATGTTTTCGTGCAAGTCACCGCCTGCCGTGCAGCCTCCTCCATCGTATCGGCGGAAATAATGGAGAGCCCCGATTCATTCAAAATTCTTCTGCCCATTTCCACGTTCGTTCCGTGCAGGCGGACCACGAGAGGGATGTTCAAACCCAGTTCTTTGCTCGCTGACACAATCCCTGCGGCAATCACATCGCACTTCATGATCCCGCCAAAAATATTGACCAGAATGGCTTTAACATTGGGATCGCTCAAAATGATCTTGAAGGCGGCTGTGACAGTCTCTCGGGTGGCGCCACCGCCCACATCCAGAAAGTTTGCCGGTTCGCCGCCGTAGAGTTTGATGATGTCCAGGGTGGCCATGGCCAAACCAGCGCCGTTAACCATACAGCCAATATTCCCATCGAGAGAGATGTAGGAGAGCT
The DNA here is from genome assembly GCA_964526915.1 of uncultured Nitrospirales bacterium. GTDB lineage: Bacteria > UBA10199 > UBA10199 > UBA10199 > JADGCS01 > JAHJDR01. The sequence goes on from CAZGMS010000061.1 coordinate 1,378, forward strand.
CGTGTTTGCTGGCCTCTATTTCGTTGGGATCTTCTTCATCAAGATCCCGCAGGGTGACTATCTCGGGATGACGATACAGGGCATTGTCGTCAAAATTGATTTTGCCGTCGAGGGCCAAAATAGTGTTATTGTCTGTCAACACCAGAGGATTGATTTCGACCACTGTGGCATCGGTTTGGGTGTAGAGATGGTAGAGCGAGGCGCAAAGGGCCACGAATTGTTTTTGGGCTTCTTTGTCCAGCCCCAAGGCGTACCCGAGCTCTCTTCCCTGATAAGGCAAAAAGCCAACGGCGGGGTCTATGGCGAGTTTAAAGATTTTTTCCGGAGACTGTGCGGCAACGGTTTCAATGTCCATGCCACCCTCTGCGGAGGCCAGAAACGTGATGCGCGATTTCGTTCTGTCGAGCACCAATCCCAAATAATATTCTTTTTTGATGTGGCAGGCCGTCTCAACCAGTACTGTTTTGACCGTCTTGCCGCTCGGACCTGTTTGATGGGTGACCAGCGTGTTGCCAAGCATTTGGGAGGCGATAGCCTTGGCTTCCTCTGCGCTTTTCACAACCTTGACGCCACCGTCCAGCACAAGTTTATTTTGGTTTGTGCGGTCAAGTACCTGGCCCTTGCCGCGCCCGCCCGCGTGAATCTGTGCCTTGACCACGAGGACCGCGCCCATTTTTTGTGCGGCCGTAAAGACGTCATCAGCCGTTTTGCAGACAATGCCTTCCGGTACGGGGATTCCAAATTGTTTGAACAACGTCTTGGCCTGGTATTCGTGAATTTTCATGCCCCAGACTTTAATAAAGAAAAAACGTGAGTGTCAAGGTGAACGAAAACCTGAATACAAATTGACACTATTGGACAAATTACTTAATCGTTTCCATCGTTTCTGTTTAGGAAGTCATTTATGATTGAATATCTTCCTGTCCTCATCATGTTTGGTTTTGCCGCTTTCGTAGCCGGGGTTTTTATGCTGGTCTCGTTTGTGTTGGGACCCAAGAAACCCTCGGTTGTGAGTCAGTCGACGTATGAGTGTGGGGTGACCCCAACAGGCGATGCGCGAAAGCCCGTGTCCGTTAAATTTTACCTGACAGCCATTTTGTTCATCGTCTTCGATGTGGAAATTATTTTTCTCTACCCGTGGGCGGTCAATTTCCAAAAGGCCGTTCGCGAGGGTAGGGGGTGGCACCAATTGCTTGTGATGGGAATCTTCTTTTTTTTGTTGGTGCTGGGACTGTTTTACGAATGGCGTAAAGGGGCGCTGGAGTGGGGAGGGGATCTACGAGCTCACGAACGCACGAGCGTACGAGAAGGTTGAAAGGTGAAAGACATTTGAATGTCGAATATCGAACAAGGAATATTGAAGTGTGTCATCCCTGTGTCCCGCAAACGGGATCAGTCCTTCGGCTGAAAGGCAGGGATCCAGAATCATCTGAATTCGATCCACGACCCACGACCCACGACCCACAAAGGGACAATGATTATTGATGGATAACATGCTCACAACCCGTCTCAAGGATATTGTTCACTGGGGGCAGAAATACTCGCTGTGGCCCCTGCCGTATGGCACGGCCTGTTGTGCCATTGAGTTTATGGGAACAGTTTCGGCGGCATTTGATATTTCGCGTTTTGGCGCCGAAGTGGTGCGTTTTTCGCCACGTCAATCAGATCTGCTTTTGGTGATGGGAACCATCAATTATAAGCAGGCCCCCGTTTTGAAGCAAATTTACGACCAGATGTGCGAACCGAAATGGGTGGTGGCCGTGGGCGCCTGTGCTTCGTCAGGCGGTTTTTATGATAACTACAGTGTTTTGCAGGGCATCGATCAGATCATCCCCGTGGATGTTTATGTGCCGGGTTGCCCCCCCAGACCAGAGCAGATTCTGCACGCGATCATTGCTTTGCAGAAAAAAATTGATCCCAATGGTTTTGTGGATCGAGTTAAAACATGACATCAGTCAGTCAACATCTCAACAAAACCCTGCCCGACGCAATTGTTTCGAGTTGCGATGATGTGCTCAGTCGTCACGAAGTGCTTTGCATTTTGCCCCAGCGCCTGCATGACGTTGTGTTGGTGCTCAAGAAGGAATTGTTTTTTGACGTGTTGGTGGATGTGTTTTCCATTGATTGGCAGGCAAAAAAAACAAAGCGATTCGAAGTTGTTTATCTGTTCAAGAATTCCAGAGATCAGCTTCGAGTTTGTCTTAGGGTATCACCCGTTCGTTCTGACAAGCCTTCTGTGTCCTCTCTGGCCGATATTTATTCAGCCGCCAATTGGGCGGAACGCGAGTGTTATGACCTGATGGGGATTTTTTTTGAGGGACACCCGAATTTGCAACGCCTGCTGATGTGGGATGAGTTTGAGGGGCACCCTTTGCGCAAGGATTATCCCTTGAACTTGCGGCAACCCATTCCCAAAACGAAAGAAAATTTATTTGAACCTTTTCAAATTTCGAATAACAAAGGCCGATCAAGGAATATCGAAAAGTTGTCATCCCTGCGAACGCAGGGATCCAGAACAAATATATGTATGGATCCCAGCTTTCGCTGGGATGACAAAAGCCTCTCTATTTCAACATCAAATATTTACCATGCCGATTCGGAGCATCTTATTGTCAACCTGGGTCCCAGTCATCCTGCTTTTCACGGTGCCCTGCGGACTCAGGTACGGCTTGATGGCGAGGTGATCGTGCAGGCTCGTTCCGAAATAGGTTATCTCCACCGGTGTTTCGAAAAACACGCCGAACACGCAAGCTACACGCAGATCATCCCCTATTCCGATCGTCTCAATTACGTATCGGCCCTCATGAATAATGTTGGGTATTGCAAGGCCGTCGAGGATTTGATGCAGATTACCATTCCAGAACGGGCCATGTGTGTGCGCGTGTTGTTGTGTGAACTGTCGCGGGTGATGGATCATCTGGTTTGTGTGGGGACGAATCTTGTGGACATGGGGGCTCTCACCAATTTCTGGTACGCGTTCAACGCACGCGAAAAAATAACGCGTCTCATCGAAAAGGTGACGGGTGCCCGATTGACTTATGCCTACACGCGCGTTGGTGGCTTGGCGCAAGACCTTTATCCCGAGTTTCTGGGTGAGTTAAAGCCGGTGCTCAAAGAAGTGAGGCAGGCGATTAAGGATATGACAGGCCTCGTTGTGAAGAATAAAATTTTTTTGGATCGAACGCAGGGAGTGGGTGCTGTGTCTGCAAAACAGGCGCTGGACTGGGGGTTCACGGGACCCTGTTTGCGGGCATGCGGACTGCCGCACGACCTGCGAAAGACAGAACCTTATTACCAGTACGACACTTATGACTTTGACATCCCCGTGGGACAATACGGGGACACCTACGACCGCATTATGGTGCGTTTTGAGGAGATGGAGCAAAGCCTGCGGATCGTCGAACAATGCCTAGTCCGCATGCCCTCAGGGCCCATCATGATTGACGATCGTAAACTCTGTCTTCCTGCCAAGCAGGAGACCTACACGAACATTGAAGCCCTGATGCAGCATTTCAAAATCATCATGCACGGGATCAAGCCACCACCCGGTGAGGTGTATTCACGAACAGAAGCCGCTAATGGGGAACTGGGATTTTTCCTCGTTTCGGAGGGAGGATCAAGCCCGTATCGCATTAAGGTGAGGCCACCTTGTTTTTACCTATTTGCGGCCTTTGAACATATGATTCGAGGGCATATGATTGCTGACGCGGTGGCAATTTTGGGATCACTCAACATTGTCGTGGGAGAATGTGATCGATGAAATTCGTTTTTGACCAACCACTGCAGGCAGAGATTCAAAAGATGTTGGATCGCACTCCCCATCGTCAGACGGCCTTGCTCCCCGTGCTCTGGTTGGTGCAGAGTCAACTGGGGCATGTGTCTTTGGAAGCACAGGAGGCCGTGTCGGATCTGCTTGGTTTGAGTGCGGCCAATGTGTGCGGTGTGACTAGTTTCTACACGATGTTTAAAACAAAACCTGTTGGCAAGTACCACTTGCAACTGTGCCGCACGTTGTCGTGTGCGCTGGGAGGGAGTGAGAGTCTGGTGCGGCATTTGGCCGATCAATACCGGCTTGAAAATGGTGGCATGACACCTGATGGCCTGTTTTCACTGGAGCTTGTGGAGTGTCTCGCCAGTTGCGGTTCTGGGCCGGCGATGATGGTGAATGGTTCGTTGATGGAATGTTTGACGATTGAGAAACTCGACAAAATATTGGAGAAGTTGATGTAATTGTATTAGGTTTTTGCTTATTCTTGTTAACAACTTTATTTTTTTTGGGTCCTGCTATTTTTTGATGCTCTTCAAGTAGGGGCCGGT
>CAZGMS010000062.1:0-6096 GCA_964526915.1 uncultured Nitrospirales bacterium
GCTGGAACAATGAAGTGTTGGGGTAATAATAGTTATGGTCAATTGGGTAATGGTACAACCGTTGATTCATTTGTTCCAGTTGGTGTTGTTGAAGAGTAAATAAATTAGGGGGACAGACAAGCAACGGTATCAAGTCTTGATGCCCCACCTGTCAGTGGCAAGACAGCACAAGTTGCCAAGACCTCGGAAGAGAATACCTTCCATTGGGGTTTTTAGAGGTGCCCTTAAATCAAATCATTCACCGTGATGATGGAGCGGAAAAACCCTTCGTTGACCAGCTCTGGCGTTGCCGGTGTTGCCGTTATCAGAACTGTTTCAATCGTCAGTTGGCGGGGATTGGGGAAAAGTCGTATTTTGTTTTGCACAGCCTCAATGATGTTTTTGCCGATGGGCTCTGATTGAAACTTGATTTCGCATAACGTGACAACACGATCGGACCGAAGGAACAGTAAATCAACCTGCGAGCCACCGGTCAGCAGGTCTCGCTTTTTAAACCATGCACCGTGTTCGTATTGCACGGCGCTGAACCCCAGCTTTTCTGCAATCAGTTCGTGATTGCGATCACAAAAATATTCAAAGGCCAGCCCTTGCCAGATGGCGTAGGCCTGGTCAGAAACGAACGCTTTGCGCCCCACATGTTTTCTCTGTGTTTTGATTTTTCTGATGTTCGGATACACGAAGCGAAAGTAAAACAAAAGAAAGGGATCAGCGATGCGATAGCGGATCAAAACTGACGACGCAGGTTTATTGACAGGGCTGTAGGGTTCAACAAAATCTGCCAATTGCAATTCTTCCAGATAGTCGCTGAGCCTTCCCCCTTCTGTCATTTGCAGAGCATGCAGGAGGTCGTCTCGTGAGGAAAACTTTTCTTTGGCCAGATGCGTAAGAATTTTTTTATACACGGGGTTCTTGCCGAAGTGACTGGCAAAAAGGCGATCAAATTCCTGCAGAAAATATCCATCAGGTGTAAAGAACAGCTGGTCGATGTTAAGCTGTGGAGAACGATCGAGATTGAATTTGTCTAGATACTGCGGGACGCCACCAACGGTGAAAAAAATTTCGAGGAGTTCCCTGTTGGTGCGTTTTTTCATGATGATCGCTTTGATGTCATCAATGTTGAGTGGTTGAAGATGAATTTCCAGATCGATTCGTCCATAGAGCGCTTTTGACCGGATCACTTTTTTTACGATGAACGATGAAATCGAGCCGCAAACGATCATGTGCACGTGGTTCTCTTTGGCAAAGTGATTGTCCCAAACATATTTGAAGGCACTGACCAGTTGTTTGCGGTTGTTGGCGAGCCACTGAAACTCGTCAAAAAACACAATGCACGGCGTTGTGCCTAGGCATTGTGAAAACAATACGAGCAAATCAATCCAGTGGTTTGTGGTGCGGGCCAGATGAAACTGGCCGGGAAAAAGTTGCTGACACTTTCTGATGAAGTTTTCTTTCTGTGCCTGAGAGGATTCCCCCTCCAATCCTTCAAATTTGATCAGACGGTTTTTGGAAAAAGTCGTCTCTATCAGGCTTGTTTTTCCCACACGTCGTCGACCATAGAGCACAGTCAACTTGGATTTATTAACAATCTCAACAGATTGCAACAGATTCTGCTCTCTTTGACGGCCAACAAAGTTCATAAACAGTGTCCTTCTGTGTTAAATGTTATCACAGGCGGACGAAAATCAAAAGTCAAATTTCGTCCGCCTGAAGACTGTTTTTGTATTGAAGGACAGCAAATTCTTTGGAACAGTCTCCTGAATGATTCGACAATTCGGGAGCGTAGTCGTGTTATTATCGAATTGAAATGAGTGTGGCGATGACTCTTGCCAGTTTCTGACAGACAAAGGCCTCGTTTTTTTTCCATTCAGCATGCGCGTTTGGTCCTACCAGATTGGTCAGGCCCAAAAAAGAAACGATCGGGATGTCGAACTTTTTGGCCACGTGATGATAGGCGTAGGTCTCCAGGGTTTCCACCTCAAATCCGGCAAGTTTCAAACGCCGTCCAAGCGATAGGGAACAGCTGATTTCCTGCGGACAAAACACACTGGCGGTTTTGATTTTGGGCATCGTCAGCTGAAAGTGGCGGATGACCTTATTCGGTACCGCCACAATAGGTTTGATGATGCTGGGGCAGAAAGACTCTTTTGAACGGGCGCAAGGTGTGATGGTTTTGGCGAGCACCAGGTCTCCCACAGCGAATTTTTTTGAATTGATGATGCCAGCTGTGTTGCCAGTGATGATCAGATCTGGTTTGTGTTGACACAGGTACCGAGTCAAGCCATAAGCGGCGGCCACAGGGCCGATGCCAGAGGCGAAAAAATCCGCCTGTTTGATCAAGACGGGATTTTTTTTGCCAAGTTTGATGAAATGCTTTAGTTCTCCCTGGTAAGCGGTTATGATGAGAAGGCGCATAAAAATCTATTCCCCATGACTAATTCGTTAAATCAGGACGACCTCGAACTCATTACCGAAGAAAGTGATCGCTATCAAGCAACTCATGAGGCCATCGTTTGCGAAGCGCAGAAGAAGGGGCGTCAGTACGAGGAAAATGAGGCGTTGGCGCGGGAGCTCACCAGCCAAATCGTGACCACGCATCGCGACGAAGACAAACAGGCCCTTCAGAGTGACGAAAGCGTAGCTCATGGCTTGACCAAACTCAGACTGGAGCAGAATCGTTCACTTAAACTTCTGTTGGAACAACCCTACTTTGCGCGGGTCGTGTATTGCGAAAGTGACAAGAGTACGGAATTCAAGCTGGGGCTTGCCAGTTTTCCCGAACAACGCATCATCGATTGGCGCAAGGCCCCCCTTTCCAAACTCTATTACGATTATGAGGAAGGGCAGAGCTTCGATACCGAAATTGCCGGCAGGGAAAGGCAGGGCTCTATTGAGCTCAGACGCGCTTATCAGGGCAAAAGAAATACCCTGTCGCAAATTGATCTCAACGATCGGAGTTATGTGCTCAGCAGGGGGCAGTGGTCACGTTATCAAAGAATCAAGGCAGGGACCTTCAGCCTGAAGGACAAGGAAAAAATCAGGGAACTGCTAAAAAATCAGGATCGTTTGGCCACGGCACAACCAACTGAAGAAACGGGTTATTTGGGCCAGATATTATCGTTGCTGTCACCCGAACAATTTTGTCTGATCAGTACCGAAACGCACAAACCCGTGATCATACAGGGTTCAGCAGGAACTGGCAAAACCACGGTGGCCTTGCATCGTCTGGCGTGGCTTTTGTATGAAGGGAATTCAGCGGCGCGTCCCGAACAATCCATCGTTCTGGTTTATAACAAGAGCCTGGCGGCGTTCGTAGGGCACGTCCTGCCTGAGCTGGGTGTTGATAAGGTGAAGGTGGCGACTTATCATGATTGGGCGCTCGACATCGTCAACACCACGCAGAATCTGACTTTGAATCACCCTGTCACTGATGTGCCGGAAGAGATCGTGGCGCACAAAACCGGTCTGGGGCTGGTTGATGAGATCGTGGCATTTTGTGTCAGTAGCAAAAACAGTGAGTCCGCTGTGGATGTGTTGATGGCGTACTATGGGTGCGTGCTGGAGCGACACCAAAAAAGAGAGATCGATTTGGGATCACCGTTGGTGCATTATCTGAGTGAACAGGTTTTGAAGCAAAGGCTTGATGTTTGTGATCTGGCCCTCTTGTTGCACATCATTCATGTCAGGAACCAGGCCTACCGCGCGACGAAACACCCGACAAGTCTGGATTATCTGGTGGTTGATGAAGCTCAGGACTTCAGTCCCGGTGAGCTCAAAACCATTTTTTACGCGCTGTCCGATATGAATAATCTGACGATGGCGGGTGATTTGGGGCAAAAAATATTGTCTCAAAATCGGGCTGGGGACTGGGAAACTTTGCTGAGTCAATCAGGGTTGACAGGGATCGATGTACTTAATTTGCGGGTGGCTTACAGGTCCACATACCAGATTTACGAAATGGCGGAGTTTATCCGCGATCCCGGTTTGTCCGATGAAGAACTGAAACTCAAACCAAAATTTGGTCCTGAACCAGTTTTGACCAAATGCCATGCTTTTTTGGATGCCATTGATTGTGTGGCAAATTGGTTGGATTCTGTGCTTGTCGAAAACCGCGCAACCATCGGGGCTATCATTTGCAAGACAGGTGTGGAGGCCAGACAGGTGTATGACGCGCTCATCAAACAAGGGGTCAGGGGGATTCGTCTGGGAGACATGACCCATTTTGAGTTCACACCGGGGATCACCATCACCGACATCAGACAAGTCAAGGGGCTGGAATTTTCAACGGTCATGTTGTTCAACCCCTCTCAAAAGAACTATTCGATTCACTCGATGCTGGATCGAAATCTCCTGTATGTGGCTGTCACGCGCGCTTCATTCAGGCTCGACATGGTATGCCATGATACACCGAGTGATTTGATCCCCCACTTTATCTATGTGAATGACCTGACGGCCATAGCTGAGAATTTCGATGACAAACCACTATTCTCGAATGTGGATCAGGATGTGGGGGAGGAAGAGCAAACTGGCGATGATGCTCGTGATGAAGATTGATATAGGTCACTGACGGGTCACTGATACAGGGATATTTTTCTTCTTTTTTTCTCCAATTTGCTCTATGTGACTGGGTGAGAAATATGGAAAAAGGTCACGATCAAAAAGCCCTCCTCTTTGTCGACATCGTGGATAGCACCATCTATTATGATACCCTGGGCGACGAAAAAGCGCAGACGCTGATTGCCGATGCCATGAGCACGCTGAGTGATATTGTCATGCAATATGGCGGCGAGGTGGTCAAAACCATGGGAGACGCGGTGATGGCCACCTTCGACAGCGCCGAGGTGGCGGCCAAGTCTGCCTTGTTCATGCAACGCATCTTTCAGACCAATGCCGTTTCGGTCCTGGCGCAGCCGGGAGAGCTTAAGGTCAGGGTGGGGATCAATTTTGGTGATGTCGTGGTGGATAAAGACGACGTGTTTGGTAACGCCGTGATTGTGGCGTCTCGTGTGGCATCCATCGCCAAACCCGAACAGATCCTCACGACCAGGGACACACGCGATCTGTTGCCCAAAGAACTCATCAAGGCGTCGCGCTTTATTCTCAAAAAACAACTCAAGGGGCTCCCTGAAGAACACGAGATTTTCGAAATCCTCAACGCGCCGGATGATGCCAACGTGACGACGATCGACAGCGGTGGGACCACGAGTTTAACCGAAGAACTGAGTCTCATCCTGTCGCACGGTGATCAGAAGATCAAACTTGATCAGAACCGGACGGTCGTTTCCATAGGGCGCAACGAGGAAAATGATCTGGTGATTCCCAGCACCAAGGTCTCTCGCCATCACGCCAAGATAGAACTCAAAAATGGCCGCTATGTCTTTACCGACAAAAGCGCCAATGGTTCATACATTGCACAGGAAGGTGAGCCTCTCATCAAGGTACACGTCGACCAAACAACCCTCTACCAGAGTGGTAAAATCTATTTAGGCGGACGCGATGATGAATCTTGCCTGGTCTGTTTCTCGCATCAATAATCAAACAAACTTTGATCATCGAAGAAGAAACCAATCTCCACTTTGGCCGTTTCGGGGGCGTCCGAACCATGCACGGAATTGCATTGCAGGCTTTCGGCGTAGAGCTGGCGGATGGTGCCGGGAGCGGCATTGGCGGGATTGGTCGCGCCCATGATCTCGCGGTATTTGTTGACGGCGTCTTCGCCTTCCAAGCACGATACCACGACAGGACCAGAGGTCATGTATTCCACCAGATCCTTGTAGAACGGACGTTCCTGGTGGACGGCGTAAAATTCCTTGGCTTGATTTTGGCTGAGCCACACCAGGCGTGTGCCGCGTATTTTGAGTCCGGCGCCTTCGATGTGGGCGAGAATTTTCCCAATGAGGTGTCTTCTCACCGCGTCGGGTTTGATGATGGATAGGGTTCTTTGTTTTGACATGTTTTCTCCTGAAAGTGGGTTTGTAAAATTTTACAAGTTGAACCGGGCCATTGGGAGTGGTTGTTTTTATTTTTTTTTGCTTATCGTTTCCAAAAGGACTTGTCCAATCTGTGCGGGGTTCGTGGCCAGGGCCACACCCGCCGCCG
>CAZGMS010000063.1:0-15441 GCA_964526915.1 uncultured Nitrospirales bacterium
TCGCCCAATCATTGGGCCGGTCAAGCCCGGCCCCTACGCCGCAGGCCGCGTCAAAATAATAGCTTGCCGTGGCACCCCTTCAGGCAAGAATATTCCTCACTGAAATTGTATGACTATCCATAGATAAAAAAGTTCAAGACTTCAAATGCCAAACGACAAAACTTGTGTGTTGAAGGGAAATTGGGTAACAGGCCGGTGTCCCATGAAACGATCGACATACACCTATCTCTGGTTTTCACTTTTTGGTCTGCTTTGTTATTTTAGACAAGAGGGTGTGGTGCGGGTTGCGGATCATTTGGCATATGCCGTTGCCCTGCAGGCCTCTTACTCTCTCTCTTGGCTGAAATGCTGGTACTTGATTACCTTGCTGGGTGGAGGTGTTTTTGTTTTTGTGCCGACAGGCCTTTTGCTGGGGTATATGTTGTGGTGTCGCAGGCATGTCAGGGTACTTGCCTACGTTGCGTTGGCTGCCGGTCTGTTTTTTCTCCCGACGATTTTCAAGGATGTTTTCATGTGGGAGCGGCCCACTGGCCTGGCGCCGTTTTATCCCGAGCCCGCAACTTACACCTTTCCCAGCGGACACGTGTTCAACAGTGTTGTTTTTTTCTATTTTTTGCCCCGTTTGTTTGGCCATATCTTTTTTACGAACAAACCCATTCCTCCAGAGTTGTCCTCTTGTCTGCACTGGTCTTTTTACGTGGCCTTTATTGCGATCATTGCTCTCAGCCGTGTTTTTTTGGGTGTGCACTGGCTGTTCGATGTGATTGGTGGTGTCTGTCTGGGGGCTGGCACCTGTTCTTGGTTATTAATCCTTTATCCAAAACCCTCTTGGTCTGAATATCGAATAACGAACAAGGAACAGGGAATATCGAAGTGAAAGAAAGCCATGTTGTTTTTTCTGATACACGCACAGAAACACGAACACGCGGATTCATCAATCAGGTCACCACATGTAATTTTTTCTGGGAAAGACCAATCGTGATTTCGTCGCCAAAATCCAGCGGGTAATGAGTGGACGGGCCGTCGAGATAAATGCGCGACTTGAGCATCTTGCTCATGATGTGAAGCTTCTGGTTTTCATCCAGGAACCCGTGAGTCAGTTCGTATGCCCCGTTGTGGTTTCCATGAATGGCTTCTCGGGTCAAAAATTGCAATCGGGAATCGTTGGGTCTTTGTCTGTTGCCACCGGCCGCGAGCATGGCGGCGGTCGAGCCGCGTGCAGTGCAGACCCACAGCCCTGAACTTTTCTGTTCTTCCCGATGCCTGCCTGTGCGCAACAGGTACCGGCTTGTGGCGGCAGGGGAAGTGTTACAAAATAAAACATCGTTGACGGGTTCGATGGGCAGCGTGTGGCCGTTTAACGTGAGCGTCATGCGGTGATACGACCTGACCCTGAGCTTGCCAGCCAGAATATCCCTGAATTTTTTTGCAAAATCCTTGTAGGTGATGGAGCACCAGGCCCCCACACTGAACTTCGGCACGGAATTGATTCCCAACATGAGTTGGTCATCAATGTAGTGTGAGGTGCGCAAAAAGGTGCCGTCACCTCCCACAGTGATGACCAGATCGTACCCGCTGAAGTTCTTTGAAATGCTTCTGGAGGAAATGTTGTATTTGATTTTGTAGTGATTCAGCACATCGCGGATTAGCTGGAGTGATTTGCGGTGCTGGTCGTACGTGTAAAACAGGGTTTTGGTGGAGGGGTGTTTTTGTTTGATGAGTTTGGACAGCGTGCTGTTGCCCAGATCGAGAACGTATTTTTGATACACGCTACGTTTGTACACCACATAGACGCGTTCGATGGGTTTTGACGTGCAAGTTGGCATAGAGGATTTGTTGTCAGGGAATCAGTTTGTTTTTTTGATTCTGGCTCTTCAATTTTTGTCTCTGAATTTTTTTAATATTATCATGCGGCGGCAAATTCTTGACCATCAAATCAAATTTATTGCTTTTCATGAGGTAACCCTTTGTAATTCAAAAAGAACCATCTCGAGGATCACCTCGAGATGGTTCTTGAATAAGTGAATATTGCAAAACGTTCATCGGTTTGGCTGCCAAAAACATTATCCTTTTTTTCTTCCAATAACGCTCATTTTTGAAAAAAGAACATTGATTGTATACGGCAGAGTATAACTATTGCGTTACGATATTTATTTCACACAACTCGAATTGCTCCGGGAATGCGTATGTGTTGTTTTGCTTTCATGTGTGTTTGGCAGTATAGACGTGGCACCTAGGTAGTCTTAGGAAATGCGATTAGTCAACATCATTATTCTTAAACCAGCAGAGAAATCACCTTTGGCAACAGCTCAAAGGTGACGGTGGCTCCCTGCCCGCAGGTTTCGCCATCGACCTCGCAGGGTAATAGAAGCTTCGGGTCCTGACTGGTGACCGTGATCTTTTGGGCCCGGAAGGTTTCCATGATGCGCGAAGACACCTTTTTGTTGCGGGCGTACATTTTTCGCAGGTTCAACAGAAACCCCAGCCAACCCACGTCCTTGATGATGATGACGTCAAACAGACCATCGTCAAGGCTGGCCTTTGGCGCCGGGCACATCCCGCGGCCAAAGTAGCGGCCATTGGCCACAATGAGGTTGGTGAGATTGACACCGGAGATTTGCGTGTTGGGTAGTCCCGGGCCGGACAAATGGATGTTAACCGGAATGTTGCGGTATCTGGCAAAGCCGCATACAGTACCCGTGAGATAGCGGGTAATGGCGGGGAGTCGGCGATTCATGTTGTTCACATGTGCCATGATGCAGGCACCGAGCCCCGCTTCGGCGATGTTGATGAAATAGCGCTGGGAAGCACAGCCCTTGATCGTGATCCTCCCCACATCGACCGGCTTGATGTGTTGGCCGGTCAGATACTGAACAAATCCTGAGGTGGTCTTTTTGATCGCCAGTGAGCGTGCGAAATCGCCACCACTGCCAAACGGGAGGACGGCCAGCGAAGCTTTGGTGTTAACAGGTTTGCCGGATTCAAAAAAACCATTCACCACTTCGTTGAGTGTGCCATCCCCTCCCAGTGCCACGACTCGCTTGTGTCCAGACAAGAGCGCTTTGCGCGTGATGAGTGTCGCGTCACCGGGACCTGTGGTGAACGCAAAGTCAAAAGAACCCAAACCCTGTTTCAGCAGAGGGCGTACCAAATGATTCCATTTACGGTGCAGTGCGCCGCCACCCGCAGTGGGGTTGGCGATGACAAAGGCGCGGGATTTTGGTGTTGGGGTTCTGGTCATGTTGATGCATTCCCCACGCAATCATTGAGGTAGCTCACGAAATCCTTGACGATCAACCTCTTGCCCTGTTGGCGTATCTTGTAAAGACAGATGGGACAGGCTGTGATGACGGTCTGAATGTTTTTTTCGTACACCTCTTCGAGTTTTTTACGCGTGATCCGGTCGGCCTGTTCCCTGGCCACGATGGGATAGGCGCTACCTTGCCCGCAACAGGCGCATTGTGCGCCGTGATCGTAAAATCTGGTGGGTGCGTGTCCCGTGGCCTGTGTGATGATGTCTCGGGAGGTATCGGGGTCATCGAGATAGCGCGTGGCGTAACAGGAGTCGTGAAAGATTGTTTTGGTGCGGATGTTTTTTTTAAGAGCGGCGCGCAGGGGTTTGAGGTAGGGTTTTAAAAAATCGCTGATCGTGATGACCTGGGCCTCCAGGTTGAAGGCGTATTTGGCATACGTGTGTTTGAGAGTGTGGGCACAGGCAGGGCAATTGGTGATGATGGTCTTGAATTTTTTGAGTGAATGGAAGTTGATTTCGGCAAGGTCCACGAATTCATACTCGGCACCGCAACAGAGCAGGGGATAGCCGCAACAATGAATGGGGTCCGCGTAGAGATTGACGAAATCGATCTTGAGCTTGTTAAACAGCGCGAACGTGTCCCTGATGACCTCGGGGCATTTGGCAATTGTTGTGCAGGAGGAAAAATAGATCGCGGACGCGTTGGCATTGAAATAGCGCGCAGGGAGGAGGCTTCTGAGTTTGCCGGCCAGATCACGGGCAAAGGGGTTGTTGTGCTTGTGAAACCGCTCGATGAAGGTGTTGATGGGCTGGGGGGCCAGTTCCTGCCGGATCGCTTCTGTTCTCACCTGTCGCAGGATTTGGGGCACATCGACGTGGTGTTCGCAGGCCTGCGTGCAGGCGCGGCACTCCAGACAATGGTAAGCCTCACTGGCAATTTGTTCGTCGAAAGGCAACTGTTTGTGTCTGACGTTATTGACGAGTTGCATGAGTCCCTGGGGAGAATGGGTCTTGTTGCCGTCATTGATGAAGACCGGGCATGCCGATTGACAAAGGCTGGGGCAGGTCTTGCACAGATTCAACTGTTTGGAAAATTCTTCGAACATGTTACTCCTCTTGGCCCTTCAGTCTGTTTCCGGATTTATTCAACTGTCGGAACAGGCGACTCAGCAAGGCTTGGCTTGTTTTGGCTTGAGTGGCCGTTTTCTGGCTGGGCCAAATCATGTCGTGGTATTGCTGTTTTATGTCCTCACCAGAGGAAGGATCATAAATGTACTGTGGGACGATGAGGCGTTCAGTTTTTGTTTGTAGCCATTTGATGCCGAGCCCCTCAAAGGCACACCAGTCATTGATGAGTTCCTTTTGAATCCCCACGATTTCTCCCAGTCCTGATAATCCGAACAGGAGAACGCCGCAGGTGGTCTTTTTGATTTTTAACCGCTTGGTGAGTTCTGGCTGTTTTTTTGTGTCGAGTTGACGAAAAAAGAGGGGATCGAAAAAAGACCCGACGAGGTGTCTCACAAAACGGGCTCCGTCTTCGGGTTTATTCATCAAGAGGAGCCCGTGTGTTGTCTCCTCCGGTTGCGTCATCACCCTGAGGGTCACCAGACTCGCTTGTCCCAACTGGGAGCCGGACCCGATAAAAAGGTTGTCAATGTCGGGACCTGTTGCGGCGCGCGGCGCGTTTTTGAGGTGAACCACAGACCCATCGGGGAGTTCGCAAAGCAGGGAACTCACGATCTGGCTCAAGGCCCCATGTTTGAAATGATAAAGGTTGGGTGTGTTGCGGTCGAGATGGAAACGCAGGGGTTGTTCCTGATCACCCAGCGGGGCATAGCCCAACCAACAACCTTCCAAGGCGAGTTGGTGCTCTATTTTTGGCAGAAACGCGTCTGGAGAAACGGTGACGAGCAGTGATTTTTTATTCAGTTGAAACATGGTTACAACAGCACCCCCGGATTCAACAGGTGATGCGGGTCAAAAAATTGCTTCATGTGCTCCAACACGGGCAGGGCGTCTCTCCATTCCTTGTGTGCGTGTCTGATTTTCAGGCGGCCAATGCCATTGTGATGACTGATTACCCCGCCACCTTCCTGCACCGCGTCCAGCGCGCTATTCCAGATTTCGTCGTAAAGTTTGACACTGTTCTTGCTCCCCTTAAGGGGGGCAACAAAGGTAAAATAAATGGAGGCCCCGTCGGGATACGTGTGGGTGATGTGCGTGAGGACCAGACAATGGGGTGCCAGTTTTTTCAGCACAGTGTTGTAGAGGGGGATGAGGTTGTCCCAGGTCGTGGCGGCCTCCAGCGTGTCGGTGAACCCCCCGTCCCTAAACACAATGGGGATTTTATAGGCCACGCTGAAGCGGTGCTCGAACCAGTGTCGCGCCAGTTCCGAACCCACATCTCTGGCGCCCATATCCAAACAGATTTTTTGAATGATACTTTTTTTGTGCGCGATGAGGGGCTCATCTCCTTCGAGCATGCCGATGAACATGCAACCCAACCAGGACAACTCCGAAAGTTCGCGCACGATTCGCTGGTAACGGAACAGCAGCTGAATGGTGCCCGACTTGATGGAACGCAGAATCTTTTTGGTGAAGTGGGGGATGTTCACGGGAAGGTTTGTGACGGGCAGGCCTGAGCTGGAAAATCTGGAGAACATGATGGCTGTGTCGAGTTTGTCATAAAGGCGCAGGACGTCGGGTTTGATGTTGGTTTGAATGATGCGGCGCTGGGCCTCTGTACCATAATCCATGTTTTCGAAGGAAAAGGCCAAAAAAACAGTTTTGTCCGGTTTGGGAAAGATTTTGAGGCGGGCTTTGGTGATGATGCCCAAAGTGCCTTCACTACCCAGAATGAGTTGCGTGAGGTCCATCCCCCCTGTGCGGCTGATGTCCGTTGTCTGGATGATGCGCCCGCGGCCATCAACAAACTCGAGATCGATCACGAGATCCTCGATCTTGCCATATTTGCTGGAGAACTGTCCTGCCGCCTTGGTGGCCAGGTAACCGCCAAGCGTGGCGTTGAGGATAGAGACGGGAAAATGTCCTGTCGTGTACCCTTGACGGGCCAGAAATTTTTCGAGCTCCAGACCCAGAATGCCAGTCTGAACGTCGATGAAAAGTTTTTCGCGGTCGCAGTGGAGAACGTGGTTTAGGCGTTTGGTGTCGATCACCATATTGCCCTCTGAAGGCCTAGCGCCACCACAGACACCCGATCCGCCGCCCATGGTGGTGATTTTGATCTTGTGCTTGATCGCCAGCTTCATGAGCGCGGCTATCTGTCCCGCGGTTTCGGGCCACACAATGACCGAAGGGAAGTGGTGGTAAATGAGGTAATTGGCCTCAATCGTGTCGCGGTAATTGGCGTCACGGCAGTAGGTCAGACGGTCGGTGGTGCGGGTGGAATAACCCTGTGGCCCCACGATGGTTGCGAGCTCTTTGAGGATATCTTTTTTGATTCCGTGTGCAGGTAACATAGTCACGATCACCCAAAAAACTTTTTCATAAGAGGTTTTTGGATAAGTCATCAATCTGTCGTTTGCTGTTTCATGTCTTTCATAAATCGCATGACCTCACTGATGGGGACCGATTGAGGACAGTGCTTTTCGCACGTTGTGCAATCCCCACAGTTTGGGACGCCAGCAAAAAGATCAAAATCTGTCAGGGAGCGCGAGAGGCATCCCACCAGAAAGCTCGGTGCCATGCCGTGGGGGTTCTCGGCGTATTTTGCGCAATAGGTATCGCAAACGCGGCATTGAGTGCACGCCGAAAATGAGGGCAGTTTTTGCCCCCATTCTCGGGGAAGGGGGCGAATCTGATCCCTCTGATAAAATTGCAGGAAGGCTTTGAGACCGTTTCGTTTACGGCGAAAAATCCTGGTAATGATGTGCGCGTTGAAATGATAGCCCAAAAAGGCCAGTGACATGAGCTTCTTGATGGTTCGCATGACTTGGGGAGCGTTAACCCGATTTGTCTTTTCCTTCAACCCGAATGTTATTGTTGGTTCTCAAAATAATAATGAAACGGTTGAGCTTATCGGGGGATCAATGTTATCCCCTGTCTCGATGGGGGCTGTCTATGACAAAAAAAATCTGTCTTTATTTTCTTTTTCCGGCTTTGTTTCTGGGTGGGTTCGTGACCTGTTCACCTCATACGCCCGTACCCGAGACAACAAAACTGGCACAGTCACCCGCCACAGACTCCTTTGATCTTGAAAACAGGGTCAAGCGCATCAAGCTCGATAATGGGCTCGTTGTGCTGCTTCTCAGGCGAGAGGGGGCCCCGGTTTTTTCCGTGGTGAATCGGGTTAAGGTGGGCAACGTTGAGGAGGTCCCCGGGGCTTATGGACTGGCGCATTTTTTTGAGCACATGGCCTTCAAGGGCACTCCAACGATAGGAACAGACGATTTCACTCGAGAGGAACCTGTTCTCAAGGAGTTGTATCAGGTGGGGACCCAGATCGTACGTCTGCAAGGTGAAGGCGACAAACCAGAGGAGCATGCATCGCTCACGCAGAAGCTCGATGCCTTGCAAAAACAGGATGAGGCGTTGGTGAATCAAAACGAGTTTGTGAACCTTCTACAAAGAAATGGTGGGGCCAACGTGAACGCGGCCACAGGCAACGATTTTACGAGCTATACGGTTTCCCTGCCCTCCAACAAGCTGGAACTGTGGGCGTACATGGAAAGCGAGCGTTTTTTGCATCCCGTCATGAGGGATTTTTTTGTGGAGAAAAAGGTGGTTGAGGAAGAACGCCGGATGCGCATCGACAACACCCCCCAGGGGTTGCTGGTCGAGAAGTTTCTGGAGACAGCCTTTGTAAATCATCCCTATGAATCCCTGGTCATTGGTCCCATGAAGGACATTAAGGCGTTTGTGCCCGCGCAGGCACGGGAGTTTTTTGAGACCTATTATATTCCCTCCCGCATGACGTTGGCTCTGGTTGGGAATTTTGAACTGGCTGATGCAGAGAGGATCGTGCGTCAGTATTTTGGGAGATTGCCAGCCAAGGCGGATTTGGGGGTGAAAGAAGCCGATGCAAAGTTTGTTCCCACCGGATTTCCCCAAAAAGTGGTGCTGGAAAAAGAAGACCAGCCAAGATTCTATCTGGGCTATCATCGTCCTGCTTATCGAGACCCCGATGATGCCGTGTTTGATTTTGTCCAGCAGACATTGTGCGCGGGACGCACGTCGCGCCTGTATCAACGGCTGGTGTTGAACGAAAAAAAAGCCGTCGCGGTTGGTTGTTTTTCGTCTTTTCCGGGAATCAGGCTCAACACGCTCTTTGCCTTTTATGGGACACCGGTTCCGGGTCATACCAATGATGACTTGGCCAAGGAGATCCGGATCGAAGTGGCCTCTTTGGCCGCACAAGGGCCCACTCCGGAAGAAATGCAAAAGATCAACCAGACGCTTGATGCCGAACTGATCTACGACCTGCAAGCCAGCAGTGACTTGGCGTCCAAACTCACTTTCTTTGAATCTCTCATGGGTGATTGGCACCATTTGTTTGAGCAACAGAAACGTTATCACCAGGTCACGGCGGAGGATGTCAAAAGGGTAACTCGGAAATATTTCGTGGCTGAGAGAGAAATCATGGCGGCCTTGGAGGATCGTAAATGAAGGATCATATGAAAGCAAAACAGTTTATGGGACTGCTTCTGGTTTATGCGCTGTTGAGCGCTGTGCCGGTGTTGGCGCTGGACCCAACCATCGAAAAACTCACGCGCACCCCCTTGCCCATTTTGCAAGAGCCTCCCCTTGCCATCACCACACTGCCCAACGGGATGACGTTGTATCATTTGCAGGACACGGAATTGCCCATTGTGAACATGATTGTTTATGTCAAGGCCGGGACAGTCAACGAAACAAAAGAGCAGAGAGGCCTCACGGACGTGTTCATGAACGCGTGGCGGACCGGCGGGACACAGGGGTTGACCCCCTCTGAGTTGGATGCAAAGCTGGACATGATGGCGGCCCAGATCACCCCCCAAGCGGGGCAGGAGCTGTCTTTCCTGACGCTCAAGTGTCTGCAAAAAGATGTCACCCGGGCATTGCCCCTTTTTTTTGATCTGTTGCGCCAGCCCCGGTTTGATCCCGAACGACTGCAGGTCATCAAGAAGAACAAGATAACGGCCATTCAGAGGCGAAACGAAAGTTCCCTGGAGATCGCCTCTCGCGAATTTTTGCAGGGTCTGTATGGCCCGGACAGCCCCTATGCCTGGCAGTACACAGAACAAACCATCGCCCCCATTGATACCAAAATGTTGTTGGATTTTCATGCCCGTCATGTGGCCCCCCGTCAGCTGATCATCGCGTCCACGAGCCCCGATCCGGCCGATGAGTTCTGGAGCAGGATCAAACCCCATGTGGCCGAATGGAATCACAATGTGCCAGACGCAGTACCGCCCAAACCGATAGAAAAAGAGTGGACTCCCGGGTGGGCTGTGGTGCAAAAGGATGATTCCCAAAGCGCCATCGTGATGGGGCATTTTGGGGAAAAACGGTTCAACCCGGACAAGTACAAAATCATTTTGGCCAACGAGATATTGGGGGGATCGACTTTTGGTTCGCGATTGGGTAAGAGGTTGCGCACGGAGTTGGGGCTGGTTTACTCGCTCGGGTCCTCGTTTGGTTTGGGCACGGATTACGAAAGTTTTCGCATCAGCACGCGCACGAACGCGGCCAAGACACTGACTGTGGTGAATGAGATCAAAAATATCGTGACCGAAATGGTGAACCGGCATGATATCACCGACGGAGAATTGGCCGCGGCGAAAGAAAGAATTCTCAATCGGCTGGTGTTTGACTTTGAGCAGCCTTTCAAAATTGTGACGGGACGGGTGCTGTATGATCATTACGGTTACCCGCCCAACTATGTGGCGTTGTATCAGAAGAAAATCGAGGAAGTGACCTTGAGCGAAATTAACGCTGTCTTGGGAACGTATTTTTTCCCTGATCGTTTCAGGGTGATGATCGTGGGGGATCTTGCGCGGATGCCGGATTTGAACGATAAGGAGTCTGTGGTGGAGATTCCTCTTGATTGGGAATAGAAACATGAAAACAGTATTCGAAATAATCAAGAATGAATTTTGTTGCGCCATCAGTCAGGTGGCACCACTCTTGCTTGAGGTTGATCCGATGATTCGCCTGACCACAGAAGGCAAGTTTGGAGATTATCAATCCAATGTGGCCATGGGATTGGCCAAAACCCTGCGTCGCGCGCCACGCGAGGTGGCTCAAGAGATTGTGCAAAACCTTCAGCTCGCTCAGGTGTGCGAACGAGTCGAGATTGCGGGACCGGGGTTCATCAATTTATTTTTGAGTCGGGATTATCTGGCTGGGCACCTGACGCGTTTGTCTCAAGAGGCTCGTCTGGGCGCAGAGCAGGCCGCCGAGCCTGTGCATCACATCATTGATTATTCCAGTCCCAATTTGGCCAAGGAAATGCACGTGGGGCACCTGAGAAGCACGATCATTGGCGAGGTGCTCGCGAGGGTGATAGAATTTGCGGGGCACACCGTTGACCGTGTGAATCATGTGGGGGACTGGGGCACGCAATTTGGCATGCTGCTGCAGTATATTTACGAATATGAACCTCAGGTGTTGGAACATCCCGACCAGTTTCATGTGACCGATCTCGAGGTCTTTTATAAAAAAGCCAAAGCCTGTTTTGACGGGGACGTGGCGTTTGCCGACAGCGCGCGCCAAAAAGTGGTTCTGTTGCAATCCCACGATCCCTCTGCCTTGGCGGTGTGGCGCGCCTTCGTGACCGAGTCGCTACGGCATTGTCACGCCATCTATCAACGGTTGGGGGTGACTGTTGAGGATGTGGGAGAGAGTTTTTATAACGATCGTTTGGCCGGTGTGGTGACGGAATTCAAAACGCGCGCCTTGGCGCGGGAGGATCAGGGGGCCGTGTGTGTTTTTCTCGATGGCTTCACCAATCGCGAAGGTGAGCCTCTGCCGATGATCATTCAAAAATCGGATGGCGGGTATAATTATGACACCACCGATCTGGCCGCCATCAAATACCGTGTGGCCGAAAAACAGGGACGACGTCTGATCTATGTGACCGACATCCGACAGGCCCAGCATTTTGAGATGGTCTTTGCCGCGGCGCGATTGGCGGGCTGGGCCGGTGATGAGGTGCGCTTTGAACACGTGGGTTTTGGCATGGTGCTGGGGGCGGATCGCAAACCGTTTAAAACACGTGACGGGGGAACGGTCAGGCTCAGGGATCTTATCGAAGAAAGTGTGGCCCGGGCCCGGGCCATGTTTGAGAATGATCGTGGGGAGTCCCATAACGACCGCGTGCGCGCCTTTTCGGAGGAAAAAAAGGCCCTGATCGCCGAGCGTGTGGGATTGTCTGCCATCAAGTACGCTGACCTGAGTCATAATCTGGCGAGTGATTATGTGTTCAACTGGGACAAAATGCTGGCGATGGAAGGCAATACGGGTCCGTATATGCTCTATGCTTATGCGAGGATCATGAGCATTGGCCGTAAGGGGGGTGTTGACTTCAACAGGTTATCCTTTGACGGGAAGCTCCTTTTGCTGCAGGCTAAGGAAATCGAGTTGGCCAAGGAGTTGTGCCGTTTTGGCGATGTGGTGCGGGAAGTGGCCTTACAGCTCAGACCCAATCTGCTGACGGATTATTTGTACACCTTGAGCAAGACTTTCAGTGGTTTTTACGACAAGAATACAGGGGTGTCTGTTCTCGAGGCCGAGACGGAAGAGCTGAGAAACAGTCGTTTGTGCCTTTGTGGGTTGACCGCAAAGACACTGAAACAAGGACTCTATTTGTTAGGGATTGAAGTGGTGGAGGAAATGTGAAGAATGTAACAACCAACATCACGATGGGGCAGGTTTTTTTTATTTTGCTGACGGTGCTGTTTTCGTCAGTCATGTTTTTTTATCTGGGGGCCAAGTTTGGACCCAGAATGCTTCAGCTGAACACGGCGTATCGCGGGGTCGATGAACCCTTCTTTCCCGATGAGGCGCAGATCAAAGAGGTGCAGGAGATCCTAAAGAACAACAAACATAAGTTTGTGTTTTTTGATGAACTGCAATCGAACCAGCCCATCACGCAGTTCCCCAAGGATGTTCAGGTCACGTTACCAGTCGCAGAAAAAACTGAATTGGCTGCCAACCCAGAAGACTCTACGCTCGAAGCGGGCCAGGCTTTGGCCGATACTGGTCTGGTCAAGGAAGAGGTCTCTCCCAAAATTGCACAAAAAGAACCTCCCGCAGAAAAAAAGGAAACTGCACCCATTCAAGTGGGAGTCTCCGAACCGGTTTTGCCACCCGAGGCAACAGACTTGACTGTTTTGCCGGAAGCTGGGCTGACCCCGCAATCAGAGTTTGCCTACAGCCTGCAGCTGGGTTCTTATTCCAGTCAGAGCAAGGCACAGCAGGCGTTGGACGCCTGGAAAAAGCGGGGATACAGCGTGCGGCTTATCAAAACGACCAATGCCGGCAAGGGGCTGTGGTATCGTTTGAGCCTGGGTGAGTATGTCAGTCAGGACGAGGCCCTGGTGGCCCAAAAGAAAATCATGTCTGCCTTTCGGCAGAACGGCCGAGTTATCAAGTACAAAAAATGAAAACACTTGTCATCGGTGCCACCGGAATCATTGGCAATCATATTGTGCGGGCCCTGCTTAAGGAAGGGCATGAGGTGATTGGCCTTAGCCGTGGTGTGATGCCCTCAGTCAATCTCGATGGTTTGTCCGTGACCAGGCTCAAGGCCGACCTGTTGGATGTGAAGGCTCTGAAAGAGGCGTTCAAAGGCGTGGATTGGGTCTTTCAGGCGGCGGGCTATTATCCACGAGACGCCTTTCATAATAAACAACATGTGGCCCAGGCCCTGGCAGGTGTGCGCAGTGTTATCGCCGCCGCTCTGGATGCGGGGATCGAGCGTCTGGTGTACACAAGTTCTCTGACGACTATTGGACAGGCCTCCGAGGGAGGTTTGGCGGATGAATCGTTGTCTTACGACTTGCTGGGCAGTGACCCTCATCCGTATTTTTTGGTCAAACACCTGTGTGAACAGGAAGTGGTGCGGGCTGTCCGCGAACACAAATTGCCTGCTGTGATTGTGAATCCCACGGGGTGTTTTGGTCCCTATGAACTCAAGCCCAAGTCCTTGTGCTTGATCCCGCACCTGGTTTCACGGCAGATGCCTGCCTTCATCAATGGTAAAATCAATGTTGTGGATGTGGCCGATGTGGCCAGAGGGCACGTGTTGGCCGCGCAACAGGGGAATGTGGGTGAACGCTACATTCTCGGGGGACACAACACGACGGTTAAAGAAATGGTTTGCGATATTTGCGCTGTTGCTGGTGTGGCACCGCCCCGCATGACCGTGCCGCTCTGTCTGGGGTTGGGAGTGAGTTATATCAGTGAAGGTCTGGCTTGTGTGACAGGAGGGGTGCCGCATTTCTCATCCCTAGGCCTTCGGTTCATTCAATATGGGCAACACTTCTCACTTGCCAAGGCCGTGCGGGAATTGGGGTACCGGGTGAGTCCGATGGCGCCGTGTTTCGAAAAGGCCATTGCCTGGTTTAAAAGGATTGGGTATTGTTAGTTTGCCAATCGGTTTAGCCGAGTCAAGAAGCGGCTGGAGGGGTAGTATTCAGTAGGGGGCGAAAACATGTATCCTGCAGTAAAAAAAGTTATTAAATGTGATGAGATTCACAAGCGAATTTATACGTTGCGTAAAGTTCAAGTCATGCTGGACAAGGATTTGGCACATTTTTATGAAGTGAAGCCAATCAGGTTAAGGGAACAGGTAAAAAGAAATATTAAGCGTTTTCCTTCCGATTTCATGTTTCAACTCACCAAAGAAGAGGTCTGCCTTATGGTATCGCAAAATGCGATACCATCAAAACAACATTTGGGCGGTTCGCTACCGTTTGTGTTTACTGAGCAGGGTGTTGCTGGTATTTCTGCAGTTCTCACCAGTGAGAGAGCCATTGAGGTAAACATTCAAATTATGAGGGCTTTTGTTGCCATGCGTAAATTCATTACAACAAATGCCCAGGTTTTTAAAAGGCTTAATGTTGTAGAACGAAAACAACTTGAACACAGACTTGAAACTGATGAAAAGTTTAACCGGATTTTTAATGCTCTCGAAGAAAAGGACAGTATTCCCAAGCAAGGTATTTTTTTTGATGGGCAGGTGTTTGATGCCTATCAGTTTGTTTCCGATCTTATCAGAACGGCGCATAGATCAATAATCATTATCGATAATTATATTGATGACACTGTTTTGACCCATCTCACCAAGAGAAGTGAAAACGTAACGGCTACAATTTTAATAAAAACAATTACGAAACAGATGGCGTTGGATGTGGTGAAATACAACCAGCAATATCAACCGATAGAAATTAAGGAATTCGATAATTCGCATGACAGGTTTTTGATAATTGATGGTAAAACCGTTTATCATTTTGGAGCTTCCCTGAAAGACTTGGGGAAAAAATGGTTCGCCTTTTCAAAGATGGATAAAGAGGTGTTTAAGATGCTGGAACGGCTGAATAATATCGCTATCGAGTAAGTGAATATATTATTTGTTACTGGGTTCACGGATGAGCAGTTTGAGTAGAAGGTAGTGAAGTTACTGGAGGAGGAGAAATTTTATGAATCAACAAACAACCGAAACTGTGGTTCAACTTCGTTTGGACGCCGAGGGGCGCTGGTATCAAGACGGGATTCAGGTGATGGGTGATAAAATCGTCAAGGCCTATTTCAAGGGTGTGCGTCGTGCGGAGGACGGACGTTACCAACTCAAGATCAAGTCTCAACCGATTGTGGTCAGGGTCGAGGACGTGACCCTTTTCGTCACAGGAACTGTTCGGGATGCGAGTGGCTATACAATCACTTTGTCCGATGGTTCCACCGAAAGGTTGGACATCGCGTCGTTGGAGGCGGGTGACAAAAATCAATTGTATTGCCAAACTGGGCAAGGCGTGCGGGCCCGTTTTTTGCGCAAACCCTGTTTCGAATTTATCAAAACCCTGTCTGTGCGTGAGGGGTATTATGGAATCGTGATGGGCGATTTGTTTTTTCCCGTGCAGACGGTAGCGGGGGTTAAGGATTACCAGTCGCAGATTGTTAATAAACCCGTGGTGCCCAGGCCCCTGGCAGTCCAACTGCAAGTTCAGGATCCCAGAACAATCACGACA
>CAZGMS010000064.1:0-6515 GCA_964526915.1 uncultured Nitrospirales bacterium
CCACGCCCCTTCGGCCCAAAATGAAATGCAGGACTTTTTGTGACAAGAAGCGGTCAAGATCGGCCACAGAGCGAACACATTCATGGTTGATGGCCAGAACTTCATCCCCGGCCTGCAGTGCAGACAAAAAGGCGGGACTGTCCTCGATGATCTGTTCTATATAGATGCGGTCGCCCTGTGCCTTGAGAGAAATGCCCAAGTAATTTTTTTTGGGATCCTGCTTTTTGAGCACCTTGATGCCAAAGGGGGCAAATTCTTTTGACCATGCGATGGCCTTGGTCCCGTCCAGATAATTGCGAACAAATCCCTTTGGAGAGGTCTTCGCAAATTTTTGCACAGTCAAAAAAAAGTCCTGACGGGTGACGCCTTGGTCGGGATGGTTTTGCCAGTTTTTGTAGAGTTGTTGCATGACCTGATCCAAACAGAACTTTCCTTTTGATTGTTTGATGATCCAGAAATCAAGCAACATGGCTACCAGCCCCCCCTTGAGGTAGTAGCTGATCGTTCGGTTGGCTGAGTTTTCGTTGGGGCGATACCATCGGATCCAGGCATCAAAGCTGGCGTCTGACAGCGAATTGACCCGACACGCCTTGTTGTTTTCCATTCGGGAAATATTCTCGCCAAGCACGGCGAGGTATTTTTGGGGATCGTATATTTTGGCTCTTTGCAGGGTGTGGTCATCGTAGTAGCGAGTGATGCCCTCCGCCATCCACAATTCCCTGGTGTATCTTTCTTGGGTGTAGTCCAGCCTGTCAAAATCTGCAGGACGGATGCGCTTGACATTCCACAAGTGAAAATATTCGTGTGCCAGCAGAGAAAGGAAAGGCAGGTATTTGTCTTGATTGATGAGCTGGGAGCCATCGATGAGGTTGGTTGAGCTGTCGCGGTGTTCCAGTCCGCCCGCCGGGGCGTCTTTGGTGAAAAGGATTTGGAACAAATAGTTTTTTGAGGGGCAATCGTGAAAAATCCTGTTTTCACTCGCGACGATTTTTTTAAGATCGCTGGTGACCTCGTTGAGATCACGATGACAAATGCCCCAGTAGGCCACGCGGTAGTGGTTGTTTTTGAGCGTGAAGTTTTTGATGATGAGATTTTTGGCCGACAAAACAGGGGTGTCGAAAAGTTCCTCAAAATCTCCAAAGTGATAGACGCCTTTTGAGGCGGATTTGGCCAGGGCCAGTGACCAACCCTTGGGTTGCGTGATGGTCAGTGTGGGCCTGAGCCTCAGATCGTTGTTAAGAAAGCACAGTACTGCGCAGGGCGTGATGTAGACCAACTCAAAGTCAGCATAGGCATCCCTGACACTCAGCGTGTTGGCGTACACACGGTAGGTGAGTGTGACTGACTTTGTTTTGATGTGTTCAAATTGCCACTGGTGTTTGCTTGTTTTTTGTTGGCGCACCATCTTGCCGTGAGAGTCGGTCAAGACCAGGTCTTCCACTTTTCCCTGATACTCTCTGATGAGGTAGGAGCCAGGCGTCCAGGTGGGGAAGGTCACCACCAGATCTTTTTGTGTGAGACCGGAAATTTCGTAGGTCACTTTAATGTATTTTTGTTCGGGGTTTCTCAGGTCGAGATTGATGGCGATTTTCATGTGAGCTCCTCTTTCATGCCGCAAACAATTTTTCAACAAACTCGTTGGCGTTAAACGGCTTAAGATCGTTCATCCCTTCTCCCAGCCCTACGTAGCGAATGGGAAGGCCTGTCTGCTCCACAATGGAGATGATGATCCCGCCCTTGGCGGAGGCGTCATATTTTGTGAGGATAATGCCTGTGAGCGGGATGGCCTCCAGAAAGACGCGTGCTTGAGAAAAACCGTTTTGGCCGGTGATGGCGTCGACCACCAGGAAAATTTGATCTGGATCCCGACCCAACTCTTTTTCTGTCATGCGCACCATTTTTTTGAGCTCATTCATCAAATTGGTTTTGGTCTGCAGTCTGCCTGCCGTGTCCACCAAAACCACGTCAATGTTGTTGGCGATGGCCGATCTGAGCCCGTCCACGATCACGCTGGAGGGGTCGGCGTTGACAGCCCCTCCCACGAAGGCCACAGCGTTTCTTTTGGCCCAAATGCGTAGTTGATCAACGGCGGCGGCCCGAAACGTATCAGCGGCTACCAGCATGCCTTTGTGTCCTTGCTGTTTAAACTGATTGGCCAATTTGCCTATGGTGGTTGTTTTGCCACTGCCATTGACCCCAGCCAGATAGATCACATAGGGTTTTTTTGCAGGGTCTATCGAAAAATGATCCTGGGGGGACAGGGTTTTTTTAAGACGTTCCTTAATGAAGAGGAAGATGTCTTCTTTGGAGGAAAAGCTGTGTTCCTTGAGCGAGGCGAGTAATTTTTCGGTTGCGCCCACGCCCACATCGGCGGCAAGCAGGACTTCTTCGAGTTCGGGGAGCAGTTCGTCCAACTGTTTTTGTGTTCCCAACAACAGCTTTTTCAGGGACAGGGCAAAATTTGTTTTGTTGAGGGCAGGGGCGATGGTGTTTTGAGAGAACCGGTTACGAGCAGATTGTAACCGGTGGATGCGAAATAACATCAAACATAAAAAAAGCCCTATAGCGATCAACAGATCGAAATACTGATCGGAAAAAGAAAAAATAGTTTCTAAAGTGAATTGATCCATGTTTTGTTCACCCGTTGTTAAGGCGCCCTGGCTATCACAACCACCAATAAAATAAACTCAAAAAAAACCACTGGAGTTATTTAAAAAGTTGGATTAGAGTTTTGCATCATTTCGTATTGATTAGGTCATTAATCTAGGGGGTAAATGTGAAACTCAATAATATTATCTTATGTCTTGTCATGATCGGTTTGTATGGTTGCGCGTCCACCGAGATGGGCAGTCTCGAGGCCGCTAAATTCGCCCTGGATAAGGGTGAGTACACAGAAGCCATTACAGAGGCAACAGAGGCACTCAACGCCAACCCAGCCAATTATGAGGCCGCACGGGTTCTGGCCAGCGCCTATTTTGCCCGGAGTGGTTTCGATTATTTCGATATTGCTGAGGGTGTCATGGATTTGCAAAACAGCGACACACCAAACTTCCAACAAGTTGCCGATGTGTTTCCTGCGACGGCCGATTTGGGGGACTTGAGGAGTGCCATTGAGGTGCTCGAGGGGCTGGCCGGCATCGGTGCCGCCTCACTCGAAGATACCGAAGAACTGGCCGATGCGGCGTTTGATCTGGGCCTCATGGAAATTGTCGAGCATTTCGCGTTGGGAGTTTACGGTGCGGATTATTTCGATGACAACGACGTGACTGAGGCGGATGTGACAGACATCACTGAGGCCTATGCCAGCCATGTTCAAACGGATCTGGTCGATTTTGACAATCGGTTGATCGCGGCAGGGGTGGCGAACGATGAGGATTGGCTCGAGGAAATCAGACAGACCTTCTGCATTTTGGAGCCCATCTCCGCGGGTGAGGGCTTCACCTTGGCCGAGTATCAAGCCTTTGTCGGGTGTCAGTTGTCCAGCACACCAGACACGTTTGATACGGCATCCATTACGGCCGATATAGCCAATTGCGATGCGGTCAATCCCGAAGGCCAGGGGGACGCAGTTGAGGCGTGTTATTTAGTGAACACATCACTTTAATCCAGTAAAGGGGGATTTCTCATGTTAAGAAAAATATTCAACACTGTGCTTTTGCTGAGCCTGTTTGTGGGCTTCATGACCATGATCAGTTTTTCTGCAAAGGCAGAAACATTGGTTTCGCGTTCCACGCCTCGCATGATGCAAGGGGTCAGGCCATTAGGTATGGGCGGTGCTTTCGTTGCCGTTGCTGGTACCGACGAGAACGCGCTTTTTTATAACCCGGCAGCCATAAATGATTTTCCACAGGAATTTCATTTTCAGTTTTTACTGCCAACAGCGGAGTTTTCGTACAAGTCGCTTAACTTTCTCATCAGCGATGTGCCCGATCTGGTCGATGACATCGACGCCGCCAATGGCGACTCGGCCAAGATCGACGTGTTAGACGCCTTTGCGGCGAGCAACACGGGCCGCTACGAAGAAATCGCAGCCCGAGGCAATGTGATCACCATGATGCACAAATACATCACGGCATCACTTTTTTACGAAACACATGGTGTTGTGGCCCTGCTCAATCCCTCTTCCAGCACGGTGGATATGGAACTGATGGGACAAGCCGGATTGCAATTGGGGTCGGCGTACAGCTTTTTCGATGATTATTTACAGGCCGGTGTCGCGGTAAAGCTCATGGAGCGGTATCTGGTTGACGAAACCGTTACCCAAAGAGACGTCATTGCCAACGCAGAATTCAACGACATCATCGACTACGAATCCTTTGGTTTTGGTGTGGGGGTTGATGTGGGTTTCAAGGGGACGTTCCCTGTGAGTGGCAAGACCTGGGATTATTTAAAACCCAAGTTTGCCTTTACCGTGCAAGACGTAGGGCACACACGGTTTTTCGCTGGTGACCCCGTTGGCCGTCAAAAAGAGTCCATGACGTTTGGTCTGGCCGTGCATCCCGATTTCTGGAAGTTCAAATCAATTTTTGCCATCGACATGCGCGATTTGGAATACCGCGGCGATTTCTTCACCAAGTTTCATGCGGGCTATGAGCTTACCTGGCCAGAGATCAGCAAGATTTTGCGAGCGGTTTCTCTCAGAGTAGGCGTCAACCAGATCTACGTCACAGGCGGTGTGGGGTTCGATTTCAAATACTTTAAGATGAATCTGGCCACCTATGGTAAAGAGGTTGCGCAACAGACGAATCAAAAGCAATCCAGAATGTTCGCTTTGCAGTTGGCCGCGGGATTCTGAGCCGACCTTTGTTTAGGATAGAGTTAAAAAATCCCTGTTTCTTCAGAAGCAGGGATTTTTTTTTCGATGCCCGATAGTGTTCTGCTGACGAAGACAATGATGACGTTCATTGCGTGATTGTATTGACCTTGTGATCGTCCTTTATTTTAAGTGTAGGGTCGGTGAGAATTTGTTGGTTAAGTTCAGTGGATGAAATCTCTGGGGCGGGCATGGCCTGGGAACTGGAGCCATCGGCCGAATCAGTTATTTTGAAGTGTTTGGCGTCCAGGATCTTGGGTGTGATGAATATCATGAGTTCTGAGTTGGCCTTTGCCTTGGAGGTGTTTTTAAACAGCCAACCCAGCACGGGCACCTTGCTGATGCCGGGGATGCCACGACTTTCGGTGTTCGTGTTGACCTTGAGCAGACCTCCGATCACAGCCGTTTCCCCGTCGGGAACGAGAACGGTCGTGTTGGCTGTGTTGTCGAGAATGGCGGGGATGCCGTCCACCGTTCGCGAAAAATCGGCCTCGCTTTGGATGGCTTCAATCTCCATCTTGATCATGCGATTGAGTGTGATCTGGGGTGTGACCTTGAGTTCTATCCCCGTGTCAATTTCTTCCAGTGTTGGGCCCTCGTCTGCCCCCCCCTCAACCTTCACATAAAGTTTAAGACCACTGCGGATGTTGGCTGTTTTGTTGTTGATGGTGGTGACGTTGGGTTTTGAAATGATGCGAATTTGCCCGTTCGATTCCGCCGCGCCCAATTGCATATCCAGGTTGGAGTTTCCCGGCAGACGGCCTATCAAAAAATTAAAGCCGCTGGTGGCAGGTGTGGTTGAGGGAAAATTGGCAATAGTACCCGATGTGTTAGCGCCTGTTATGGCCGCGATGTCCTGATTGCCCCTGAAGATGGCGTTGTTGGGACCAGTTGAAAATCCCCATTGGATCCCCAACGCGCGCGAGAAGTTTTTGGAAGCGCTGATCACTTTGGCCTCAATGGAAACCTGTGGGTCTTGAGTGTCGATGCTGGTCACAAACTTCCGAACGCTATCCAGCACGTTCGCGTGATCCTTGATGATCACAGTGTTTGTCCTTTCGTCGGAGACGACGTTCCCACGTTTGGATAACAGTGTTTTGATGGACGTTTCCAGTTCTTTCGCTGTAGCGAAATTGAGAGGAACGGTCATGGCTTTGAGGTCGGAATCGTCGGCAAATTGTTTGGCTGGGCCAATGCGCAAGATTTCATTTTCGAAGGCATATTCCAATTCGTTGACGCGCAAGATCGAGGCCAGGGCATCCATGATGTCTGTGTTGTAAAAAGAGACGGAGACCTTTCCGTCTGTTTCTTCGGGCAGGATGATGTTGAGGTTGCCCGCTGTGGCCAGAAGATCCATGGCTCTTTTGAGGCTGGCGCCTTGAAAACGTACGTAATATTTGTCTGTCTGTCTTTTGCTCAAGTTTTGCGAGTACCCCTCCATGCGGACGATGAATTTGTCTTCGAGTTGTGTGAGGACCACCTTACCAGGCCTGATCTCGCCGATGGTGTAAGACCCGATGCGGTCGCCCGCTGTAAAGATTTGATCAGAGACCAGCACATATCCTTTTTGCGAGTTGACCACAATCCCCTGGATGACCAGTGACGTGGGATCCGATTGGTCTTCCACGATACCGGGCGCGAACGGATTACGCGGACCAGCTGTTTGGATGCCCAAAAGCTGATGGGCATCCAGATCGGAAAA
>CAZGMS010000065.1:0-5143 GCA_964526915.1 uncultured Nitrospirales bacterium
GTTGGCTGGTGGTGATGGCGGGACAAGAATGATTGAAGAGACAACATCACTCATGAGAACATCACCGGAATTGGCACTTTACGCGGCATCGGCAGCCGCATTAGGGCTCGGTTTGGTGATAGCACCCAAAGGCGTATTATGCGTGGCAAGAGCGATAGCGTGCGATTGTCCTTATAGAAATTTGAATGAAAATTCATTATTTTTAGTTCCGGCGGCCCGGGCAATGATAACACATGCAGGCGTTGCAAAAGAAGGCACCGCTCAACCTTGGTACAGAGGAGCCTTACATTTATTGGCCAAGCTGGCTGGGGCCAGGAATCTTACCGATCAAGATGTGCTGCTCCTTCCAGAGAACCTTGAAGGCGTGTCCTTTGCGGGTGTGCGCGTAGATAGGATTGTTGCAGAAGGCATTGTAAAAAGAAAAGGTTCTCTTGCGGGCGCCATTCTTGTGGGTGATTTTAGAAGCGCGAGGCTCAGTGGTGCGGATCTCACAGGTGCTGATCTCACAGGTGCGGATCTCAGAAAAGCAAAACTCACAGGCGCGGATCTCTCGGGTGCGATTCTCATAGGTGCGGATCTCTCAGGTGCTGATCTCACAGGTGCAGATCTCAGAAATGCAGATCTCAGAGGTGCGGATCTCTATCGCACGATTCTCGAAGGTGCGGATCTCACAGGTGCTGATCTCACATTATCGTATAGATAAATTCCGCAAAAATAGAATCATTAGTGTGCCACGCCAGGCCGTCAAAGCGAACAAAGACCTATAATATTAATATTATTCTATCATTACAAATGGTTACGTTTTAGTACTATCTGTTGTCACACCCAGAAATTCATGGCCATCTACAAAAAATCTGTTATAATTAAGATAATGGTCAGTATTTTTGATTACAAAGATTACCGCATTTTTCTAAAAGATTATTATCTCGAAAAAAAGCAATTAATCCGCCGGTTCTCTTACCGTTACTTCGCCAAAAAAGCCGGCATCAAAGGGCAAAGCTATCTTGACCTCGTCATTCAAGGCAAACGCAATTTAACCAAAATAACCCTGGAAAAATTCAGCCGGGCTCTGGAACTCAACAAAAAAGAAGCATCGTATTTTGATACCCTCGTGCATTTTAATCAGGCCAAAAACGACGATGAGCGAAACATGTATTTCGAAAAATTAATCAAACAAAATCCTCGCAAAGGCTTTTCTGAAATTGATAAAAAACGATACCTCTATTTTACCAACAGGCACCTGATCACAATCCGCGAAATGGTTTCTCTGCCGCATTTTGAGGAAAATCCTGACTGGATCAGTCAACACATGCGCCATCCCCTTCCCCCTCCGAAGATCATCGAAGCCATCAATCTTCTCATCAAAATGAATCTGTTAAAACGCGATTCGCAGGGCAAACTGAGGCTATCGCAGGGCGCTGTCACAACCCAGCCCGACTTCGAATCACTGGAAGCCCTGAACTATTACCATTCCATTTTTCAGGACGCCAAGGAGGCCATCATCAACATTCCCTTTGACAAACGTGAAGCCAAATCACTCACGATCCCCATGTCAGAAAAACTGATACCAAAAATCAAAGAAAAAATTCAAAACTTCATTGAAGACATCGTCAGGCTGGTCAACAACGAATGCGACTCTTTTGATGATGTCTATCAGGTCAATACAGTCTTTTTCCCAGTCACCAAAACAGGAGGAGAAAAAATCAAATGAAACGCATTCTCACAACCATGATCGTGTTTGCCTTGCTGATTGGCGGTTGCACCGGTGCCGACCAACTCCCCATTAATGCGGCTGATATTTCGGGCACAATGGACGTCGGGACCATTGTCCAGAATCCAAAACCCCCCTCAGAAGTCATCCTCCAGATTTTTCCCGACTTCCAAACCAACCTTCCCGGCTTGTCCCAAATGAGCAACACGGACATCGAGCATATCATCGTGCCAGACAGTACCGAGCGAATGAACACTATTTTGATGTTGGGAAAGATTTTCAATGCTGACAACATCAGAAACTTTGACGTGTCTGCCCTGTTTCTGGCCATCGACTCACTGGGCACCATACTGAAAAAAACGCTTGCGGACAACAGCATCGCCCTACCAGTGACCACATCCACCAGCGTCACTTTATCGGAAAACGCCCGGTTGCTATCGCTCGACCAATACCAATGGATTGTTCGATTGGAACCCGAAGTTGATTATCCGGATTATACCCGCATGTATTTTATTCATCCCGAATCTCACCAGATTCTGGCAAGCTACGTCTTCAAAAATGATTCAACTGGCAAAGTCGAAAAAGGCATGCTCGGAGTCGCTTTCCCCGAAAGTCTTTCATCACAGAACGAACACAGAGGAAAAATCAGGGTTAGTGTGTTGTCTTTCGATTTTTCTGACCAGGCACAAAACCTGTTCAACATAAGCATGGATCGTAAACAGAATCCCCAACTGTCCCAGTCAGGACAATTATTCGTGCAGTGCAATCTCACAACCAGTTCCTGTGTTGGTGAACAACAAAGCATCATCTCGGAACCCCCTACCCGAACCTTTGCTAACCCCATGCCCCGGTACCAGTGGCAAAGCAACAATCTGGACGTTTGCTTTGGCGAAATGAAATATCAAGCTGATACTGCCGCATTGAACAATGTTTTATTGTATGAGGGAAACACACACACTGTTACTAAAGAGGCCTGCACCATCGCCACACCCATTTGGGGGACCCACGTGTTTACTCCCGACGATTTGTTTATCCGCATTGAAGATACCGTGAGTGAAAGCACTTTTAATGCCATTTTTGGTGACGGGCAATCCTATGACTCGTGGCAACAGTTTATCAGCCCCGCATTGATTGAACAAACACTGGATGGCTCAAACCAGAAAATATAGGTGCCCTCATGCCAGTTTGATCCGCAAGAACTCATCCTCCAGACCCCACCCCAAATCGCAGATCCATGGTGAACTGGACCTCATCTGATATCGACTTGATTCCGCGTTGGGTAATGTATTCGGGCAACAGGTCCTTCAGTCCCAATGCCGAGAGCGTCACCATTGATGGTGAGACTGATTGGACCACAAACCGGTCACGTTCATCAAAGAACATTTTTACTTTCAGAGGCAACGACACACGATTGCCCTTAAATAACAACACGGCATCAAGGGTCACATCGTCAACCCTTTTGGTCTTGATCAGAGCTTCAACGGCCTGCTTTGGCAAAACGCCCAAATCAAGACTGGCCTTTTCAAAACCCGGTTGTTCACTCTGCAACAAGAGCTTGGTGATGATCGCATCACGCTCGCTCAAACCACTGTCCCACGAAGTGATGTCAAGCAGAACCGACCCGATGGCGTTCTCGATAGATTTGAGCACCAACTGCCCTTCACTGAGATTGAAAGTACCCCGAACCGGGATGTGATCGTCCTTGACCACGCGGATCTGGATCATGGAGGCGTCCACAATCAACCTGAATTGACCGGACGCCAAGGCTTGATCCGGTGCCAAATTCGTAGCCGATTTGGGGATTTCGTATACACTGGGACGGTTACAGGCAAAAAAAGCAAAACTGAAGAGCAGAATGAGACATAAGACAATTGACTTTTGATCATCATGGTTTTTCATTTCACCCCCAGTTTTTGCGCGCATGCCACACACTCGGACATCAGCATTGTGGGGTGGCGCAATTGCCAAGCACACACTTCATTCAACAAATCTGTCCGCGCCGCGTTGGCGATCACAATAAACACATTACGCATGAAATCAAAATATTTCAGACGCGACAGGGCCGAATCACGTGTCTTGAGTTCATAATCATGTTCACTCAAAGAAAGCAAATCACCCAAACTGCCCAGCTGATATTGATCGAATGTGGCCAACCACTCCACAATGTTGGTCTCAGGTTTAGACTTGTTGTGCGGGCAAACCTCCTGACACAGATCACAACCCACCAGACGATCACCCATTTTGTCCCTGATGACCGGTTCACGCTCTCCCCTTTTTTCGATGTTGTGATATGCCAGACACAACGAAGCATTCAGTTGATAGGGTTTGAGGGCCTGCGTGGGACACGCACTCACGCAACGATCACAACGACCACAATGATCCTTGATGGTCTCATCTGCACTCAAGTCAAGATTGGTCAAAATCACGGCTATAAAAACAAAAGACCCAAATCTGGGATTGATGAGACAGGTATTTTTGCCAATCCAGCCCAGCCCAGCCTTGCAGGCCAAATCCCTTTCCAAAATCGGCCCCGTATCCACAAAGACACGGTAAAGCAGGTCGGGACAAAACCTCTTTTTGATACCGAGGGCCAACTCGTCAGCCTTTTGTCTGAGCCACAGGTGATAATCACGGCCCCAAGCGTAACGTGCCAGACGATAGTCACTTTGATTCGCTGAATGTTGATAAGAAGCCAACAACACAATCGCCGATGTGGCACCCTCCATGAGGAGGCGAGGATTAAGGCGTTTATCACAACCACGTTCCATCCAGCGCATGTCGGCGTGTTGCCCTGCCTTGAGCCACGACAAAAAATAGTCTCTGTGTTCTGGCTCCAGAACATTTGTGAACCCGCAGGCATCGAACCCATGGTCATTGGCAAGGAATTGAATCTGTCGTTTGAGGTCAGCAGTCATGGCAAGTGATTTTGCGTTTCAAGGCTTCACCATCGATATACTCAAAATGAACCAGCTTGGTGTATTCGCTCCTGAGTTCATCAAATTTATCGGCCCACTCCACAAAGGTGATGGCACCTGGGTCCTCGAAACACGACAGCAGGTCGATGTGTTCGAGTTCATCGAAGGTTTGCATACGGTATAAATCAAGGTGATTCAGTAAAAACCGGTCGGTCTGGTACTGATTGAGAATAGTAAACGTAGGCGAGGAAAAACCCTGCGTCACATCGACGCCCAAGGATTGAACCAGGCATCGCACAAAGGTCGTCTTGCCCGCGCCGATAACACCTGTCAAACCCACAACATCACCTGGCCTTATGTTGGAGGCATACTCTCTTGCGAAGGCAGACAAATCATCATAATGAATAATCGTGGTGGACATAGATAGAATATGACATTGTGTACTGGATTGCTTCGTCGCTAAAGCTCCTCGCAAAGACGCCAACTTTCGATCTTCAACAATTCCTGAATTTCCTCA
>CAZGMS010000066.1:0-6904 GCA_964526915.1 uncultured Nitrospirales bacterium
GCTGGCGCGGGGGGGGGGGGCCCGCCGGCCCCCCCCCCCTACAGGCAATAATGATTGCAAAGAATGAAAAAGGTGCTCACAAACAGATTCCTCCTGGAAAATTCCCACACACTCAAGGTGTATCGCGAGACCGGCGGGTACAGTCAGCTCCGCAGATTGTTTTCCACCCCTCCGGCAGCAGTGGTGGAGGAGGTGAAAAAATCGGGACTCAGAGGGCGCGGTGGGACTGGTTTTGGAACGGGTTTGAAGTGGGAACTTGCAAAAGGCGATGAGGAGCTTCCTGTGTATCTTTGTGTCAATGCGGATGAATCCGAACCAGGCACGTTCAAGGATCGGGCCCTGCTGGAGAAGGACCCCCATCAGCTCATCGAAGGGATCATCGTTTGTGCCAGAGCAGTGGGATGCCATCAGGCCTATGTGTATATGCGAGGAGAGTTTGATCTGGCCTACCAACGGTTGCAGGTGGCCATTGCGGAGGCGTATGCCAACAATATTCTGGGCCGGGATATTTTGGGTTTTGGTCATGATCTCGAGCTGACCATCCATCGGGGCGCGGGGGCCTATATCTGTGGTGAAGAAACAGCCTTGCTCGAATCCATAGAAGGCAGGCGCGGCAACCCACGCATCAAACCACCGTTTCCCACGACAGCAGGGCTTTTTGGCGCAAGCACAGTCATCAATAATGTTGAGACACTCAGCGCTTTGCCATTCATTTTCAATGAGGGTGCGATGGCGTATCGACAATGGGGCACCGAAAAATCACCGGGCACCAAATTGTTTTCGGTCTCAGGGCATGTTAAAAAAACAGGGGTGTATGAATTGCCCTTGGGGTATTCCCTCAAGGATTTGTTGGAAAAAGATTGTGGGGGGATTTCTGGAACGGGTAGACTCAAGGCCCTGCATACGGGAGGGACCTCTGTTCCTGTGCTGACAGCCAGGCAGGCCATGAACGCCCGATTGGATCACGAGTCCCTGCAAGAGGCGGGAACGATGCTGGGTTCTGGTGGGGTGATCGTGATGGATGATTCCGTGGACATGCTCTGGGCTTTGCGGAATCTTGCCCAATTTTACGCGCATGAATCATGCGGACAATGTACGCCGTGTCGCGAAGGGACAGGTTGGATTTTTAAGATATTGGATCGACTCTATCGTGAGGGAGGTCACGAAGAAGATTTGGTTGTGTTGGCTGATGTGGCGCAAAAAATGCAGGGCCGCACAATCTGTGCATTGGCCGATGCCCTGGCGGCACCGGTCTTGAGTTATCTTGAAAAATTCAGGGAGGATTTTGAAAAACATATTCGTGGATCGTGAGTCGAGGATCGTGGATCGAGGATCGAGGATCGTGGGTCGTGGATCGTGGGTCGTGGATCGTGGATCGTGGATCGTGGATCGTGGATCGTGGATCGTGGGTCGTAAATTATGAATCGATTTGTCATCCCTGCGGAGGCAGGGATCCAAAACGAAAAACGATTATTGTTCATCAGAGAACGACATGCAATGTTCACATGAATCCTGGCATTCGCCGGGATGATATTTGTGCTTTCGTTTCCCGCACGATCAACGATCCACGATCCACGATCCACGATCCACGATCAACGATCCACGATTTACGTGATTATGCTCAACATTATTATCGACAACAAACCCCTCCAAACCGCTCCCGGCACCACGATCATCGAGGCGGCTCGTCTCGTTGGGATTGACATTCCCCATTTCTGTGATCACCCGGCACTTACCCCCGATGGCAATTGCCGGATGTGTTTGGTCGAAGTCAACGGTGTTGCCAAGCCAGTGCTTGCCTGCAAAACACTTGTGCATGAGGGCATGGAGGTCAAAACCGACACCGACCTCATCAAAAAGGCCCGCGCCTCCATCATGGAATTTTTGCTGATCAACCACCCCCTTGATTGCCCCACGTGCGATCAGGCGGGAGAGTGCAAGTTGCAAGACTATTACATGATACACGATGCCAGTCCCTCACGGTTCGCAGAGAAAAAAGTGACCAAAAGAAAAAGGATCGATCTGGGTGCCGGCGTGGTGCTGGATGAAGAGCGCTGTGTGTTGTGTCGTCGTTGTGTGCGTTTTTGCCAGCAGGTCGCCAAAAGGGACGAGCTGTCGGTGCAGGGGC
This sequence comes from uncultured Nitrospirales bacterium, assembly GCA_964526915.1. Taxonomy (GTDB): domain Bacteria; phylum UBA10199; class UBA10199; order UBA10199; family JADGCS01; genus JAHJDR01. The sequence continues at coordinate 2,129 of CAZGMS010000066.1, forward strand.
GCGGAGATCAGTCTTTTGTGTCCACTTTTCCCGACAAACCACTCACCAGCCCCTACGCGGGGTGTGTTGTGGACATCTGCCCGGTGGGGGCACTGACCTCAAAGGATTTTCGCTTCAAGAAAAGGGTCTGGTATCTATTGCAAACAGATTCCATCTGCCCCGGTTGTTCACGGGGTTGTCACATCACTTTGTGGCACGAAAAGGGTGTGGTGTACCGAATCACGCCCCGCTTTTGCGCCGCTGTGAACCAGTATTGGATGTGTGATGTGGGGAGGCATGATTACCGGTGGTTGAACGAGCAACGACGCTTCAAGGCCATGACGCGTGTGTCAGGACGGTTGATTGAAGCTTCTGTGAACGAGACGTTGTTGCGATTAAAACAATTGTTTGAATCTCATGACCCCTTTGAGGTGGCCTTTGTGGCTAGTGCCAAGGAGACCAGCGAGTCGATTGATGCGTTTGTTGGTTTTACCAAAAAAAGATTTGGGGCTGATTTTGTTTATTATTCGAAAAAGGACCCCCCCGATCCCGTGGCAGATGATTTCCTCGTGACACGTGACAAAAACCCGAATTTGGCCCATATTTACACATTAGGACTGAAGACAGTCGATCAAATGCCTCAAGACATCAAGGCTGTTGTGGTGCAAAGAGATTTGAGCGAGAGGGATGAGTCGGTCGTCAGACGGAGAGGGATCGAAGTCCTGGCACTGCTCGCCACCAATCACACCATGCTCGATGATGTGGCGCAGGTTGTTTTGCCCGTACCGACCTATGCAGAACAGGCGGGGAGCTTTACGAATAACAACGGGTGCAGGCAATCTTTCGTGGCCGCGTTTGTGCCCAGAGAGGGAAACGGAGAAGCTGTCAGGCTTGTTGCTGATTGGATGAATGTGTTGTGATTATGCCATTTGCCGAAAAAGAAAAAAGAATCGTCGCCTTAAGTTCTGTTTTGGCCGCCATCCTGTTGGTGGGCACGAAGTTGGTTGTGGGTGTGACGACCAACAGCCTGGGAATTCTGGCCGAGGCCGCGCATTCAGGCCTCGATCTGGTGGCGGCGCTCATGACACTTTGGGCTGTGAGGGTTTCGGACAAACCACCCGATAGTCAACATCAGTACGGTCATGGCAAGATCGAAAACATTTCAGCGTTGTTCGAAACGATACTTCTTTTTGTGACCTGTGTGTGGATCATTTACGAAGCGGTCAGCAGATTATTGTTTGAACCAGTGAGCGTGCAGGTGACCGTTTGGTCATTTTTGGTTGTGTTGTTGTCCATCGTTGTTGATGTTTCGCGTTCTCGCGCCTTGTCTCGGGCGGCCAAAAAATACCGCAGCCAGGCATTGGAGGCCGATGCGCTCCATTTTAGTACTGATATCTGGAGCTCTGCGGTTGTTTTGTTGGGTTTGATCTTTGTCAAATTGCATGTATTTTTACCAAAGTATGAGTTCCTGCATGAAGCTGATGCTGTGGCGGCCTTGTTGGTGGCCGCGATCGTGGTTTATGTGAGTTTTAGAATGGGTTTTAAAACTGTGCAAGCGCTCATCGACACGGCGCCATCGGGATTGGAGAAAAAAATTGTAGTGTTGGTTGAGGCAATTTCTGGCGTGAAAAACTGTCATCAGGTGAGGATGCGCTATTCAGGCGCGCGGTTGTTTATTGATGCCCATGTGGCGATGAACGGGAGCCTGACTCTGGATGAGGCCCATCAGCTCATGGATGAGATTGAGGCCGTGATCAGCAAAGAGGTTCCTGAGTCTGATGTCACCGTGCATCCGGAGCCATTGTGAAAAGGCTGTTGGTTAGGCGTCCTTCTGGAATTTGTCATCCCTGCGTGGTCACTGTCTTCACAGGGAGGGATCCAGTGACTTGTCATCCCAGCGAAGGCTGGGATCCATATTTTCGACAATTATGGATTCCAGCGTGCGCTGGAATGACAAAAAATATATTGTGAGCTGGTTTTAAGGAGTGCAAATCATGTCACTATCCGCAAAATATTGGGACGAGTTTTATACCAAAAGCGTTTTTCAAAATGGCAAGGAACCCACGCCTTTCTTGAGGGAGATGTTGCCGCGTCTGCAAAAGGGCAAGGTGCTCGATGTGGGGATGGGCGAGGGAGTGAACGCCGTGTTTCTGGCCAAACAGGGATTTAGTGTCAAAGGCTTTGATGTGTCCCGGGTGGCTGTAGAGAGGGCACAGGCGTTGGCCGCTGAGAACAGCGTCACCATTGAAGGCAAACAGGCGGATCTGGATTTGTTCCTGTTTAGTCTCATGGAATACCATTCTGTCATCATGACATTTTTCAAACCCGCCATCAAAAGATATTACCCCGAGGTGATCCGCTCGCTCAAACAGGGGGGAACCTTGCTGGTTGAGTCGTACTTGCTTGACGAACGCAAAGAGATCATCACGGCGGACGAAGCGTATCGCGATTATTATTTCAAACCCAATGAGTTGTTGCATGAGCTGAAGGGCCTGCGGATTTTGTTTTACAATGAGGGGTTTGTTGCAGGCCGTCATGTGTTGCAATGTGTGGCGCAAAAACCCATCGACAAAGATGTGGCCAAGTATCATGCCTTCGATATGGGGAGCGGCGAGGGACCCAAAAAAGATTCCTCCCGTGAGTTGCTGGAAGCGATGTTTAAGAAAAAGGCAGACAGTTGAAAACCAGGGTCAGAATGATAGCGGGATTTCAACAGAAAAGATGCCAGATACCGCATCCGGTGCAAGTTTTTATCGATCCCCACGCACAAAAATCCCAATCTCATTGTTTTGGAACCGCATCTTCAACGCCAATCACTGGAAACTCGGTCTGTCTTTGGCCAGCATCGGTTTCATCCTTTTTCTTGTCAGACAATTTTACGACGGCATCATCATGAAACTGTGCCCGGAGGGGATGGGGTTTGAGTTGGGGGTGGGGTGAAATAACGAAAGGATTTTTCGATGAACAAATCCATTTTTCTCACCAAATCCGATTTTGCCGTCGCTCGTACCTGTCCCACAAAACTCTTTTACCTCAAAAATCACTATCCCAATTCATTGCAAGACGATGAATATTTGGAACTCATGGCGGAGGGTGGCTACATGGTGGGCAATCTAGCCCAACTCATGTATCCCGACGGCATTGAGATCACGCTCGATAAGGGCATTGCCGATGCCATTGCTCAAACACAGGAACAGCTTAAAAAAGACAATGTCACATTGTTTGAGCCAATCATCGTGGCTGGCAATAAGCGCATCCGCATCGACATCCTCATCAAAAACGGTGATCGATTTGAACTCATTGAGGTCAAAGCCAAGTCCTTGGATCCCAAAAAACCCTATCTAAACAAAAACGGGTCCATTGCATCTGACTGGCGACCCTACTTTGACGACGTGGCCTTTCAGGTCATTACACTCAAAGAAGCCTACCCCCATTTACGCATTACTCCCTGTTTGTTATTGGTCGACACAACCAAACGGGCCAACGTGGATAATCTGGCAGGCCTTTTTGAAATTCACAAAGTCTCCAGTTACGACGAGGGTTTCAGATCTTACGATGTTGCATTTACTGGCAATGCGGCCGAAGTGATAAATAATGGGTTACTCATCAAAATAGATGTGACCAGGCAGATTGCTGATATTTGGAACGAAACAAAAACCGTTGTTCAAACACTTGAGGACAGTCTTAAAAATGGACTGAAAAAAATTGCCACACCCCTTTCGGTACATTGCAACAAATGCGAATTCAGAGACACTGACGTCGGTCCCTGCGGGTTCAAGGAATGTTGGGGCAAGCTTGCCGATGTAACGCCACACATTTTTGATCTTTTCTTTGGCTCAACCATTGGCGGCAGCAAAAACCCGCTCTTCAATAGCATGATCGCCGAAGGCAAAGTTTCACTGTACGAGATTCCTTTGGATGCATTGCCAGAAAAACGTGGTATCAGACAAGCCATTCAAATCAAACACACGCGCGAAAACACAGAATGGATTTCTCATGAATTAAAAGAAAAGATGGACGCCTGTGCTTATCCCCTTCACTTTATTGATTTTGAAACAACCCGCGTCCCGCTTCCATTTCACAAAGGTATGCGACCTTATGAGCAAATTGCCTTTCAGTGGAGTTGTCACACCATTGAAAAGCAGGGGGCTGATCCCATTCATTCGGACTGGATCAACACCAAAGATCACTTTCCCAATTTTGAGTTTGCCAAATCATTGATGGAGCAGGCTGGAACAGGTGGCACTGTTTTTATGTGGGCCACGCATGAAAACACAGTGCTCTCAGAAATTTTTAGACAGGCACAGGAATACGGGCACAAAGATGACCAGCTGATTGGCTGGCTGGACGTGATGACCAAGAAAGACAAGGAAGATTCATATACAATGGTTGATATGTGCACGTTGGCGCGAAACTACTATTTTCATCCCGACATGAAGGGCAAAACATCCATCAAATCTGTGCTTCCTGCTGTCTGGAGAAATTATCCCAACATCAAAGCTACACCTTGGCTGACCAAGTATTACAAAGAAGATGAAACGGGCAGAATCTTAAGTCCCTACGAAACTCTGCCACCCATCAACATCGGCGAACACCATGAAGTCATTCGCGACGGCACTCAAGCCATGCGCGCCTATAACGAAATGATGATTGGCCTCCACCGTCACGACACGGCTACGCGGGATCAGTGGGTAAATCTGCTCAAGCAGTATTGCGAGTTGGATACACTGGCGATGGTGGTTATTTGGAATTATTGGCAAACCAGGTTTGTCAAAAATCTGATGTGATTTTTTTTTG
>CAZGMS010000067.1:0-14573 GCA_964526915.1 uncultured Nitrospirales bacterium
TATTGGTTTTTCTTCCTGCAAAATCCGGATCACATCTTCCTTGGTCAAGGGCTCAAAATAAAGGCGATCCGAGGTGTCGTAATCCGTGCTCACTGTCTCGGGATTACAGTTCACCATGACCACTTCGTACCCTTCCTCACGCAATGAAGCACACGCATGACAGCAACAATAATCAAATTCTATTCCCTGACCAATCCTGTTGGGGCCGCCACCCAAAATCACGACTTTCTTTTTCTTCGAAGACACAACTTCATTTTCTGTTTCGTAGGTAGAATAATAATACGGCGTAAAGGATGTGAACTCTGCGGCACAGGTGTCCACCGTTTTAAAAACAGGCCTCATCTTGGTCTTTTCGCGCTTTTGTCTGACCTGATCTTCGGTCGTATCAAAGAGTCTCGCCAATCTCATGTCTGAAAAACCCAATCGTTTTGCCTCTCTCAGAATTTTTTGGGAGATATCCCGCAACCGCTGACCCCGCAGACGTTCCTCATAATCGATGATTTCGCGTATTTGTTCCAAAAACCACGGATCAATTTTGGTATGATCATGAATTTCCTTGACGCGAAAACCATACCGAAACGCCTCACCGATCCACCACAACCTGTCGGGCACCGGCGTGATCAGATTCTGGGCGATTTCCGCAAGTCTCTCGTTTTTTTTCTTGGCCACAATTTTGACCTCGTCAAAACCGGATTTGCCAATTTCCAGGGAACGCATTGCCTTTTGCAGACTCTCCTTAAACGTTCTGCCAATCCCCATGACCTCACCCACCGATTTCATCTGTGTGCCCAGAATTTTTTGAGCCCTTGGAAATTTTTCAAATGTGAAGCGAGGGATTTTAGTCACCACATAATCAATGGAGGGCTCAAAACTGGCAGGGGTACACTGCGTGATGTCGTTTTTGAGTTCATCAAGCGTGTAACCAACGGAGAGTTTTGCCGCGATCTTGGCAATGGGAAACCCCGTAGCCTTACTGGCCAAGGCGGATGACCGCGACACGCGCGGGTTCATTTCGATCACCATGACATCGCCATTTTTGGGATTCACAGCAAACTGGATATTCGACCCCCCTGTGTCCACGCCAATTTCACGGATCACGGCAATCGCCTGATTGCGTAAAGACTGATACTCCCTGTCCGTGAGCGTTTGCGCTGGTGCCACGGTAATGGAATCCCCTGTATGAATGCCCATGGGGTCCACATTTTCGATCGAGCAGATGATGATCACGTTATCTTTCTGATCGCGCACCACTTCGAGTTCATATTCCTTCCAACCCAATAGCGATTGTTCGATGAGCACCTGCTTGACGGGTGAACAATCCAGCGCCCATAAAATCTGGTCCCTGTATTCTTTTTCATGATACGAAACAGCCCCTCCCATTCCGCCCAGTGTAAACGCTGGTCTCAGGATAGCGGGAAAGCCAATGTTATTAATTTCCCGCCAGGCTTCTTTAACAGAACTCACAACCACAGACCTCGGCACATTGAGCCCGATATTTTTCATGGCCTCACGAAACAGCAGACGATCTTCGGCCTTTTTTATGGCAGAAAGCCTGGCACCAATGAGTTCAACATTGTATTTTTTAAGAACCCCAGCCTCATCAAGCGCCACGGCGACGTTCAAGGCCGTCTGCCCACCCAGTGTGGGAAGGAGCGCGTCGGGCCGCTCTTTTTGAATGATCTGTTCAATGATCTCGACAGTGATGGGTTCAATGTAAGTTCTGTCCGCCAACTCTGGATCTGTCATGATGGTCGCGGGGTTGGAGTTGATGAGCACAATACGGTACCCTTCTTCCTTGAGGGCCTTGACCCCTTGCGTGCCAGAATAATCAAATTCACATGCCTGGCCGATGATGATCGGACCCGCACCGATGATGAGGATGGTTTTTATGTCAGTTCGTTTGGGCATATGAATCGAGGATCGACGATCGTTGATCGTGGATCGAAACCATGTACACGTGAATACTATCACCTCAGTTCTCATTGTCATTCCTGCGTAGGCAGGAATCCATTTTTTCAACAACTCCTCATGGATCCCAGCCTTTCAGCCTTAGGATTGATCCCTCTTTGCGGAACCATGGACTGACAATGTCACCACCCTTGCGCCTTAAACCTTAAGCCTTATGCCTTAAGCCATGTGCCCTCATCATCCCACAAAACTGTTCAAACAAATACCGACTATCATGCGGACCCGGTGACGCCTCGGGATGATATTGTACCGAAAAAGCGGACAGCTTCGCATGTGCGATTCCCGAGATGGTGTTGTCATTGAGGTGTACATGCGTCACCTCAACACCATGAGGTAACGAATGGGGATCAACCGCAAAACCATGATTTTGCGACGTGATCTCAACAGTTCCTGTCTTGAAGTTTTTCACTGGCTGATTCCCGCCGTGATGACCAAATTTCAGTTTGTAGGTTTTGGCCCCCAAGGCCAAAGCCAGTATCTGGTGACCAAGACAGATACCAAACAAGGGAACTTTTCCCAGAAGTTTTTTAACGTTCCCAATGGCCTCTGTGCACGCCGCAGGATCACCGGGGCCATTTGACAGGAACACACCATCAATAGGCTTTGCGCTGTTTAATATCTTTTCGGCAGGATAATCATAGGGGACAACCGTCACACAACACCCTGCTTCTGCGAGTTGTCGTAAAATATTCAGTTTGATCCCAAAATCGTAGGCGATAACGTGAAAATTCGTGGACCGTGGATCGCTTGTGCCCTTTAGGGTATGGATCGCCGATCGATGTTTGCCTGTGCCCTTGAGGGTATGACTCGTGGTCCAAATATTTTTCGTGTCATTCCAGTAAAAACAGGAATCCATCTTTACGTCTATTCTGGGTCCCTGCTTTGGTTCGACTTCGCTCACCATCCTGAGCCTGTCGAAGGATCGCAGGGATGACAAAATACATTTCGATTCACGATCCACGATCCACGATTTCTTGCACGACACCCGCTTGGCCAGGTTCTGCCCCTCCATCGTTGTGAGGGCGGCACTTTTTGTTTTAAGTGCTGATATTGACAAACAATCCCCCACGGCCAGAACTGCCGGCATGGCACCCCTGTCTCGCAAATGCCTCACGAGTTGGCGCGTATCAATGCCCATAAGCCCCGGTACATTTGATCGTTTCAGATAATTTTTAAGTGACCCGTTGGCCCGATAGTTCGAAATGATGGGTGAGGCCTCGCGCACCACCAAACCTTCGGCATAAATTCTTCTGGATTCCACATCATCGGGATTGATACCGTAATTACCAATGTGCGGGTAGGTCATGACGATGATCTGGCCCGCGTAGGAAGGATCAGTGAGGATTTCCTGATAGCCCGTCATGGCCGTATTGAACACCACCTCACCGACAGAGACCTGGGAAGCACCAAAGCTGATACCCTCAAACACTGTTTTGTCCTTGAGTACCAAGTACGCTTTGGTTATCTTGTTCACGAGCGTGTCGTTTAATGACAGAAGAAAGAAAAGACAATGAGAAAAACAAAAAAAATCCCTATCGCTTTCCCCAAACTCAAGATCGGCATCATTGGTTTTGGCAACATTGCCTCTGGCCTCGCGGGCGGCATGGTCAAAAAGAAACTCGCCCTGCCTTCACAGTTTATGGTTTACGATATTCATCATGTGCGCAATGACATTGCCAAAAACAAATTCAAATTCCGTGTGGCAAAAAACTACAAAGATCTTTGCCAGAATTCGGAGCTGATTCTTCTGGCTGTCAAACCACAAAATACCAGCGAGTGTCTGCGCCGGCTCAAGGGTCTCATCAAACAACACCATCTCATTATCTCCACCATCACCGGAGTACGCACAAAGGATTACCAGCGTGTTTTGGGATCGAAGACACGCGTTATCCGCACCATGCCCAACACGCCTGTGCTGATTGCGTTGGGGGCCACCGTTTATTTTGCCAACAAAAACTGTTCTGATCACGACAAGCACATTTGTGAACGCATCTTCAAAAGTTTGGGGATTATTTTTGAAACAAAAAAAGAAATCATGCTCAATGCTGTCACGGCCATTTCGGGCTCTGGTCCGGCCTTTGTCTACACCTATGCCCACAGCGTGATCGAAAGCGCTGTCAAACTGGGCCTGCCACGTCCTTTGGCGACCGAACTCGTGTATCAAACACTCATTGGCGCCACACGGATGATGAGCCAGATGCCCATCCCTGTGGAAGATTTGATCAAACAAGTCACGAGCAAGAAAGGCACGACACTCGCTGGTTTGCGGGTCTTGCATCGAAAAAACTTTGCCAAAGTCATCCACTCCTGCATGTCCGCCGCCACCCGCCGCGCCAAACAACTCAGTAAGGTGCCAGTCAACAATCATTAAATAGAAGTTCTTTCAAGATATCACAAAAGCAGTTTCGGCAAACATCAAAAACGGGCACCACATTACTACTTTGATGTGGGTGGCACTTTTTTGTCCGATTGTTGCTTGCCCCGTGGCTCAGCTTTGCGGGGACTGGCACCTAACGACCTTACCCCCATCACCACCAAAGTCCCAATCACAACAACAGAGAGCAGGGCAAAGATGATTGTGCGGATGTTCTGTTTGGGAGCCTCCACCACCACCACAGGTTTTTGATCGATCAAAATCAGCTCGGCTGGGTTGACAGTGACCACTGTGGGTTCATTTTTATCTTGGAGGTATTTCTCATAAGCCAACCCCAAACGCGTCTGTTGGTCAACAGCATTTTCGCAACCAAAGTTGAGCGAATAGGGACCAGACCCTTGTGCCAAAAAAACAATCTCCTGAGGTCGCCATGTGACACTCAAGCGGGGCAGGGGTTGGGGAAGCGTCCCTTGACCAATCGGCACCACCTTGTAATAACGATACCGCACATTCACAGACAAAGGTTGGGCAATAAACTCCTGCCCGTTTTCAAAGAGACTGTAAAAATCCTGCGTGCCCAAATATGACCAGCTTTCCGCACTACCAGAATACGAACCATACACCGCTGACTTCAAGGTTCTGTTGTGATCTGCAAACTGCAAATTGAGTGCTGTGACAGGGAACTGGCCCTTCGTATCGTAAACCACGTAATCTCTTGCCTGCCCACCGCCATGAACAGAGGCTGGCTCCCGATTCAGTTTGCCGTCCACCACAAAGGCCTCATCCACAACCTGTTCTGTGGTATGATGGGACAACCCCGCAGTGATCCCCGTAATCTCAATGGGCGCAGTCCCCTCTTCCCAAGTCACTCTCGCGTACTTCGCCCCTTCCGGTAAGCTGTTGGCCGGAAGATCGATTCTGTTGACGACAACAGTCTCACCGTCTTTTTCCAGATGCGCCAGCACCCCAAAATGGCTTGACGACCAACTCAAGAGATCCTGGCTAAAGCTAATAAGAATCTTATTCGTTTCGTTTTGGGTTTTGTGCTTCCAATTGATGACAAAACTATCAAGCGTCCCTGTGAGCGTTGTCAGATCCAGCAGATACGAGCCCACCTGCGTGACGGTCTGAGACTTGACGTTAATACTGGTCCCCACACTGATGATCGTCCCCCGCTCATCCTTATTCACGTTGAGCAAGACATCGGCACTGTCATCAGCCGTCGCAAAAGAGAGAGGGAAAAAAGGTACCGACACCTGCTCCTCTGTGGTATCCACCGTGCGCTGAGTGTTTTCACTCACGACGTAAGGCACCAATTCCTTGCCAGCATTGAATACAGCCACATCGCTCAGTGTCGTGCTTCTGGCATTCTGATACACAATGGCAGGAACCGATAAGGTGTAAAAGGGGGCCGCGGCCCTTGCTGTGATGGGCAATCGAAACGTGAATTCATCGAACGTGGGAGTGACATAAGCCACCGTCTTCTGGGGCGGTTGCAGGGCTGTAAATTTTTTCAGCTTTGCCTCGGCCGCAGACACACACAAGACACATAACACAAACAACATGAGATATTTTTTCACTGTTCACTCCTTGAGTTTTTTGGGCAGGGGCGAAAAGAAACCTATGAGGAGAAACACAATCCCCACACCAATGAACGACACGATGCGCTCAAATGTTCCCCGATTGGCCAGATCCACAAAAACTAGTTTGCAAACGATAAGCCCCAAGAGCACGGCCCCACCCAACCAGACGTGTCTCAGCAGTTTCTTGGACGAATAGACCATGGTCACCATGGCAATCAGCGCCCAATAGATCGACACTGCCGATTGCGCGATTCTGGATGCGTACAAATCGTCGAACGTGTAGGCGACACCCGCCCAGTGATGCACAGAGCGGAGCAGTGTGGCATTGAGCCAAAAAAACATGAACACCCAGATCACAAGCCCCAATGCGTGCAAATGGGTTTTATCCGAAAGCAACTTTTGTCTCTCCAAAAAAAACCGCCACGCAAACAGAGACAAAAAAACACCGATCATGCACAAATCGATTGGATTGAGTATCGGGATGTAAGCAAGCCCCCCACTGTCTCCCGGTGACGCGTTGAAGTACCAGGTCGTTCCGAGCAAATAGGCGACCAAGGCCGCTGGCACAGCCAAGTGATAAACAATCACGTTCTCCATGACAGGCCACACGGGTTTATCCTTGAGTTTCATCAGCAAGACCAGAAAACCCGCTGGGATCAGGCAGAACACCAGATCATACCACACGGGGTGCGCAGGCACCAGGCCCTTTGCCAACCACTGCGCCTCGAGAGTCACTGCGCTGATCATGAACAACACACCAAACCAGTGCACAACCTTAGTGAAGGGTGCCGTGATAAGATCTTCCTCCAGCGGTTTTTTTGCATGATGTTGCCACAACCAGCAGGACCAAGCCATGAGACCAATCAATAAAATATGCGTGACCCAACCCAGATCTCCCGCCGGGTGCGCGTTGGTCCAATCCCAAACAAAAACAACTGCCGTGAGCGGTAAAATGGCCACTTGAATCGGAAAAGTGGCCGCTTTCCAATAGAGCCTCGCATGCAGAGCCTGAGACAATACGAGTGTGCTCAGCATAAAGATCATGATAACCTGATCCTTGCCCGCAAACACGTAGCTGACGGCTTGATCAATGTAGTTTATGCCCACAAACCAAAACACACCAAAAACAAACAGGATCATAACGTGGGAGATCAGATCGCCTCTCATCTTAGACGTTTCAGAATACAAAACCCAGGCCACAAAAAAGGCGCTCACAGCAAACACGCAAACGCTCAGATTGCCAAGACTGATCAACGCGGGATGCGACTGCCAGTGGAAAAACAAAATGCCGTTAAACAGAACCATCAGCAGCAACAAAATGACGTGACGGAAAACCAGGTCCGAATCTTTTTTCGCGGCGTCCCCATACATAACCTTGAGCTGACAGACAAGGTCAACGGACAAACACGACCAGGCCAGGCTGATCCAGTATCTCTCAAGGATAATGGGCGCGGCCACAGCGGCCGTAATGAGATTGAATTGTTTCAAAAAAGAATCCTGGGTCACGCGAGCCAAAGGCTTTAAAACCAGATACGAACCGATGACTAGGACCAGTGCCAACAGATTTTGGGATCCCAGAGGTGCGTGCAACATGATTTCGCGACCCAAACCCAAGTACCACCAGCACAATCCATAAAGCACAACGAACGCGGCAATGCCTTTTTCAGCCTCCGCATGGAAAAGCTTGTCGTTCGTTTGCCGCCTCAGATAGAGCCCGGCGTACAAGGCTGTGAGTGCCTTGATCACTGAACTCAAGAAATCCGCGTTCAGGACTGGAATCACGTAATCCAGTGAAACAGGCTTTCCCTCAAAAAGAGACGTGAAAGAAAATCCTGCGACCACGATCAAAGCCAGGCCAGAAAATCTGGCCAGAGTGCGTGCTTGCCTGACGCCGATCCAAACCAGTCCAGCGCCCTGCAAGGCCCAATACGCGGATGTCCACTGGGCGGACAACGCCAAAGGTCCCACCAAAGTGATAAACACCACACCAATAGCATAATACGACTGGATCAGCGCCTCCATCCTGTCTTGAAACATTTTACGCAAGACAAAGGCTGTCCCAAAATACACCACCACCATGATCGCCGCCAGATAGGCCAAACCGTACTCATACGGTTTGAGCAAAACTGACTGCATGTAAAAATAGACAATCGGCAACCCAAACACCAGAGACCCATCCACCAACCCCTTGAGTTTGACCGGCTGTTTGACAGCGTAGACAATACTGATGATAAAAAACAAAACAAAGAAGGCGGTAAAAAACATCTCTGATGACAATAAGAAGACCGGCTCATAACGCGTGAGCAACCACACTACGGCCACACCGAACGTGAATTTGAACGCCAGATAATTGAGGATGCGCCACGCCCGAAACCAGGCCATGAGAAAGATGCCCAGATTGAGCACAATGTAATAACTGAAAAGCGCGGTAAAGTTATTGGATCCGGTAGACGTGATGATCGGGGCCAAAAAACCACCCAAGACACTGAGCACGGCCATGGCCAACGACCGCTGGATGATGGCAAGAAACGACGCGCCCGTCACAGTTGCCAAGAGAATAAGGAGGGCCAGCCAAGAGGGAAGGACCTGATAAAATTTGAAGGCCGCAAAGATGGTGAGATAAAAAATGGCGATGCCGCCGCCCTGCAAAAGATACGTGATGTTCTGGCGGGTCTCGCGCACCCTGAAGCCCACGACGGTCAGGGCCAGCCCCAGCGCGCAGATAATCAACAGACGCAATTCTACGGGGAACCATCCCTGTTCCACAGAGTATTTCACCAAAAAAATTGACCCAACAAAAACCAACAGAAGACCGATCTTGAGCACCAGATTACCAGAGGTGAAGAAGTCCTTGATAAAACCGGACACGCCCTGCACAGCCTCATCGAACCGCGATGGGGGCAGAGGCCCTTGGGGGGCCGCCTGAAGAACAGGCTCTGGCGCCACCGGGGGCGCTGGTTCCTGTTTTGTCTCGATTTGCAAGATCGCTTCTACATCTTCCTCGGTTGTTGTTGATGCTTTTGTGCAAGCGCTCTGGGCATACGCCTGACCATGAGATGTTTCACCCGCGGACTCTGTATGCAGGAGTTCTTGAACGTGCTCTGGCAAAGGCTCCTGTGCAGGAGGCGTGTCTATCTTAACGCCAGATTTTTTCAAATCAGCCTTGAGGCCTGCAAAATCGTCTTGCAATTTGTTGACGCGGGACCTCAGACTAAAATGGAGAAAAAAAAGAATAAAAAGCCCTGGTATGATCAGCCACATAGCACCCCCTTTTTACTAAGATTGACCGTTGCAGAAATATGGCCCCCATAGATTACTACGAACTCTCTCTGCTCAATTTATGTTTTGAAAAATTGCTTTTTTTATTGTACCCGAAGACCTCTTGTCTGGCAATTTCTAAGTTTGTCCGAAACCGACTGTGCCACACCTGTTACGCACAGGCTGATCGGATACGTTCTGTGGGGCAACGATATGAATAGATACTTTCCATTGGTTTGTTTGGTAGCTGTTGGCGTTTTGTTGACAGCCGGAAAAAAAAAAGATCCCAAGGAATATGTGTTTTGCCCCGATCATTCACAGATCGAAACACTTGATTATCCTGCTGGCGGAAAACAGCAGTTTTGTATCGATAAACAAACCGGCTTCAAAAAGGTAACCGCGGGTGATTGTCAAGTCCGTTTTCCAACCTTGCCCGACAGCGTGTGGCACCCTGCCGTTAAGTGATGCAGAGCGTTTTTTGTGTAATGCGTCAGCTGATGGCGGTTATACTGCCCATTATTTTCATGAGAATAATAAAAAGGAGACATTGTATGAAAAAAACTGTTTTTACCCTATTGGTCTTTGTATTAATTTCTTCCGTCTGTTTCGCCTCAAGCGACATACAGGCCTGGAGAAACGCCGCCAAGGCCGGTGATGTCCCCACCATCGAGGGCTACATCACGGCGGGCCTGAGCCCCGATGTACCCAAATACCTCTCTGCCGCGCTGGTCGCGGCCGCTGGCAAGGGCCAGACCGAGATGGTGAAGTTTCTCATCGGCAAAGGGGCTGATGTCAATTTTAAGGATTCCGGCAGATCACCTCTTTTAGAATCGCTGGACAGTGGTACCTATTATCCCGAAACTATCGCCGCGCTCATTCAAGCCAAGGCCGATGTGAACCTGCCCGAAAAAAAGGGCCGCAAGACACCCCTTATGCAGGCTGTGCACATGAGAAATCTTCAAGCCGTGAAAGATCTCATCACTGCGGGGGCACAGATCAATTACCTCACAACCGAGGGTGAACGACTGACTGCCCTGTACATCGCCGTCGATCGTGATCAAAAAGAAATCGTATCTTACCTCATCGAAAAAGGCGCCAACGTAAATCTGCGCGGCGACCAAAACCTCCCCCCCCTGGTCCGCGCGGTACAGCGGGGCAACAAAGAGATTGTGAAAATTCTCCTCGACGCCAAGGCCCATGTCAACGCCAGCGAAGTTGAGGGGGAGGACGGTGTGGGCACTTTTTTTGCCCTGAATGAGGCTGTTCTGGAAAAACCTGTTAATCTGGAAATCATGGAAATTCTTCTGGGGGCCCAGGCCAATGTGAATCGCAAAAACTCTCAGGGACAAACCGCCCTGCACAGGAGCGTCTCCAGACAATACCAAAATGCCACAGAACTTTTGTTGTCGCATGGCGCGGACGTTAATGTTCAAGATACAAAATCGTCAGACACACCGCTCATGCGCCTTTGCGCCGAAAGCCCTCACACACAGCCCAATGAGGCCTTCTTTAAAATGCTCATCACCCAAGGGGCCAAACTGGATATCGAAAACAAGTTTGGCGACACAGCCCTGCTCATCGCGGCTCGAGTCAGAAACACCAAAATGGTTGATCTGCTCATCACGCTGGGGGCCGATAAAAATCATGTGAACAAAAAAGGGGAAGGGTTGAAGGATTTGTTATAGGTGATTTTTTCGCTCAGTTCCCATACCCGCAGGTGGAAGAGCCATAAGGATCATCGCCGTAATCGAATTTGTTACTGCTCGAATAATAGTTTTTGTACCGATCGCGATCAAACCCATCAATGATCTTGAAGTTGATGCACGGCATGTACTTGTAGACATCGTAATTCTCATTGGCCAAATCCGCAAAGCCCGCATCTTCAAGGTTGGAGCAGTCTCCCGCGTCATCCACATAGCCATCCGGCAAAATGCCATATTTGCTTTCGCTGTACTCATCGATAAGGAGCGTGCCATCGGGCATCTGGGCATCATCCAGATGATAATCAAAACAACCCTGATTGGGTTCGGCAATGCCCGGGAGCAGACAACCATGAAACGAGAAAAACAGAGGCTTGCCCTGCCCTGTGGCCGCGTCGGCCTTGGCAAACGAAGGCGCCGTATTCCCCTTGCCATTGAACGCACCAATGCCAACCATCATCCCCAGATTATGTTCATCGAAATTGACCGGCCAACCAGCGAAGATGATGGTTTGTGAATTGGGATCGGCCCCCCATTTTCTAAAATTTCCCTTTCCATAACCACCAAAATTGATTCCGTACTGCGCCACAGAACCCTCATCGATCACATTGCTGAACTCTTCGTTGATGCCATCCTCGGTCCAAAATTTGCCAATGTCATAACGCTCACCATCTTTGAGAAAGATCTGATTCTTGTCCAGATGCTTGCGTGTGTTCACCGCCACGCGCTGTTGCCAGTCACCATCGTACCAGGCCTCTTCGGCCACACGCTTGGTGGTGAATGTTACATACATATCGGAATACACCAGATGCCCGGGGTGGCTGAAAAAAATACCGCGATCTCCCGCCCCCAACACATAGGCCTGAATGTGCACATTGTTGAGCGTGATGTCGTATTTCGTTTCGTGCGTTTCGCCTTCATCATCCACATGAGGCTCGTAAGGACCAGTCCCCTTCCACGAATCATAATCGGGATTGGCCGAGGCCACATCGGAGGGGATTTCGCCCTCATCGATGCTGAACACAAAGTAGGAACATTCATCCACAAAACCATCCTGACGACGCGTGTCTGACTTGGAGGCCAGAGATTGATAACAATTCTTGATCGCATCGGGGTCATTGGTGACGGTCTGTGTGGCATTGGGGCCATACGTGGTCCCCCCGCATTTGGTGTCCTTCAAAAAGGTGATGTATGAATTGTACTGATAAGCGCCGTAAATCCCTTCGTAGTAGGCCTCGCTTTCGTTAGGTTTCTCTTCGGCCCTGAAAAACACGTCACCCACACTCTCGGCATCGGGCTTATAGGCAAACGTGGCGATCTTGCCGTAGTACTCAACGTCACAACCATCAAACTTCACAAAATCGTGATACACAACCATCCAGCGCACGCCATTCTCATCGATGTATTCCTCTCCCCCATCCGTGGGCATGCAGGCCGTGTCGGAATTCAGGGTGATGCTCTCTCCCGCAGGGGTGCTGTACTTGATGGTTCCCGGGCCATCATCGGAACATTCAATCCCGGTCCCTGTCCAACTCCCTTTTTCAAATTCGAGACGATAAGGATTGGTGGGCAAAGGCGCGCACCCTTGTATGTTTGTGGCCTGGTGCGTGTACGACCTGATGGACTTGCGATAATCCAGATCGGCTTCATTGAATTGCAATTCAATGGGCTCAGCAATCCTCACAGTCCCCTGGTCGCGATTGACCTCAAGCGGCAAATGAAACCTGAACGGAGGAGGGTTGTGCGCCGATTCGATAAGATCGGTCATGACCATCGTCACGCGATCAATCACAAACGTGGCACGGGTGGCCCCATCATCACCCAGAACCCCCGTGTTGCACAAATTGCTCTCTCCCGATTCGGACGCCATACCCTGAAAGGGGACAGCGAAATCGCGTTCAATCAGCCCATCGAGCATGGACGCGTACTGGCTGTCCTTGGAACCATAAGAAGTTTCCACCAACAACGTCCCTCCCAGCATCTGTCCCACGGCCGAGGCATCGGCAACAAGATTCACGGTAAAGGTTTCTTCTGTGCCCGGCGCCACGGTGACCGTTGCGCTCGCTGGACTCGCCTCCAGCCCCGCATCGCTGTCGATGCTCCAGTTGACTGTCATCGTATCCTGATTATTGTTATTGACTATCTTGAAGGTAGACGGCGTGGGGTTGGCTGTGTCCGTCGAAAACACACAAAGATTCTGGTTGCGACCCTCGCTGTACTCGCGTTCGAGTTTGGTTCCTCCATAATACAATTCCACCGCATAACCCGCATCCTGCTCACCCACCAGCGTGGCTTTGCCCTGCGGCCCATTGCCACCGGTGTGTTGAAAATAAAATTGTCCAAAATCAAACCGTGCCTGATAATCGTCATCGATCTCCCCGGTCGCCGAAGGCAGATAGCGCAGGGACAGTTCGGCCTCCGCCCCAGAAGACAGACTCATCGGGAAACTCAATTTTTTGTCACCCTCCCAAAAATATTCAAAAAAACCATTTATGCCACCGCCATAAAATTCTAAATCTTTCGACCCGCTCCCCGTATTCTTGATCTTGACTTGAGCTGTTGATGAATTGATCGAGACCCAATCCAGAAAAATATCAACCGTTCCAAAATACAGGGCAGCCCCCTCTGAATAGAGATCAATGTTTTTCCATTCATCGGTATCAGACAGGCGATAAGACATCTCCAGCATGGGTTCCGCTCCACTCGTGGCTCCGAGCAAAGGAATCTGAACGGCACCCAGCGAAGTATTGAGGCTCAACACAGCATTCATGGCAATCGCGTAGTAGAGTTGCCCCTCACCCGCCTCAACATCAAGTGTGGGGACATAATCTACATCAATCCTCAAAATGTTCCCCGCTTCGACCAGGACATCTTTGACCGGGCCATCGTTGTGATCCAGCCTCACCGAATAACTCCCCGCGGGATCGTCCACAGGCCCTGTGTAATCCACAAACACAGGCTCCACAAAAGACCCTGTCGTAGAAGGACTCTCACCTAGGGCGAACGTGCTGTCAATTTCGCTGGACACCTGCCACAGGAAATCCTCAAACGCGTTATCATCCATGGCCACCGAATTGAGGGCGTCTCCCGCATTTTCGATTGTGGCTGAAGTGATCTTGATGTCCTCACCACCCGTGTTACACAGTTTGATCCCCTCTGTTCTGGTCTGTCCGTAAGCCACCTTGTAAAAATCCAATGAGGAAATCTGTGGCGCAGAGTCATTGGTGCAGGCATAACTTGTAGGGATCAGTTTGAACGAACTGGGACCTGTGACGATGGCCCTCATCGGCAGTCTGATGTAGCCCTCGATATCGGCTGTGATGGTGATGTAGATCGTCTGTGTGCCAAAGACCCAGGCGTTGAATTGTACATGGAATGTTTTGGACGCCCCGTCCGGCACTTCGATGTAGCTATAGCTCCCCAGATTCTGTTTGTTCTCATCGAGAATCGAAAAACCCGTAGAGACAGAATAGATCTTGAAATTGAAGGAGCGTGCCTCCCCTGAATTGTTGGTGATGGTGAAGGCCTCGTACAACTCGTCGTTCTGGGAAATTGTGCCTTGAGACGCGTTAAAATCGATGTATTCGGGCTCCACTGTGATCTGGATGCCGTTGTCTGTAAAGGTGTTGATCACCATATCGGCCAGCGAGGTGTCCTCAGATGGTGTAAAATCGGGGGTTGGCTCAATCA
>CAZGMS010000068.1:0-5186 GCA_964526915.1 uncultured Nitrospirales bacterium
ATGAAGAAAAACGTTATTCCCTCTGGGAGCTGTGCGAGGCGTTTGATAACAGAGAAAAAGATGAAGCCAGTCGGGCTTTGGTTGATGCGGCTATCTCAAGCGATCAAGTTCCTTCATCGGTCAAACAAAAAATTGTACGTGCTACGCAGATTCGCCAAGCCGCCGAGGAACAACGTTCGTCGTTTGATTATGCTCCGTACGAAATGGGCCTCAGATATGATTTGAGCAAAATGACCGATGTGGATCATCGACGTTATCTTGTATTACAAAAACAGATTCTGGAATGCCTGTGTCGCAAGACAGATATTGTAGACATTAATGTTGGTATCACCACCGATATTGCTCCCGATGGATTGGCGTTTGCGGATCATTGGCGCTCAGGGACTACATATCATTTTTATCGAGGCTATGGGCTACAGTTTATGGGTGATGCACAGAAACTGAAGATGATTTTAGGCATGCTAAAAGGAGCCCGTCAACAACAGGCGATGAGAGAATTTTTGGCCCCTCTGGTCAGTATCCTTTCGCATGAACTGACGCATGTTTTGAAAGAAAATACAGGTCGCAAGCGTTCCATCACACACGATCCCAAATTCAACTGGGATCATTTTTCTTTCCTCATGAAGCAGGGGCAATATCTGTCCGCAGAGTTTGTGAATGACGTAATTGACGAATTGTCTGCCCAGCCCTTGTCCTGAAATTTGTCCCACACTGTCCATTGGAGTCTCCATTGCCGTCTCAAAATGGGACTCTTGACCCGCAAACCTTGATACTGATTGTATGACGGAGTTACAGAACACCTAAGGGGGTGTAGAAATGTCATAATAATAACAATAAATTGCATTAATCTTGGAAAAAATGAGGCTGTTTTCAAAAATTGGCAGTATAATTGCATATAGAACCGTGAAAGGATGAGTATGAAAGGGAAACTGCTACAAATCATGCTAAATGAGGAGTCCTTACAGTCCAAATTGGAAAAAGTCGATGAGGAGTTTAAGGATTACCTGGATACCCTTTCATTTCGACGCGATCTGGGTGGCGATAAGTTGAAAACCTTCAGTCCCATAGACGCGGTTGAGGATTTTGAACAAGATGGCATTTTTGCTGTGCGCGAGATCACACGCGAAGAAATGATGGCGCAGGATACCAGTTTTAACAAGCTATTGGCCAATATGCTTCAACAGTGCAAACCGGGTGCCTTGAGCGACGAAGATGTGAATCAGATTTCGGGCATTAACGGGCGCGAAATGGGTGTGTGATTGTGAGTATTGTCAAGCGGGGGTCAAGAGAGTATACTATTAGCTAACCACGTAATGAGAGGCAAAATATGAGTACAGGATCTTTTAGAGTTCCCAATATACCAGAGACAAACCCCGCAGGGATTGCAACCATTTCCCCCAGCACACCACCGGATGTTGCTTCGCCACAGACGGTTAAGGAAACACCTCAACCCACTTCTGAAGATAGGATGAGCCAGGAATCTCCCAAGGCCCCTGATAGCGGTATCGTAAAGAACCCGGCTTTGAGCGGGTTGTGGAAGAGCCTTGATGCCAATAAGGACCGACTCGTTTCGCGTGGTGAGGTGGAGACCTTTGCCAATGCCAATGGAATCACCCAAAGCGAGGCTACTGAGTTTGTGGAGCAATTAGACTCGGATCGTAGCGATGAAATCGACATCAGGGAATTTGCCGCCATGGATTTTACGAATGGGCTCATGAATATTTTTATGGACGCGGTCAAGATGAGTGTCGAGCAGGATAACAAACTAGAAAATATGGCCCAGCTGGGCAGATTGTTGATAGATATGAATGATGGCGCTTCCGAAAGTGCTTTTGAAACGTCTGCGGGCACGTTTGTAAAAGCGGACGAAAAATAATTTTTGCTTCAAGCAATCTTCACAGAGCACATTACCCCATTCTCACCAGCACCTTGTGTTTTACCAAATTCTTTTCCAGAATGATTTGATTGTAGTGAATACGCTTGCCATCCAATTCAGTCCATAAGACACCCGTTGCACAATGATCAGGGTTCTCAACCTGAATTTCGTAAAGGGCTTCACCGTGACGATAACTCATTTGAAACCCGTCCCAAACTTTGGGAATGACCGGGCAAAGCTCAAGAGTGTCACCGCAAATTTTTAAGCCCAAACACTCTTCCACCCAAATTCTGTACATCCAAGAAGCGGAACCCGTGTACCAAGACCAGCCGCCCATCCCAACACGATCCTTAAGCGCATACACATCGGCGGCCACCACATAAGGTTCCACATTGTAACGCCAAACATCCACAGGTGTCCGAGCACATTCAATGGGATTAACGAAACGCAACAATTTTGCCGCGCGATCGCCATCACCACTTTTGGCCAGAGCCATCGCAAACCACAAAGCCGCGTGTGTGTACTGGCCACCGTTTTCTCTAACCCCCGGGGGATAACCCTTGATGTACCCAGGTGAAGGGATCGATTCATCAAACGGTGGCGTAAAAAGGAGTGTGAGTCTTCCATCTTCTTTGACCAGATGTTTCCAAACAGATTCCAAAGCCATTTGCGCGCGATCATTACCGGTTTTGCCACAAAGCCAGGCCCAAGACTGGGGAAGCGAATCGATTTTTGCCTCTGTGTTATTGTGGCATCCCAAAAGCGAGCCGTCATCAAACGTAGCCCTGAGATACCATTCGCCGTCCCAGGCAAAATCGTCTACATTTTGAATGAGAGTTTCTCTTTCTTGCAGATACGTTTGTGCAAGTTTTGTTTTGTTGACCAGCTCTGCCATTGTGGCCAGGCGCCTCAGCACCTCCGCCATAAACCAGGCCAGCCAAACGCTTTCACCTTTCCCCTGAGCTCCCACCCTGTTCATCCCGTCATTCCAGTCTCCCGTGCCCATCAGCGGCAAACCGTGAACCCCGTATTTTTGTGCCCGCGTCACAGCGCGTTGACAATGTTCAAAGAGAGTCGCGCTCTCCGATGAAATATTGGGCAGTAAAAAAAGTTCCAGTTGCTGACTTTCCAATTCGGGTGCCGAGATGAAAGGAACGGATTCGTTGAGAATGCCCCGATCACCTGTGACCTGAACGTATTGCCAAACAACGTAAGGTAACCACAAAAGATCGTCTGAAATGCGTGATCTGATTCCGGAACCTATAGGGGGGTGCCACCAGTGTTGCACATCACCTTCGTTGAACTGATGACTGGCAGAAAGCAAAATGTGTTGACGGGCCAGTTTTGGTTGCATGTACAGCAGTGCCATCACGTCCTGCAATTGATCGCGAAACCCAAAAGCCCCGCCCGATTGGTAAAAAGCCGAACGGCCCCAAATGCGACACGAAAGTGTTTGATACAACAGCCAGCGGTTGATCAAAAGATTTGTGGACAATTCAGGTGTTTGAACTTGAATGGTGTTTAAGTTCTGATCCCACCAATTTTTTGTCTGAGTGAAGGATTTTTCAAAAGCGTGCTTCCTGCGATAATTTAATACCAACGTGTGTGCTGAGGCAACAGAAGGTGTTTGGCCCAGCAAACAAACCAGCTCGGTCTGTTCACCCGGTGCGAGCTGCACGATGACCTGCAATGCCGCACAGGGATCCAGTCCTGCTCCGGTTCTTTGGGGAAGACGCATGCGCTCAAGAGCCCGGGGATTTTTTAAAGAACGGTTTCTTCCCAGAAAAGCGGTGCGATCACCGGTGTAAGATTCAACGGGACCGTTCAAGGCCGCAAAGGCCACACACTTCGGGTAATCGGGATTGTAGCTGTTGCTGGCGATCAACATCTGAAGTTCATCATCCCAATCAGTCACCACATGCATTTGCGATGCCTCTCTGTTTTCTCCCAGGGTCCACTCCACATAGTATGTGAGTGAGATTTTGCGTGGACGACCAGAATCGTTTACCAGTTTTAACCTTTGCAGTTTCAGGGGTTCGCCGCCTTGATCATTCACCGGCACAAAAACCGTGAGTTCTTGATTCAGCCCGTGACTGTTGTGTTCAAACAACGAATAACCCGCCCCGTGTTTTGCCCGGTAGGCGGTTTTTTCACGAATCGGTGATGCTGTGGGTGTCCAATAAGCATCTGTGTCTTCGTCGCGAATGTAAATTGCCTCACACGGGGGATCGAGAACAGGATCGTTGGACCACGCCGTTAGCCTGTTGCGCTGACTGTTGCCCTGCCACGTAAAACCGGCACCCGTTTCGCTGACGACGGTTCCAAAATTTGGGTTGGCTATCACGTTCACCCAAGGTGCTGGCGTATGAAGATCAGGACCCAGATAGATGGCGTATTCGCGCCCATCCTGTGTAAAACCACCCAGACTGTTGAAGTAATTCAGTTCCAAAAATGGCAAGACTGCTGATGGGTCGCGAGGCGCCTGCTTCCGCACCAATAATTTGGGAGGCTCTTGTGTTGCTGGTTCCATACCCATTTGCTGTGGCAAAGTGCCGCGAGCCGCGATCATCACCACGTGTGAGACGGCCCGCAAAAGGATCAAATCTTCGGCAGGGATCAGTTCTGCACTGCGCAAATAAACGCCGCCGGATTGTTCTGTGCCGGTAATTGTGGCATACGCCGGGATCAGACGTTCCAGCTTTTCGCGCAGGGGCTGTTCGTAGCCCGGGCCCTCTTCGTTGATGATAATCAAATCGGTCTTGAGTCCGTGCCTGCGCCAGTAATTGTGCGCCTGCAAAATCTGCCGAACGAAACCCAGGTCCCTGGCCTCGCTGATGATGACGAGAGCCATGGGAAGATCCCCCGAAATCCCGTAAGCCCACAAGCCTGATTGGCCCTTGCGATTTTCCAGAATGCGTTTAACCGATGAACGCAAAAGGAGATTGGGAAAAATGAGATGGCTGGCCAATTGCTGGAAGCGACGCGCTTCATCGGCCTGGATCCGCAACAACCTCAATTCGACTTGGGCAGACGCCCACACCAGATCCATCGCGTGTTCAATGGTATGAGGGGAACTGTATTTTCTGATGAGGGTCAAAACCTGGGCGCGCGACGGGGCAACAGCCAAGACCAGAGAAATTTGAATGCGCTGACCTGGCTCCAAAACAAGATTTTCGCGCAAACTCAAGACGGGATCCAAAACGTACCCTTGGGAATTGTTAAGCTTCTGCTGGGCTCCCATGGGATTTGCAAGCGTCCGTCCGCGACCAATGAATTGGCGACGATCCGTTTCAAACTCCCCCCTGCCTTC
>CAZGMS010000069.1:0-3795 GCA_964526915.1 uncultured Nitrospirales bacterium
GCCATGTTGGCTGATTCGAAATCACATGTTGCCGCGTCGACGTCGTAATCCGGTGTGAGTTTTTCCAGACAAGGTTCGCCTTCGCCTTCACCTTCACCTTCACCTTCACCTTCGCCTTCGCCTTCGCCACCCTCAGTTGTGTCATCTGAGGCCTCTTCGTCGATGCAGTCGTCGTCAAAAGCAATGCCCGTGAGGTCGGCATCGTCGTATTCGCCATTGTCGTCATCATCACCGCAGGTGATGGTGAGCGTGACGTTGAGTTCAAAACTGCCGAGCTTGGCGTAAAGGGTGACCGCTTCGCCGCAAGGGATCTCACCCTCGAGAATGTAACGGCCTTCGGCGTCCGTGCAATCCGAGGCCACAATATCGCCCGCGGTGACAGAGGCAGAGACATCATCGCACTCATCTCCTTCATCATCGGTGAGTCTGGGGAGTCTGATTTTGTGACCAAACTTGTTTGTGGTTGCGGTCTTGATCAGATTGGCCGCGCCAGAATCATCCAACAGGGCGACCGTGGCACCTGCCAGAGGTGAACCATCGGGGGCCGTGAGGATACCAGAGGCATTGCCTACAGTACCCGTAGTTCCTTCATCGGTTGGCGTTGAAGACCCACCGCAATTGATACCCGCGATGAGTACGAACGCCAGAAAACCGGCGATCATGATTTTTTTGTTGATGAACATGAAACCTCCATGATGGATACAAGCGTGTGGGCCTGTATCGGTGTTAATGTGTAGAAAACGCTGGCACATTCATATACGATGTGGTGGGATTGTCAAATAAGTAATGGGGAAAAGCTCAAAGCTGAAAGCTCAAAGGTGAAAGGTGAAAGGAATATGAATGTCGAATAATGTCATCTCTGTGAAAGCAATATATTCATGGTTGTCATTCCTGCGAAGGCAGGAATCCAGAATTAATGTAAATATGGATTCCAGCATTCGCTGGAATGACAAATCACAAAACACTAGCACTCCTGCATTTCCCAAAAACAATCAAACAAACGACGACGAGCCAGCCCAAATCCGCCAGGACCAATGTCCACTCACGTAAATAGACGGCCAAGGCCAGACCAAAACCAAAAATGCCAAAATAGAGTCCCAATGAAAGAATGGAATTTGTTTTGGAAACGACGGCCTTTCGATCGAACTTGAGCACGTGAATGCCAATCACACTGATGATGAAACTCACCAAAAACCAACCCAGAAAATTACTCATGGTGATGTCGAAATACCAGCCAGGATTTGGATAGTAATAAATGTCGCCGAGGAACCATCTTTTCCCCATATGAGATACTGGATCGACGATGATGTCGAGGATGGTGATGAGCAGGGCGGAGAGGAGGGGGAGAAAACACGAAGACACGAAAACACGAAAACACGAAAACACGAGTGAAGAAGAACGAAGGGACCCTTCGACAGGCTCAGGGCAGGCTGAAGGGACGAAAGGACGAAAGGACGATCCACGACCCACGAATAACGCCGCATACATCCCCGCAAAGCACATGAACACATATGAAACCGAATCCCACACGGGCACGCCGTTGTTGAGCCACTCTCCTTGCAGGTTTTCGTATTTGTAAAAATACCAGCCGTAAGGAAACCCCGTATTGATCGAGAGAAACTCACTGGTAAAGGCGATTGTATAACCTGCGATTAAAAAAGAAATCATCCAACGCCAGCCGACAACTCTGGTGGCGATGATGATGTACGATAACAAAAACAAAACAACGTAGGGACGTTTGAGGATAGTGGTGATGAGGGTGTCCATGACAATGCGCAATTATAGCAATTGTTGCAATTTGGCAATTCTGCAATGGCGAATCCCAGTGAACATGATTGACTGCCACTCATTATTCGCTTAGTCGTCATCAATATGATGAGTCGTTTTTATTTCGCATTGTGTTTTTGCTTTTTCTGTCTGTTCACCACGAATATCCAGGCCAATGAAGAAACGCACGCACTGGGCAATACGGGCTACATGATCCGAGAGGCCATGCATGAGCAGGCCAACAGGAAGGATTCGACAGATTATTTTGGGGCCATCAAAATGCAGAATGAGGCCAAAGCTTACATGCATGGGACTCACAAGTTGGGCAGACACAAACAAAAATATCGAGAATTGGCACAGTCTGCCTATGAGCTGGCCAAACAGGCGAGGGACTCTTCAATTGCAGAAAAGGCAAATTGCACAGTGCAAAATGCAAGATGCAAAATGAAAGAGAGCGCAGTTGTGTCAAAGGGTTCCTTAAAATACAGAAGAGATGTGAATCAGTTTTCGACACCCTTTGGGAAGAAGAATTCGTCTGCCTCTGGCCGTTAGCTGTTAGCCGTTGGCCGTTGGCCTTACGCCTTAAGCCTTTGGTCTTGCGCCTTACGCCTTACGCCTTTTATATATGTTCCAATCAAACCTACCACAATTCAAATTATTATTCAGAGGCAAAGTTCGAGACGTATACGATCTGGGTGATGAACTCCTGATCGTGGCTACCGATCGCATTTCCGCGTTCGATGTCGTTTTGCCAAAACCCATTTTGGGCAAGGGCATTGTGCTCACCAGGCTTACTGAGTTTTGGATGGACAAGTTCAAGGATCTTATTGTCAATCACATGTCTCTCAAAAAACTGCGCGATGTGCTCACCGACGACTCTCTGTATCAAGAATATAAGGATCGCACGGTCGTGGTCAAAAAGGCCAAGTCTTTACCCATTGAATGTGTGGTGCGTGGGTATCTTTTGGGGACTGGTTATAAGGATTACCAAAAAACAGGCAAGGTGTGCGGAGTGGTTTTGCCTGCGGGACTCAAGCTGGCACAAAAATTACCAGACCCTCTGTTCACGCCGTCTACCAAGGCCGAGCAGGGTGATCACGATCAAAACATCAGCTTTGATGAGGCCAAAAATATCATTGGGTCAGATTTGGCCGAGCGTGTGCGTTCGGTGAGCCTTAAGTTGTATACAGAAGCGGCAAATTATGCGCAACAGAGGGGCATCATCATCGCAGACACCAAGTTTGAGTTTGGTTTGTATCAAGACCAACTGATTCTCATCGACGAAGTGTTGACGCCCGATTCGTCCCGTTTTTGGGATGAGCGGGATTATCAGGTGGGTATCAGTCCTAAGAGTTTCGACAAACAAATCATTCGGGATTACTTGGAAACGCTTGACTGGAACAAAAAGGCGCCGGGGCCGGAATTGCCGGAGTCGATTGTCAGCAGGGCTTCGGCCAGGTATCACGAGGTGTTGGAGAGGTTTTTATGTCTAAATCAAAAATCGCTATCTTAATGGGCAGTCAGTCCGATAAAGCCGTCATGGAAAAGACTGGTGAGGTGCTGAGAGAATTCGGTGTGGCATTCGAAATGCATGTGCTTTCCGCCCACCGCAAACCCAAGGCTGTGGCTGAGTTCGCGTCACAGGCCAAGGCAAATGGGTTTCAGGTGATCATCGCGGGGGCTGGCATGGCCGCTCATCTGGCCGGCGCCGTGGCGGCCAACACCACACTGCCGGTGATCGGTGTCCCCCTCACATCACAGGCGGGGATGGCGGGGCTTGATGCCTTGCTGGCGACTGCACAAATGCCCACGGGTGTGCCTGTGGCCACGGTGGCGATCGACGGGGCCAAAAACGCCGCGTATCTGGCCATTCAAATCCTGTCACTCAACGACAAAAAACTTGCTGATCTTTTTGCGGGTTATAAACGCAAGAACGCCAAATAAATTATTTTGTCGGGGCCGGCCCCCCCCCGCCCCCCCCCCGGGGGGGGCCAACACAAATTTTTTTTTTTTTTCCCCACCCCCCAC
>CAZGMS010000070.1:0-5036 GCA_964526915.1 uncultured Nitrospirales bacterium
TTTGTCGGCATGAACCTGTAAAAGGTTCATGCCTTCTCGCAAAGACGAAGCACCGTCAACGCAATGCACTCTCGCAAAGACGAACCGTACTCCCCCCTATGCCTTAAGCCTTAAGCCTTGAGCCTTACGCCCTATGCCGTTTATACAGCGACAATCCCGCCAATAGCATCATTGTCAAGGCCCAGCCGTTGCCCGCTTGTCCGCCCATCATCAGCGAACAGCCACCACCTCCACCTGTGCCGTCATTTTCATCACCTGTTGTGGTGGGGTTCGTGTCTTGATCATCGTCATCGATTTCGTTCTGGCACAAAGCGGAACAACCATCACCATCGACAACATTCCCGTCATCGCAGTCCTCACCAACATCGGTCGTCTCGTTGCCACAGACTTCTTCTTGACAGGAGGCGCTACACCCGTCACCGGCGACGGAATTGCCGTCATCACAGACCTCACCGGTATCGAGCACACCATCACCGCACGATTCGAGTTCACAAGTGGCGGAACAGCCGTCCCAGGAAACCGTATTGCCATCATCACATTCTTCGCCGGGGTCATCAGAATCGTTACCACAGACCACGATCTCGCACGATGCATTGCAACCATCACCGTTGGTGGTATTGCCATCGTCACATTCTTCAACACCGTTGGTGATGTCATCACCACAGACGGGCAGGGTACAAGTTGATTTACAACCATCGGTGTCATCGGCATCGCCATCGTCGCAGGCCTCACCGGGGTCCACAAAACCATTGCCGCACGATTCGAGCTGGCAAACGTCTGAGCAACCATCACCGTCGGTGACATTGCCATCGTCACAGGTTTCGTTGTAGTCCACCGCGCTATCACCGCAGATACCCGCCTCGTAGGCACCAATATCGCAGTTTTGGTCTGCCACTGCTGGACGATCGTATCCGCGCTGATCTTCGTCGAGAGTGCATGACGTGGAGGGAATGGCATCAATGGCCGGACTACCTGTCAACAAGGCATACGTCTGCGTGCTCCCACCATTATCGGCAAGAGCGCCGAGGAGGGGGTTGATGGGATTATCATTTGTGCCTAACTGATCACCGACTGCGGCATCCACGTCACAATTATTCTCTTCATTACCAACAATATTATACCCAGTCGAAGCAATGTCGCCAAAGCAATCTGGTGATTTTGATGCAACGCCTGTATTATTGGCAATGATGGTGTTTTTGATGGTCAGCATGCTTGTATTATACACCGCCCCACCATCGGACCCAGTATCTGTAATATCGCCCGCATCAGAATCAGAATTATTTTCCGCTATCGTGGAATTAACGATCGTCATTGTCCCACCATTTTTGATTGCCCCACCGCCATTCGTTGCGCTGTTTCCAGAGAAGGTTGAATTTGATATTGTGGTTGTTGAACCGACATTAGTAACTATTAATCCACCACCAAACGTCGCAGAATTGTTCCTGATCGTGCTGTTGCTGATAGTCAGGGTCGTTGCCGCTGTGGCCGATATGCCACTACCCACCCCATTCTGAATGGTAAGGTTTTCAAGCTCAACGGTGAGGCCGGGGGTGGTGATAGAAAACACAACGGTTGTGGCACCACCATCAACAATAACAGCGTTGCTGGTGGCTCCTAAAATATGCAGTGATTTATTGACGGAAACGTTCCCATCATAAGTGCCCGCATGCACATAAATATGATCCCCCGTTGTAGCATACCCTATCGCCGCAGTGATGGTGCAAAAATTTGGAAAACCATCAACATCATTGCAATCTGTTTCATCCACATGAATCGTCGCCGCAAACACATCTTGAGAAAAAAGAAGCGTGCAAAAAACCAACAAAACCACCAAAACAGTTTTTGTTACAATAGATTTTGTCATAATAATTCTCCTTGTATTCGTGGATCGTGAATCGTGGATCGTGGATCGTGGATCGACGGTCAAAGGTTGGCCAGTTTTTTAGCCAAGCTCATCAACATCCGACTTTCATGATCCAAAAATTCTGATATTCTACTAAAATCATTCTCCGTCAAATAGTTCTGTTCTTTTGCAATAATCACAAGTGTTTCCAGTTCGGAACAAGACCCCAATGAAATACTGCAAAATCGACTGAACTCCTTCGAATATTGCCTTGCATATCCCTCTGCAACATTTGCAGGTATTGATACAGCCGCTCTTTGCATTTGCGATATCAAACCAAAAAGTTCACACTTTGGAAAACGTCTTGTTAATTCATATACAGTTTTTACAATTTCTATCCCCTTCTTCCAAACCTCCAAATCTTTGTACGATTGAATCTTCATCGCCTTTCCCCACGATTCACGATTCACGATTCACGATCCACGATTTATTCCACCATCTGATTCGTATAAAACATCAAATGGCCCGAGGCATAATCGCTCACCACGATGTCCTCATCACCGTCATTATCAAAGTCAAACGTGGCGACTTCTCCCGGTGCGGAGCTGGTCCCCAGCGTGACCGGCGCGGTCATGAATACACCCGGCGAGATGCCAAAGTAAATAAATATACGGCCCTCGTTTCTCGCCTTACTCCTCCAGCGTAATCAAATACACGGCGCCAGCGTTCAAAAAACTATCGTTGTCTTCAGCATTGCTACCTATCAGAATTTCTTCATGGCCATCCTGATTGACATCACCAGCATAGGCCACCGAATAACCAAAGTATCCATCCGGCTCATTCCCTGTAAAACTGATATCAGCCTGACTCAAAGACATGATCGAATCAAAACTTATTTCGTCTCTGCCGTGAATGAGATACACTCGCCCCACGCCATCATTAGAATTCATATGGGCACCAATGAGAAGATCATCATAGCCATCACCGTTAACATCATAGTCACAGGCAACCGACACGCCAGCATTGTCACCCGCCTCTTCACCTGTAAATTTTACATCTGCGCTGATGATGTTGAGTTCAATCAGCTCTGTGCTTGTTCCCACAGGGCCAAAAAAGAGATAAGCCGCGCCGGCTTCAGCCTGACTATCATGATCATAGCGGGGTGCCCCTATGAGAATATCATCATAACCATCGTCATTGACGTCACAATCTGAGGTTAGGCTGAAGCCCGTATAACTATCTTCTTGTTCTCCAACAATGCGCACATTAGCATCTGTTGTCTCGTGATCGTCTGTGATGGGACCTCCATAATACAAATAAATCGCCCCAGCCTGTTCTTGACCTCCTGCATCTTCATAATAAGCCGCAATGACAATGTCATCATTTCCATCTGCATTGACATCACCCGCAATAGAATAACTGCGCAAACTGAAGGAGGCTTGATCTTCAAGTGGGCCATAAAACTTTTCGCGCGTCGCACTGGCAGTAGAGAGATCGATATCATCTCCAAAATTGAAGGGCCCATAATACAGATACGCAACTCCATTGTTGGTATAACCGTAATCATCTCTAGAATTACCCGATATGATGAGATCGAGTTCACCATCTCCATTAACATCTCCACTGGCATGCGGGAACACCGTAGAACAGTCGTTTGCAGATTCTCCAAAAAAAGCCAGCCCATAGCCTTCTGTGCTGATATTAATGATATCACCCCAACCTGATTCTCCATAGTAAACAAAGGAAGATCCCGTGCTGTTCTCTCCATAATCATAACTTTCAGCGCCTAACAATATCTCGTCGTTCCCGTCTTTATCCAAATCTCCAACGGCACTAATTCCGCGTCCCAAAAAGTCTCCCGCGACAGTGCCCTGAAACCGTGTGTAATTGCCATCATTCAATGCCTCTGTAAAATCAAATTCACTATAACCAGAAAAGAAATATACGCTCCCCGAATTTGTGCCATTTGGATCATCTCCATCATCGCTAATCATGATATCCGGCACACCATCACCCGTTACGTCTCCGGCTGAGGAAACCCATTCGCCCAGATTGTCGCTGGCCGAATCGCCCCTAATGATTTTAGACCACCCAACAACATCATCTTCGCCAAGAGGATCATCATAGATATAATCTTTACACAAAAACCCCTCCACGTAAACACTGTCGCAGTCATTATCGATTCCATCATCTGAACACCCTTCAAAAGCATTGGGATAAATTGCGCTGTTGGCATCGTTGCAATCACCCCTCTCGGCAGTCGTGTAATTGCCATTCAGTGCACACGCGTCAACATACTCCCCAGTCACACCATACCCATCGTCATCACCATCATAATAATAGCGTGTTAGCCCATCTTCGTCGATAGTCCCGCCACAATCATTATCGATACCATCACAAATTTCGGTCGCTCCGGGATGAATCGCAGAAGATGCGTCATCGCAATCGGTGCCGTTGGCCACATAACCCTCTTTGGTTGCAGTACAATTATAAACAACCTGACTACTGGCCCCATACCCGTCACCATCCGCATCGCGATACAAGGGATAATCTTGTTCACATATTTCTCCACTCCCAATCTCTGCCAAATTCCCCACCCCATCCCCATCACTATCCAGATTGGGGATGCCGTAGGACGTGATGTCGAGCGAAGTGTCGGCACTGGCAGAGGCAGGGTCGGTCACAATGTCGGCAGAATCAAACGCGATTTGAAGGGAATTGCCCGTAAGCTCCTGCGACAGCAGAACATACGCCACGGGGATTTGCTCACTGTTCAGTGTGTAATAAAACACAATCACAAAAACATAGGTCTGGTTTTTTGTGAGTTCAAAACTCTCTGACGACACCTGACCATTGGCAATGGTGAGGTCCTTGGCCGTGATGAGTTTGGCCGCATCATCGTACACATTGAGTGTGGCGGAGAGTTTTGTTTCGTCAAGCGTTGCCAGTTTGACGGGAACGGACATGATGGATTGCGACTGCAATGTCGCTGTTTCACGAACAGAGTTGGATGAGCAAGCGACAAATGTTGCCAGCAACAAGAGCGTGAATAGATAAGAAAGGATGGTTTTCATAATGACCTCGTGGATCGTTTATCGTGGATCGTGGATCGTGGATCGATGTCAATGGTTAACCAGTTTTTTGGTTAGGCTCATTAACATTCGACTTTCGTGATCCAACAATTCTGTCAACT
>CAZGMS010000071.1:0-4316 GCA_964526915.1 uncultured Nitrospirales bacterium
CCTTACAACAGGCGGGGGGGGCAAAATCAAAATTACCTACTTTTATGTCGTACACCCCCCATTTAATGAAAACCATTTGCATTTCGACAGCAACTAGACTAGAAATGCGGCCCTGATCTCTTGCTAAGAAAACAGCGTTTCTGGCTGTTTTCCTGAAAACTTAACCTTCGAGGATGCCATTGTGAATGAAACATTGAAAAGCTTGCTCAAGCTCTCAGAAGTCGACAAAATCATCCACCATCTTTCCTGTCAGCAAGAAGAACTGCCACAAATCAACCTTGAATTAAAAACAAAAATTGCCACCCTGCAAAACGAATTGAACACCAAGAAAATCGAATTGAGCGATTTGAGCGCTTTAAGGAAAGAACTGCTTGAAGCTGTTCAGACCAAGACAGAATGGATGCAATCCCGTGAAGAACGCATCAACGAGCTTAAAACACAAAAAGAATATCAGGCGGCACAAAAAGAAATCTCTCTGGCCAAAAAGGGAATTAAAGAAAAAGATGCTCAGCTTGGCGAAGTGGGCCCGAAAATCGACAGACTCACAAACGAATTACTGACCCTCACCGAAAAAAGCGAACCCTTGATCGCCCAACACACCAGCGACATCCAGAGCAACAACGAGAAACTTGGTTCCCTGGACAAAGAACTCGAAAAAAACACAGCCTTGCGTACTGAATTGGCCAGCAACATCACAGACAAAACCTGCCTCAAACACTACGAACACATTTTCAGACGCGCCGTTCCTGCCATCTCACGCTTAGAGGGCAACATCTGCACGGAATGCGGGACCAAGGTATTGCCTCAATCCATCAACATGCTCAAAGTCGGTCAGCAAATGCAGTACTGTAGCCGTTGCAAGAGAATCCTCTACATTGAGTCACTGGTTTTCGCGAATGATACTGATTGTCCTTCCTGCGAAGGATAACGGGGATGATAAACTCAAATAGCAGTGATCATTATTGAACAACGAACGCCAGAGGATCTGTGGGGATGCCATCGACGTGAACCTCGTAATGCAGATGTGACCCTGTGGAATAGCCTGTGTTACCAACCTCGCCAAGCTGTTCACCCTTCTTCACATAAGTGCCTTTATTGACGTCCATTTTGTTGAGATGGGCGAAAATGGTTGTGATGCCATAACCGTGTTGGAGCACCAACGTCTGTCCATACCCACCGCTACGACCCGCAAACACTACCCTGCCGCTGGCCGGGGCCTTGACGGCAGTTCCCACAGGACTGGCCACGTCAACACCCGCGTGCATGCGGTAGCTACGTCCAATGGGGTGTTTGCGCATACCAAATCCGGAAGTGATCCACCCCTCCGTGGGCAAGGTACTGGGAGTCGCGTTGACGTAATTGATTTTATCGCGATTGATGGCGTAAATCTCCTCCAGCTTCTTGCTCAGCACCTGCACATCATCCTGGTAGGTATTCATCTTGCGATTCACCTTGCTGATCGTGAGGTTGCCATTTTCTGACATCCAGTCATCTATCATTTCTTCGGCCTCACCGACACCGGCAAATTCTTCGTTAAAATCTTCGGGTAACGAATAATCCATATCGTCGATCGGACCTGTCCCAAACCTGAGCGACTGCGGATCAATGTCCATGATCTCGCCCAAATGACCAATGCTGTCATCGATCAACGACAATTTCTTTTCCAAGTGAGCCAGTCTGCCCACGAGCACCTGCTTGTTCTCAATGAGTTTCTTGTTTTCGTAATTGTTCCGTTTGAGTGCGATTAAATTATTTTGATAATGAATCATCGACAGGATCGAAATGAAGAACAAGGGAATGGAGAGGATAAACGTCACCAACAGAACTTTGAGTGTCAACCCAGACACCTTGAATGTTCTCGTCTTGCGCTTATCCTTGGGGACGAAAATGATGTGATAGTCTTTTAACATCCTAACTTATGATCGTCTCTTTTCGGCAAAAGTTGCCTGAATTCCGACTTGCGGAATTTAGGTCGAGAATCGCAGTTCGTCCGCAATACTCACGAACTCAGCGATTTCAACGGTTTGGCCAAAATCACTGAATACCACACACAACCACTGTGATATTGTCTTCCCCACCGTTGTCGTTGGCTCGACCGATCAATTTGCGACACGCGTCTTCGACTGGGTTCGCATGAATGATCAGTCTTAAGTTCTCGTCGTCTACCATATTCGTGAGTCCATCAGAACACAGCACAATTTTATCGTGTGGCAAAAGCTCGAATTTTTGAACATCAATCTCGACCTCTTCCTGGTAACCGACTGAACGCGTGATGATGTTTTTGAGTTTGTGTTTTTTGGCATCATTTTCCGAAATCAAACCCGCTCGCATCTGCTCGGAAACCAGTGAATGATCGCTGGTGAGCTGTTTGATGTTGTCTCCTCGCACCAAATACACCCGCGAATCCCCTACGTTGGCGACATACGCCCAGTGGCTATCGAGAATGACAGATGTGATGGTCGTCCCCATCCCTTTGAGATCGGGATCGTACAGGGCTTGGTCGAATATCTTTTGACCTGCCACCTCAATGGCGTAACGGAGACGATCCCCAAATTCGGTTTCCTCTGAATTCACACCCGATATTACTGTGGCTTCGGGGTCCGTGTTCATCGAAGAAATCACTTCCTCAATGGTCGCCACAGCCAAACGCGAGGCGTACTCACCACCAGAATGACCACCCATGCCATCAGCCACAACATACAGTCCCAAATCGCTTCTGACCAGAAAACTGTCTTCATTACGGGTTCTTTTTTTACCAACATCAGAAAGTCCATAGGCTTCAATCTTCATAGCGTACCCTTATAGGCAGAGAATGGCGATGCGTCAACGAATATTACAAGCAATTAACCAAACAAAACATATGATTACCGTCCCGTTAACACAGCCCGATCAATGAGTGCTGAAACACCTCCATAGCGGCCCTCAAACTGTTGCTCACTGCCTACCGCATGCACATTGGCAAATAGTTTGTGGAGGTTCCCGCTCAAAACGAGGGAACGCAATGCCTGTTTGACCCGACCGTTTTGAATGAAGACTCCCGCGATCCCCAATGAAAAATCGCCATTAACACTGTTGATGGTGTGGGCGCCCAACAAGTCTGTGACCACCACCCCTGAGTCCAATTGGGAGTACAATTGCTCCTGAGTCATGGTTCCTGGCATGAGTAACAGATTATGCGCGTGTACGGATGGTCTCTGTGTGATGTTCAGCCTCTTGGCATTCCCCGTGTTGGACGTGCGTAACTTGCGAGCCCAATACTCGTTGGTCATGAATCTGGTGACGACGCCTTGCGTAACCAATTCAGTACGATTGGTCGCGACACCCTCATCATCAAACAGGGAACATCCCGAGCCTTGTCTGTTGTAGGGATCATCCACCAGCGTAAGGGAGGGTGAATAAACCAATTGCCCCTGTTTGCCAGATAAATACGATGTGCCCGCATGAATACTGTCGGCAAAAAAACTGGTTGACCAGTAACGGAGCAAGGTGGCCATTACGTGACCTCGTAACACCACAGGCCCATCATACCCCTTGCACCTGTGCGCACCAAGCTGTTCGAGGGCACTCTCGGCCAAAACCTTTCCGAAATGAACTGGATCAATGTCGGAATAATACATTCTGGCAGTAAAACGCTGAGCCATTTCCTCACTGAGTTGATATTTGGCAATGGCGATCGCACTCACATCAAATAGGGTTCTCTGTTGAGACCGTTTAAGCCCATTTGAATTTTCGATGAACGTCACCTCTTGCTCATCTTCGTACCGCGCTTGTTTGACTGCCGTCACACGTTCATCGTGGTTCAGCGCGGTTTGAGTGATTTTGGAAATGATTTGTTTTTTATCTGAGAGCGTGAGGGCCTCAAAGTGCTCATCGAAAAAAGGTTGCGGTTCAAGAGCTCTGTTGTCTGACGAAAATCCATGGTTCTCATCAGGCGTGTAACAATCCATCGCATCCCAGGCCGTCTTTATGGACTGATCAATGGCCGCACTTGAAAAATCGGAACCATACGAAAAGCCTTCACGCGCATTTCTCTGTAACCTGATGGCCCAAGCCCTTGATTGTTTTTTTTCGAAAAGCCGCAGGTGCCCATCGTGACTCTCGAGCGTGGTTCCCTGTCGTTCCTGAACAAAAACCTCAAAGTCAGCAACACCTTTGATAGCAAGGCGATCCTTGATTTTTTGCGCGCACGCATCCCCTGTATTGTGCATGAGAATCGTACTAATACACCACGACAATTTGACAAGAGATTTGTAGGGTGTGCGACATAGAAGTAGGTAAATTTGATTTTGCCCCCCCCCGCCTGTTGTAAGGCGGGG
>CAZGMS010000072.1:0-73564 GCA_964526915.1 uncultured Nitrospirales bacterium
TTTACTTGGATTGTATTTCGATTGTGGAGGGAGGTGGGTTCGAACCACCGTAGGCATGACGCCAACGGGTTTACAGCCCGTCTCCTTTAGCCGCTCGGACATCCCTCCGAGATAGCTCTTATGCCAGCGTGTCACGAAGTGACGCGATGGCGTTAGAGATATCTCGCCCCGCACTGCGGGGCTAAGTAAAAACAAATTTTCAACCCCGCAAAGCGGGGTCTAAGAACGACTAAGCGCTCCTTCGACATACTCAGGAACGCAAAGTCGTTCTAAGAGCCGACCATCGGAATCGAACCGATGACCTACTGATTACAAATCAGTCGCTCTGCCAGCTGAGCTAGGTCGGCGTGATTTTATCAGGCAAACGAGTGACGCGAATTAAATGAGGTTAGTTCCGATGTCAAGCAGATAGTCCCGAGATAATTCAGATTTTTTATTATTGGAGACAGGTTTGATTTGAAAACATGACCTTCTTTTGTTCAATCAATTTTTTCTCGATGGTAACCAAAGAATGTAAATCAATGGAAAATAACTTTGATCGAATTTCGAAATATTTTTGTTTGTGCTGTTCTAATTCCGAAATCAGTCTGTCAGCAATAATCCCATATGAATCGATTTTATCCAAGGCATTCAGAGCATACTCATAGCTTATCGCAGAATTGGTCAAAGCCAACTCCAAGTCGCTAACGGTCTCGCGAGATAACGATGAACAACACGAACTATTCGTTGGGTTACTTTTTATTTGTACTACTGGGTTATTTGCATGATGATTGCCCCTATTCATACCTATTACTAAAGCAATCCTTAGACCAAAGGACAAAAAAAAACATACCAGTAATCGTTTGATATTATTATATATTAATACATCTGTTCCTCAGCCCAACCCAAAAGTGGGGTGAAAACACCTCAAAAAAAGAATGTTTAGAAATACTTAGGGGGGCGAACACCCATTAATAGTGTTATTTTTTGCGTTTTTTTAAGGCTCTTTTTTTGGCAGCAGAACGTGGTTTGGTGGTCCGGACGCGTTGAGCCCGAACTGATTTATGGGTTTTGGCAACTGTGGATTTGTGAGTCACTCTATTGATAAGTCCTTCGATTTTGACAAGTTGGCGCAACAAATCTGTGATCTCTTTTCTGGAGGGAATTTCCATCAGGGCCAATATTGACTTGGTTTGCTTGTCGAGCACGTGCTTGATTTCTTGTTTTGTCTCGATGATCTTGGTAAGTGCCTTAACGAAGTTTTTGTTCGACACAATCTCTTGGATGGTCTTTGATTTTAGGACCTCTGCCAAAACCTCTTGTTTGATCTTCTCACCACGATTAATGGCTTCATCCAACAACAACTTAAAATTCATATGACCCCCCACCCGACACAGCGGGAAATTCTAAATCCGAATTACGAAATTCGAAACAAGTACAAAACGTTATCATTCAAAATTCGTCGCCACATGAGCATCGCATGGAGAATGATTTATGTCAATCGCTTAGCTTGGCGCGATCTATGGGAAAAACATTGTCCGAAAGCAACTCCTCGCACGCACCTAGATCACTGCTCATCAGGGCATCCTGATCAGGTTGAAACACACACACCCTGTCTCGACCCATTTTTTTGGCCTGATACAATGCGATGTCAGCCCTATGCACCAACTCTTCTTGGGTCTTCGCCGTTTCGGGAAATCCCGCCACACCAACACTGATCGTGATCATCATATCACCCCTATCGTCTCCGCCGGACAATAAAGGCTCCCACGATTGCACCCGAACCAGGCTTCGTAGTTTTTCGGCCACGATAACAGCATTGTTCATCGCTGTGTCGGATAGTAAAACAACAAATTCTTCACCACCAAATCGCGCCAGGACATCAATTTCGCGAAGATGGTCCCTGATCAACTGGGCAAATTTTTTGAGCACGCCGTCTCCCACAATGTGCCCAAAGGTATCGTTGAGACGTTTGAAATGATCCAGATCAATCATGATCAATGATAGCGGCCGATTGAAGCGTTTGGCCCGCTCAAATTCTCTGTGGAGCATTTGATAAAAGTAACGCCTGTTGTACACATCGGTCAGCTCATCCCTGACGGATAATTCTTTTGTCTTCGTGTGCAAGAGCGAACGATCGAAGGCCACGGCAATCTGGCTCCCAATGGACTCCAAAGATTGTCTGTCCGTGGGCGTAAAGGAATCGATTTGCTGGCGCCAAACCAGCAACACCCCCACAACCTCTTCTCGCACACGCAACGGCACACAAAACACGGAACCCTGCATATCGCTTTCAATCACCGACAAGCGGGATCGCTCAAAAGAAAGCAAATCGGACACATAATGACTTCGATTTTTCTGTACCACAAAGCCCGCCAGACCATCTCCCACATCAACGCTCTTTTGTTCCTCACTCAGATCCTTGAGATTCTTGCTGGCCACCAGTTTCAATTGCCGAGCGGGGTTGTCAACCAACAGAAGAACAAATCCATCACACGACAGTTTGTTTTCAAAAATCAACCGAACCTTCTGCAACAGGTCATCCATCGCCAACACAGAACTGAGATGTTGCGACACCGTATACAGGAGCGAAATGTCGCTTAAGGCCCCAGACAACTCGAGGTTCATCCGTTCAATGATCTTGGCTTTGTCTTCGAGGGCGGATTTGTATTTGAGGCCTTCTTCGGCCGCCACCAGCCTTTTCTCAATCTTCTGGCGACTATCGAGCATGTGCCTGATGTTTTGCATCATCTTATTTAAGTTGCCACTAAGCTCGCCAAACTCATCACCTTCGCCCACGTCGCAAATTTCTTCTGTTTGACCTTGGGCAATGCGTCGCATGGATGCCATGATTTTCTGCAATGGTCGTCCGATGAATAGGCCAATGGCCAAAAAAATCAGAACAACCTGCAGGCAGATAAAAAACAGGGTCAACAACAAGAAAACCGTTTGCCCTCCCTGACCGGATGCCAACCGATCAAGAAAAGGGTTCGCCACAAACAAAAGAATAGAAAACACAAACAACAGCGTCCCCGTCACAAACAGGGCAATCTTGACCCCCACAATTTTTTTTAAATATTGAAGCATTACCCGTTACCCACACACAATAACCAATAACCAATAATCAATTATCAATACTCAACTATCAATCCCCAATTGCTAATTGCGTCAATTGCCCATGGCTTCTCTCTTGTCTTACGCCTTGCGCCTTATGCCTTATGCCAACTCAAAATCACCTTCCCAAAATGCCGCGATTCCTCAAAATACCTCTGCGCCTGTGCCACCTCGGTAAAGGGAAACACTGAGGAGATCACCGGTTTCAGTTTTTTCTGCGCCATGAATTTGTTGATGAGCAACATTTCTGACAACGACCCCATGGTCGATCCGATGATCTTTTGTTGTTTGATGAAGACGTGGCGCAAATCCATATTCACCAATGGTCCTGTGGTTGCACCGCAGGTCACCAATCTGCCGTTCATGGCCAAACTCCTGAGACAGGATTCCCAAACCTTGACACCAACATGCTCAAATACAATGTCCACACCCTTTTTATGCGTGATTTCTCTCACACGTTTGGCAATGTCTTCCTGGTGATGATCGATCACATGATCAGCACCCAGCGCGATTGCCTGACCCATTTTGACAGTACCGCCACAGGTTGCAATCACCTCCGCCCCATGCAGTTTGGCAATTTGAATCGCCGCACTGCCCACTCCGCTACCGGCTCCCACAACCAGCACAACCTCGCCCGGTTTGACCTGTGCGTTGTAGACCAGCATGTGCCAAGCCGTCAGAAATACCAGCGGGAAGGCCGCCGCCTCTTCGAAAGAAATCGAGTCATCCATAAGCAACACATTGCGTTCAGGCACGCTGATGGATTCAGCATGCGTCCCATCGACGTGTTCACCAAAAAGCTTCATCTGAGTGCAATGACTCTCCAGCCCCCTGGCGCAGTCAGAACAATGGCCACAACTCAACACTGGATACAACACGACCCGATCCCCTTTGGCAAACCGCGTGACCCCCTCACCCAAAGTGTCAACCACACCGCTCCCATCACAACCTAAAGTCAACGGGAGTTTGCCAATGCCGGGGATGCCGTCGCGCACCCACAGATCCATATGATTGAGAGCGCTGGCCTTGATCCTGATTTTAACCTCACCGTGACGTGGATGAGGCTCGTCAATATCGTCAATGCGTATTTTCGAAACATTCCCGTGTTCATGAATTCTGATGGCTTTCATATGAACTCCCATCGTGGCTCGTAGTTTGTTTTGTCATTCCTGCGAAGGCAGGAATCCAGAATTGTCGCACACATGGATCCCAGCTTTCGCTGGGATGACAATTATGTTTTTTCAAGATCAGTTTTTCCACAAGATATCAAGTTGATTCATATTGTCATTGGGGATATAATATGACAGTTATCTGGCCGCAGGCAGTAAACTGTGAGCAATATCATTATGAAAAACCGAATCGTTTTTTTATTGTTGTTCTTGGGCCTTGTTTTTCTAGCCACCCCGGCTCATTTGTTGATGCTGGGTTGCGGGCAAGCGGGGGTCACTCTCGACACCACGCCGGGAGATGATGATGATGCGGGGGGGGGCACACCAGAAACACCCGATGAAGACACTTGCGAGGAATCAAGCGCCGACGTGGACAATGGAGAAGCCACAGCAGTAATCAGTGGGAGCCCCTGCAAAACAGCCTCGGTATCGGCGTCCGAAACAGACAACACCCTGCTATTGAGTTGTGATGATGGGACCACGACCAAGACCACAACCGCACCCACAACCGATTTCGTCACAGTCACCTGCGGGGACGGCACGGCAGAAAACGTGTATTACTGTTCCGATGGAATTGTTTATTTGAGTGATGAAACCGAACTCTACGCCATCACCAGCGTGGCCTGCAGTGACGACAACACCGAGATCACAGATACCGAACTTGAGGTGGGGTTGAAGTGGAAGGAAGAGTAAGATGGGGGATGGGCGTAGGGCTTAAGGCGCAAGGTGTAGGGCAGGAGAGAAACAATTCTCAATTGTCGCAATGCCCTCAAGGGCACAGGTGGGCAATTATTGCAATTAACAATTGGGGATTGATAATTGATAATTGAAAATTGCTAATTGATTATTGT
Source organism: uncultured Nitrospirales bacterium (assembly GCA_964526915.1). Lineage (GTDB taxonomy): Bacteria > UBA10199 > UBA10199 > UBA10199 > JADGCS01 > JAHJDR01. The sequence goes on from CAZGMS010000072.1 coordinate 5,114, forward strand.
GTGTGGGTGACGGGTAACGGATAATGGGTTATGACAAATAAATACGCCATCATTTTAGCGGGTGGTTCAGGCACCAGACTGTGGCCCTATTCGAGAAAACACCGTCCCAAACAATTACTTGAACTCGTTGGGGAACAATCTCTGCTTCAAGAAACAGTCAAAAGAATTTTACCAGTCATTGAGGCGAAAAACATCTCTATAGTAACCAGCCAACATTATCGGGATCGAGTATGTGCTCAACTAAAGGAAATTGATTTTAACGTCACGCAAAACATTTTTTTGGAACCTGTAGGGCGCAATACATTACCGGCGATCAGTTGGATAACAACTCATCTGGCAAAAACAGAGCCCCAAGCCATAACCTTTGTGTTTCCTTCAGACCACGTCATTGGAAATCAAAAAGCCTTTATGAAGGCGCTGGATCAGGCCGCCAACATCGCCACGCAGGGTTACATTGTGGTATTTGGAATTAATCCTACAAGACCTTCGACCAGTTATGGTTATGTGAAGGCTGGCACAGCCATCACTGAAGGTTGCAAAGAATTTTTAGTAGAAAAATTCGTTGAAAAACCCAATGTCAAAACCGCAAAGAGTTATTTGAGCAAAGGCAATTATTTTTGGAACAGCGGCATGTTTGTGTTTCGCAATGACATCTTACTGACAGAGCTGGAAAAATATGAGCCCAAAATATTTTCCTTGAGCCAAAAGCTGGTCCAAAAGAATCAACATCTAGCCAATGCCAACCTGTTTGGCTCAATGCCCAATCAATCAATTGATTATGGCATTATGGAACGTACCGAGAAAGCGGCGGTAGTGCCTGTGGATATGGATTGGAGTGATCTGGGGAGTTGGGAGTCAGTCTATCAGCATCTTGATAAAGATAAGGACGGTAATGTTGTGAGGGGAGAAGTCATCACTCTGGATAGTTCCGACAATCTGATTTTATCTCAAAAGGGCCTGGTGGCCACTTTGGGAATTAATCATTTAGCCATTCTACAGACAAAGGATGCACTTCTGATCTGCCCAATCGAACGTTCTGACGAGTTAAAATCTGTTATTAGCCGTGTAAACGAAGCATATCCCCACCTGACAGAGGACTATCAAATATAACGGAATTAGAATCTTTTTAATTACTCAATCTGCTGTCAATAAGAATTCCTGTCATAGCCAAACTTGCGATCACCGATACGATGCTCAGGTACTTCTGGGTTTGCGAGGCACCGCGTTGCTTAACCACGATCACATCGCCAGCCTGTGCCTTGGCAAACACATCACTCCCAACCCGTTTGCTACCACGCAAGATCGAAACATGGCGCGAGTTGGAATCGGCGTTGGCACCAGCCAAACCAATATAGTCCTTCACCTGCAATTGAGATTGATAAGGAAGAGGGCCGGGAGACACAACAGCACCTATCACAAACACATTGGCCACAGAGGTGGGGTACACCATATTCTCACCGGGAATCGTCTCTACGCTATAATCAAACTTGTTGTTGGCATTGATGACATCCGGCACAACAACAATATCCCCTGTACGGATTTTGAATTCTTTAATCGCCTTCTTTTCCTGCACCACATTAAGCACCTGTTTCTTCTCCAACTCTGTAAAACGAATGATCTTGATGGGCATTTGTTTGGCAACCGATGACGTCACGCCACCAGCCAGAGCAAGAACCTGCTCCAGATTTTTTTCCCACGATAATTCGAACGTCCCCGGTCTGGCCACTGGTCCCTCCACCTGCACTGTCCCTCTTGGTTTTGACACCCTCACCACATCCCCGTCTTTAAGATACGGGTTCTGGCTCAAATCACCGTGATACAAATACCGGTACAGATCATACGAGGTCTCTTTGCTTGTTTCATTATCGCGAATGGCGTACACGCGAGTAGACGCCCTGTTGGGCATTGCCCGCTGAATCACCTCGGAGGCCCTGGTGGAAAGGATCGTTTTGAACACGCCCGGGGCCACTACATCGCCCACCACGTGCACCTGGATGAGCTGGACAAGCTGGCCCGCCTGTGACAGCGCGGCGTTGGTGGGATCAAGCATGTTTTGAGCTCCGCTGGTGTTGACCCCATTACTGCCAAAACTTTTAACACTGTTTGCATTGGGACGCCCCTGCACCGGAGTTCCCGTCATGTTAGTGAACTGCTTTGCGGAACTGTACTGCGAAATATCAATCGCAAAAACTGGCTGAGAGATGAAGAAGAAGATGAGGAAAAGCACAATCCCGTTTGAAACTTTTGCATTGTTATTAAAATAATCTCTCATAAAAACCCTTTCACTTTTTTATCAGTATTTTTCAACTATTACCTTTTGCCTTTGACCTTACGCCTTTAGCCCTGCGCCTTACGCCCTACACCAACTCTCCAGCCCAAAGCTGATCAAGAAAATTACGCCACGGTAAAACTAGATGCTGCTTACCCACACGCCGCGGTTCAGACTCTAAACTGACAACAAGTGTTTTTTTTACGGGGCCATCTTCCAGTAATTTGTCCATAGCCAGCAGATCGCCATCATGCACTCTACGACTGGCTTTGATTTCCAGCGCCAGGGCCTTGTCGTTGATGACAAAATCCACTTCGTCTCCATTGCTGGTTCTCCAGAACGTGATCTGCATTTCTGGCTGACGATAGGCGCGATACGCCATCAACTCCATCAATATATAATGTTCAAAAGATTTTCCAAACTCTGGTGTGCCCACTTGGGGTGTACGTCCTGTAAGAAAATTTGCCACACCGATATCAAAAAAATAAAATTTTTCAGTTTCGATCAACCGCCTATTTTTTGATTTGGTCCACGGTGGCACGCGATAACCCAAATACGTATCCTCCAACACATCAAAATACGATCTCACCACTTTGGGCGACACACCAGTTTCGCGCCCAACATTGGCATAATTGATAAGTTCACTGCTTGTCAGTGCTGCCACCTGCAAAAATTCATGAAAAGCGGGCAAGTTTGTTACCAGTGCCTCTGCGGCAATCTCTTCTTTTAAATAATCCGCCAGATAAGCCCTCAGCTCCTCTTTGGGATCTGGTGACAGGTAATGAGGCGGCAGTAGCCCGCTAACCATAATCTTTTCTAAATCAAAACCTGTTACTTCGGTATAGGAAAGTGGCGTCATGTGCCGGCGCCACGCTCTACCTCCCAGCAAATTAGCCGCCCCGTGTTTCAGTTTGCGCGCGCTGGATCCTGTCAATAAAAACGACGAGGAACTGTTTTCTATCAGCCAATGAACTTCGTCCAACAACGCTGGAATTTTTTGCACTTCATCGATAACGACCAAACCTTCACTATCTTTTAAACGCTCGATCAGCAAACCTGGTCTGGTGGAATAAGAGAGAAACTCTTGCGGCAACAGCAAATCAATCAGACGGCACTGTTTCATATTCTGTTTGATCCAGTAGGACTTGCCTGTTTTTCTGGGCCCCCACAAGAACGCCGATTTGCCCTTTGGCAGATTCAATTCAAAGATTCTTTTGGAAATTGTCGTTTTCATTTTCTGTCAGCAGCTTACCACAAAAATTCCGCATCTTCAAGCATGATTATCTTCCCAAACAGGTGTGTTTATCCAGATAAACCTACCTAATTGTGCCGATTATCTTCTTGCCACACCTTGGGCTTCTCACCTGACACCCTGCGCCTTAGGCCATTATTCATAAATTCACACATTTTTTTCTTTGATTACCTCATCACACAGCGATGGGGCTAGTTGGTAGGTGGTCACAACCCGTTTGAGCAATTTATACAATTCGCTCATCTTACCGTCTTGTTTCGAAAGGGCCGCACATTCATTAATGTTTTTCAACAGTGAAGCAGAATCATCGATTGATCCAATAGCCATGTTTATTTTTGGATGCTTGGTTGGACAAACTTTTTCTGTTTCATCGTACAGTTCTTCATAAAGTTTTTCACCTGGCCGCAAACCACAAAACTCAATCTTGATATCTGTGTTTGGCTCAAAACCGCAAAGTCTGATCATATTCACTGCCAAGTCCATGATTTTGACCTGCTTGCCCATATCCAAAACAAAAATTTCGCCGCCGTTTCCCAACACACTGGCAAACAAAACGAGTTGCACGGCCTCGGGGATCATCATAAAATAGCGTTTGATGTCTGGGTGTGTCACCGTAATTGGCCCGCCCTGTTGAATCTGTTTAGTGAAAAGAGGGATCACCGAACCCTGACTGCCAATCACATTGCCAAAGCGCACGGCAATAAATTTTGTTTTTGAATTTTCCTGAAAAACCTTGCACAGCAATTCAGCCATCCTCTTGGTCACACCCAAAATATTTGTGGGATTGACAGCCTTATCTGTTGAAATAAAAACAAACCGTTCAACACCGTGCTCCTTTGATAACTCCGCCAGCTTTTTTGTGCCTTCAACATTGACAGAAATTGCCTGATAAATATTATCTTCTAAAATTGGCACATGTTTATAAGCCGCTGCGTGCAAAACGATTTGTGGCTGTGCCTGTTTAAAAAAACGACCCAGCGCCCAGTGATCAGTAATGTCACAAAGCATGGGCACAAATTCCACATTGGGAAATTTTACCTGACATTCGCGGAACAAAAAATACAAAGGTGATTCTGCCTGATCTAGCAAATACACAATCGCTGGGCCCATTTGCGCCACCTGCTTTACCAATTCTTCACCAATGGAGCCTGCGGCCCCAGTCACCAGCACGCGTTTATTAACGTAAGTTTTGCGAACTGATGAGAGATCTTCGATGATGGGTTCTCTGGCCAACAAATCTTCCAGTTTAAGATTCCTGATTTCAAACGTAGCAGAATTCTCAGAAAGTTCTGAAAGGCTGGGCATGATTTTGACTTGGGCTTTGGCTTCAAAACATTTTTCAGCCAAACTTCTGAGCAGTGCTGGCCCAGCAGAGGGAATGGCAATCACAACCTCGTTCACCTCGTTGGCTTGGACAATCTCCACTATCTGATGGGTTGCCCCCAAAACCTTGACACCATGAATCTCATGATTTTTCTTCCAAGGATCGTCATCCAAAAAGCCCACTACCTCATACTGTGTGGTGTCGTGTTTGACGCGCCGACAGGCAATGTCACCACCGTCACCGGCCCCCACAATCAGTACCCTTTTAAGTGTTGAGGGCACGGGGCCCACGTTCCTGTACAACCTAACCAATAAACGCAAACCACCAAAACTCAAAACAAACAACATGTGGTCCACCAGCAAAATGCGCAAGGCATCATGCCCCAAGCCCGTCACGAGCATGCTGACAATATTCAATGCGAAACTGACCGCCGCCACTTTGACGATCAGTATCAGATCGGAAATGCTCGAATACTTCCAAATGCCGCGATTGACACCAAAAAGGTAAGCCAGCCCCAACTGGGACGCCACAATGATGAACCCAAAAAGGCCAGAAAACACTACCTTGCCGGGATACACCAGATAATCTGAAAGCAGAAGATTGAAGACGATCAAGCCACAAAAGGCAGACAAGACCAATAAAAACCGGCCCCTATTGTTTCTCACAATTCTGTCGGTCAGGGTTTTAAAAAATAAGATTCGTTTTCTCATGAGTGCCTCACAGAGCGGGCGGTATAATCATAAGCGAAAAGGGATGCAATCAAAAGATAGATTGGAGCATCAAATAGTCAGATGCGGTGGTTAAGCTTGCTCCAAAGCTTTCATGCGGGTAATGTATTCACGAAAAAAGGCCACAAAAACAGAGATAAACAAGGCCCCCATGAAAGAAATGATGCAAATCTGCGCTCTTTTGGGTGCAAATTTTTCCTCGGGAGGGATCGCGGGATCAATGACTGTAAACGAAATATCTTCTTTGGCCTCCTGTATTTTGGCCATTTCGTATTGTCCGGCAAGCGTCATCTGCACCTGCAAGAGCAGTTGGTGTTGTGCCATCAAGTTTTCCAAAAGAACAGATAATGGCACCTTACCATTTGACTTTGATTCAGCAATTTTGCGTTCGTTTTCTGCCTTTTCTTTGAGAAGTTTTTCAACATCAACAGCATCAACACCACTCACAGTCTGTACTGTCGTAGACACAGCTGGCAATAACGGCAAGACGCCAGTCCCAACGTTTCTTGAAAAATCATTGATCTCCATCCCGTTTTTCAAGCGGTCTTCCTTGTTTTGCGCCATTTGTTGTTCCAAGAATATCCGGTTTCGCTTGGCAGAAGTGAGTGTCTGTTTTCCCAAGAAAACCTGAAGTTCCCGCAAATAGGCGTTTGCAATTCTGGCCGAAAGCTGTGGATCCGTGGTTGCAACACTTACAGAAATCGAGCCCTCTTTTATATCCTCTATTACCGAAACCATTCCACTCATTAATAGTGTCACGGCTTTCTGTAATGTTGGCATTTCTTCTGGCGTTGTGGTCATCCATTGATTGGTCGTGTTATCCCAATAATCCATGAACAACACCTTCATTAGCTGTTCTTTTTCAATCACGGCCTCCGCGACTGAACGACTTTTTAATATCATTACTAATTTAGTGGTACTACTGGTTCCAGCACTCACCCCTGCAAGAGATGCCAGGCCACCAAATTGTGCTAAAAGAGAAGAAAAGCCTCCCATGGACTCATTAGCACTTACAGGAAAAATAACCGCTGTCGATCGATATTGTTTGTCCATCAGGCCACTACCAATAACCGCCACAACAGACACAATGAGAAGGGCAAGAAAGATCATGAGCTTGTTCTTGTTGACTACCCTCAAAATATCCAGGATATTTGTTTCTCCACTATGCCCCTTGGCAGTTGTACCAACATTTTCTGTCATAATGATCAGTGCCTCAATTTTAGGATATTAGTCAAACATCAGCCACTAGCGTGTAGCCTTTGATACAACATCAGTCAATGTAGAACAAGTCCTATGTAACTCATTTTGCGTTAAGGTTGGATGAACAACAAACATCACACTGGTTTCGCCAAGCTGTTTTGCCAGTGCAAGACGTTTTTCTGGCCGCAGCCCTGTAACGTCAAAAGCTTTTTCCAGATAAATCTCTGAACACGAACCCGTGTAACAGGGAACCCCCTGCTTGTTGATTTCGGCTACGATACGATCTCGTGACCACCCCGAAGACAATGCTTCGGGCCTCACATACACATAACACTTATACCAAGCATGTTCTATATGAGAAGGAACTTCAGGAACTCTCAATGCAGGACATTGTCTTGCCGCGGCCAAGATTGCCTGTGCATTTGCTCTGCGCGCTAAATGCCACTGATCTAGTTTTTTTAATTGAATTCTTCCAATCGCCGCCTGCATTTCAATCATGCGCCAGTTGGTACCAATGGAGTGATGCACCCACTTAAAACAATTGCCTTCTTCACCATTATTCATCGCTTGATACGATTTCCCATGATCCTTATAAGACCAGGCATAATTCCAAACCTCTCCATCGTTTGTCGTGAGCATCCCTCCCTCACCACCTGTGGTCATGATTTTATCCTGACAAAACGACCAAGCACCCACATGGCCGATACTTCCCACTTTTTTCCCATTGTACTCTGCCCCATGGGCCTGAGCACAATCCTCGATCACAAAAAGCCCGTGGTCTTTCGCAAGTGTTATGATTGCATCCATCTCACAAGGCCAACCAGCAAGATGCACAGGGATAATCGCCCTGGTTTTTTTTGTTAATACCTTCGCAATTGAATCGGCTGTGATGTTGCCACTATCCGGATCAACATCAGCAAATACAGGCTTCGCACCGACTGTGATCACACAACCTACGGAGGCAATAAAACTACGAGGCGTCACCACCACCTCATCACCGGGCCCCACTCCCAGTGCCTTAAGTGCAAGTTCCAGGGCCACCGTCCCATTCGCCAGAGCCACAGCATGCTTTACACCAGTATAGCCAGCAAACTCTTCCTCGAACCTCCTGCACTCTGCTCCAGTCCAATAATTTATTTTGCCAGATCGCAAGACCTGCGAAACAACATCAATTTCGCCTTGTTCAAAACATGGCCAACAAGAACTTAAACTGTTATCTGATAACATTATGTTTTGTTTGGTTTTCATTTGCTTGTTGCTTTTGTTATTCTGGCTGGCACGCCACATGCTGTAACAGAATCTGGCAGATCAGAAATCACAACGCCCCCCGCTCCAACTATTGAATTCTCACCAATGACCAATCCCGGAATCGCCACACTGCCAATTCCCATAAAAACTCTATTACCAACTTTCACATTCCCTGCCAATTTTGCTCCGGGACCGATATGAACATAATCACCAATGATACAATCATGGTCAATCACAGCGCCAGTATTAACGATACAATGTTTGCCTACAACAGCACCTGGTTGAATAACTGCTCCCGCAAAGATCACAGTGCCACAACCAATTTTAACAGAAGGATGCACATAGGCACTTGGGTGAACAACTGTCACCCAAGTGTTATTCATTAATTCTTTAGCAATTTTTTCTCGAAATCGATTGTCGCCAAACGCCATGAGCAAAGAACATTCCTTGTTTTTGGCCATTTCACTTAAAGGGCCTACAACATTAACACCTAAAACAGTTTTGTTTCTCTTTGATTCATCGTCATCATATAGGCATTCAACTTTAAACCCACTATCAAGCAAAGTGGCCACGACAACTTTCGCATGCCCACCTGCACCCAAAATATAGACCGGATCATTTTGCTTCATCAACACCCCTCTTGATTGAGCCTGTAAATTTTGGCATGGTCACATGCCCCTCAGCATTGATGCCTTTTCTTTGAAACAAACGCACTATGGTGATAAATAATATTTTGATATCCAGCAAAATACTTTGATGATCAACATACCAAACATCCAGCTTGAATCTCTCTTCCCACGAAATGGCATTACGCCCATTAATCTGCGCCCAGCCAGTGATCCCTGGTTTAACCACATGCCGCCTTGTCTGTTCAGGACTGTAAAGCGGCACATACTCCGGAAGAAGAGGCCGTGGCCCCACAAAACTCATGTCGCCTTTCAATACATTCCACAACTCTGGCAGTTCGTCTAAACTCATTTTTCGCAAAAAAATACCAACTGCAGTCAATCTCTCTTCATCTGACAATAAATTGCCCTTCATATCACATTGAGTTTTCATTGTTCTAAACTTATACAACACAAATTTTCTTGTGTTCATGCCAACACGTTGTTGTTTGAATAACATGTTACCTGGTAAAGTGACCAGCAAGACAAAGGAAATAAATACCAATAATGGAGCACAAAAAACCAAACCAAAAAAGGAAAGAAAGAAATCTGACGCTCTCTTAAATTTATAACTCTGTACCATAGTACCACAAAACAGAAGTTGTTTTATCTAATAAAACACAAGACTATTTTTTCACGCAACCTTACGCTAGAAAAAAGTGTGTCAAATAGCAACAAAGTAAGTGACTGGCACTACACTGATATTGACTCAAGCCACTTAACCATTCTTGGGTAAACAACATCTGCTGATAATTCCTTGTTATAAAATGACATGGCTTGCTCAGACATTTTTTTTATCACGTCCGGTTGACTATAAAATTCAAAAAGAACATCGTACAATTTATGTTCGTCCTTGTAATCATAGATAACACCACATCTGTTCTGCTGAAGAACATTTCCTATCACGCCATCAATTCCAGCGACTACTGGAAGCCCTGCAGAAAAATACTCCCCTATTTTATTTGGCAACGACATAAGAAAATCTATTGTCGGTTGATAAGGGGCCAAACCTATGTAAGAATAATTCAATAAATATTGAATTTGGGCCCCATCAAGCCTGCCAGGAAACACAATGTTTGAGCAATCTGTAGTTTTTTTTCTTAGCCCCTCCAAAAACTCTCCGTTTCCACACATGACAAAATAATAATCAGTTACATTTTTTAATTTTCTGGCAACATTAATGATGGTATCAAAATCAAATTGCCGACTCATTGAACCAATAAAACAAATCACTTTTTTATGAAAGCCCGGTCCAACGCCATACCGTGCCCAAAAGTCTCTTGTCTCTTTTGATTCTTGATATTGATATTTTTTACAAGCCAAATAAAAAGGTTGATCGTTCTTACAGGTTTTTCTTCCTGATAATTTCAAGCCCCAATCTATAACCTGTTGCGTAATCCCTGTCACCGCAGTAGCTGATCTTATGGCTTGTTTTAATTGCCTATAATAAGGCCACATTATTTTTTTACAAATTGGCCTCAAACCTTTTGAAAAAGATCTTAAAAAAATATCTGGCCATAAATCTCTCAGGTCAAGAACAACAGGCACATTGTTCAAGCGCCCATATCTTATAGCTTCTCTAGCCAACTCTATTGTTGGCATGGAACATAAAATTAGATCTGGGGGAGCAAAGAATGAAGCCATTTTTTTAAATTTTTTGGCAATCAAACAATGATCAAGGAGCCGTCTCACTGAAACACTTTTTGAATATCCCATAGAATTCATCAACACAAGCTGGCAGCAATCCTTCAAGTTAATCACTTGATCTTTATCAAATCGATGCTTTCTCTGAAAGTGATCAAAATCAGAGGCCCACCAAACCACTTCGTGACCTTGTTCAATAAGATAATTTGCCAGCATGCCCATGCGATAAAGCCTAGGATTTTCACCATCAATGGGCAAAACCTCACCAATTTTTATCAACCATACTCTCATACGACTTTTCAAACAATTTTATAATCATTATCGTTAGCCCGAATCTCTTTTATAGCTTCTTCATATGTACAAAAACAAATGTTTTGATTCTTAATATATTCTATGAGCCAAACATACCATTTTTTCCACATCATAAAATCAGGGCCAAAATATCTATCATGAAAAATAACGCTCAAAAATGGTTGGTTTTCATTTTCTGCTTTCTCGATAAGTTGAATGGTTGTTTTCTGTATTGCATTAAAATCTTTTCTCTGCCAACGAGTCCTTTTAGAATTCATCAAATCTGAATCCATGACTTGAACTGGAAAAGAATAAAAATCACCAATGGCTGTTATTTCACTTCCTCTGACACTCGCCGTGTAGAGATAACCTAATTCAGCAAGCCAGACTAGTGTGTTTGAAGAATGCCTCAAGTAATGCATCCGAATCCCAAAATCCTGAAGACCTGATAATTCTGAAAACAATCTGTGCTCATTCTTCATTTGTGTATAATCATCAAAAGCAATGCCATGCACACCAACTCGAAAACCCTTATTAAGAACCCTTCTTATCCAATAGACTGCACGTTTATGAGAATAAGACAGTCCCAATCCTTTGGCCACTCCTATATAAAATGTGGATGGAATTTTGTGTTTTCGGTCAAATTCCATCAAATCGTCAATGTTATTCCACTGATTACGCATTGAATAATAAAATCTAAGAAAACACTCCTTAATAGAAATTATTCCTAAAACTGTTTCAATGATTGTTCTGATAATAAATTTAGGAATGATCATATCCTTCCAATGCTCCAAAAAACTGATATGATCGACGTCATGTGACACAATAACTTTCATTCTGTTATCTGCTCTTGTTTAAATAACTTATCATACAAAGATATGAGTGCTTTCTCCTCATTAGCCCAATTATACTTTGCCAGCACTGCCCTTTGTCCATTTTGCCCCATCTGATGAGCCTCTTCTGGATGCTCAATGATCCACTTGATTGCTCGAGCAATTTCTCTCACATCCAAAGGATTAACACAAATTCCACAATGGTGCTCATCAACAATTTTTTTCCACAAAGGAAAATCTGATGCAATAACCGGTAGACCGACTAACATATACTCAAACATCTTAACGGGCAAACTGTCTGCATGTTGACCCTGGGGGTGCAAAACAACAAAGCCTGCGCATGAACCACCTAACACTTTCATGACTTCTTCTCGGCCTAAGAAACCCATATAATTAGTTTTTTTCCATCCAGACATATTCATTACGTTTTTTCTTAATTCTTTTGAATCAAATTTTCCCGCTAAATCAAAACGTGCATCTGCCATATCGATGGCTTGAATCATCTCAGTAATACCTCGTGCTTTTGTGACAGCCCCCACATAACAAACAGTATTTGCGGATTTTGTTATATCACTTTTTTCAACAAGTTTTTTTTCGTCAAGAATGGGATAATTACACACCAAAACAACTTGTGGGTGAAACTTGGCAAACCGCTCTTGAATCGTTTCAGTTGCACAAACGACAGCATGAAATTTTTTTGCGGCAATATTTTCAAATTTTTCCACACATTTTGCCAACAAGCCACGAACAACCATAGGAATCCACGTTTTAACCAACATTTGCCGAGGCAAATCTTCATGCACATCATAAATAATTTTTTTTCCTCTTTTTTTAAGCTTCAAAGCATAAGGGATCATTTCAGGATCGTGAATATGGTAACAATGAGCATTGACCTGTATCGCTTGTTTATATACCTGATGCGTTGAAATAAGAAACCGATGCCACCGACTTTTTGGTTTTGTAATCGTAATGATTTTAACTTGAGTTCTTGGAACATTTTTGTTTTCTAAAGCAACATATGAAACATGGTACCCTTCGTTGAGTAAGGAACAACACTCTTTATGAAGTATCCTCACGCTATTTGTGGAATGACCCGAACTTAAGTGACAAACCTTTATCATGGCAAAATTTCAATGCAAATTTCTAAGAGAGCATCAAAAGCTCTCAATTCAAACACCCTTCATTGCGAAACAAAACCCTTTTCGTTGGTAATAGAACCAAAAGAATTAAAGCCACAAGAATTCCATGTGTCAACAGAGCCGTCGGCAAATCAGAGCCGGAAAACATTGCAAAAAAAGGAATGACAATAATTGCTGTCACAATATTTTTATTCCTGTTTTGAGCCAAAGCATCTGTGATACCCAATAATAGGGAAATCAGACCTGCGTAAAGAGCCATTCCCCAATAACCTGCCTGCATAAATCCTGAGCCAATCCAACCTGTATTGGCACTACAATCAAAATTACCATAATAATAATATCCCATCGTAAAAGGTCCGCTGAGACTATATGGCTGTTGTAGCATCCCAAGCGTAAAGGAACTATTTGACCATAACAACTGAGGTGATTGTGAAAAAAAATCATAATACTGGTAGTTGATCAACGCAGGCACAAAAAACACACGACGCATAAACCAACTTACAAGTACTTCCGCTATTCCTCCTAAAAGAAGATGCATTCCTTGTATAAACAATAGCATTCCTATAAAATACAAAAGTAATTTACCTATCACATTTTTTTTGTGAATTAGATGAAATAAAAACATTACAACCCAAGGATAAAAGAATACTGACTTATGATTGCACAAACCAAACAACATGATACTACTGAACAAAAGGCTGAGAACACACCACCAACGTCTATTGACAATAGCTAAAATTAATGAAAAAGGTAACACCACCTTTGTTGTGACCGGAATAATGTAAGATAATAAACCGGGCCGAGAAGCACCCGCAGCCCTCCGGGTCTCATAAACCAACGATAAATCAAAATTAAAATAGGCCATTCCACCAAAAGCAACAATCAACAGGATTGTTGCAATAACCCAAGCTAACGATATCTGCTGTAGAAACCCATAGGACACAGAAAAACCAGTAGCCGAATTAAACAAACGAATTCTACTCAAAATAATTATCGCAATAAATAAAGCGACTATATAAAAAGTAAAGAATCTTGACAAATCCATAGCCCCATAAAGAACTAACATGGGCAAAATAGGGAAAAAAAATTGTGTGTGAAGCAAAATATCCGATGGTTTTTTGTAACTCTTTGGCAAAAAGAAAACAACCAACAAAATTGCTACAATACTTTCAAGAAATCTACTTGAATCAGGATACCAATAAAAACCATAATAACGCCAAACATTCGATATATAGTAATAATATCCATAAACAAATAAAACATAAATCATCAAATAGGCAATCATCATGATAAGCCACTGACTCATCACATGAAGCCTGTGATCTTCGCGATCCTCTATAACAATAGGAAATATTTTATCTAGAAATTTTACTTTCACGTTTATCAATTCTCTATCTATTTCAAAGCTCCACCACTTTTATATAACAACCCCAATATTGTACATTGAAAAATCTGTTTTATGCCCTAGCAACATAGCTGTTGAATCGTAGATTAATTCGAGATCATCTTTTACAGATTGATTTTAGTAAGAATACTATTTTGGATAATCTTGAAGGTAACACGATCTTCAATACAAGATAATATAATGCAAACCAAACAATAATCAAAAATGCCACAACCGCCACCCTCCAATTTAGTGAGTGGTGAACTCCAATAATATGATAGAGAAAAAAAACTAATGCTGATGGAATACTATTTACAAAAAAAACAACACCTGAAATTTTTATGAATTTATAAATAGAAAAAGAATAGTAATGAGTCACCAACAATTGACCAAACAACCTATCAACAAAACCGTAAAGGCCAAAAGACAAGGCCACTCCAGTCAAATGCCACATACTCCCAAAGCAAATAAAAGCTGGCATCACCACCACTCTGAATAGATTGAGCACTGTTTTAATGTGAGGTTTTCCGCTACTGAAGACCAAACTACTGATTATTCCGCCCCCACAAGTTATAAAAATTGAATAAATCGACATCAGACGAACTAACACAGTAATATTTGACCATTTTTGACCAAAAAATAACAAAACAATAAAATCTGCAAAAATGATAACCAAAATTGGAAAAGGCAGAGATACTAAAGATGTTATCATCAGGGACTCCCAAAAATTATCTTCAATCTTTGCCTTGTTATCTTGTGATCTTGAATAAATAGGAAATAACACTTTATCGTACACACCATTGAGTAATGCAGGAAAAAATGTGACCATTCTGTGGGCTAGGTTGAAAGCACCAACAGACGACATATCAAGAATTTTTCCAATAAAGAAAGTGTCAAACCTTGCCGACGAGGTAGCAAGAACTCGTCCAACTGATACCCAAATGCCAAAAGCTAATAGTTGTTTTGCCTCGAGAAATGATCCAAAACTTTTTGGAAGATATCGTGTGAACTGATAGCCAATAATTAGTGACAAGACTGAAGCAACAATTTTTCCAAAAATAATGCTGTGTGGTCCATAATGTTTCACCGCAAATATCACTGTAACAAATCCATAAACAAGGTGATTGCAAACATTGATAAAAGAAATTTGTTTAAACTTAAGAGACCTTTGCAATAAACAAGTCTGCAACGATGATAGTCCGATAAACACATAAGTAACAGCTGACCACCTCATCAAACCAAGTAATTGCTCTGTATTATAGAAACTTGCTAAAAAGGGAGCCAAAAAGAAAATTAGTAACGAAACAAACATTGTAAAAAACACAACGCAACTGAATGCGCTATCAATAACAGTATCGTTGATGTCTTTTCTTTGAACAATAGCGATGGAAACTCCAAACTCAGAAAACACCTGCAAAATCACCTGTATGGCCAACACTACCATCACCACACCAAAATCAGCAGGCGTTAACAATCTTGCTAAAACAATACTCAGAATGAGAAGTATACCATTTTGAATTGAAGAACTTGAAAAAAACCAAAAAGCCCCTTTGACGGCGATTTGTGAATTATTTACTTTCATATACACTCAATATCCTTAGTAATCAGGACTTGTATGGTAAAAGAAATAGCAAGGCAAAACGTGTCTTGTTCTCTCCCCGCCAGTTTTTGTGAAATACGACATGATGAAAATTGTCTGTTTAGCTCCGAGAAAACGATCCCTTCACCGAAAGTGGCTAAGATCATGGTCGTGGAGAAATAATCACCTAACGATCTTTTTCAATCCTTTAAAAAGGGGACTTATTATGGAGAAAATGAACGGATAAGGATCGCGCCAAGACATTGGTTCAATTGTATAGCCTCGTCCCATCAGGCTTTTTATATAACCAAAAGGTCTCAGATATTCCTTGTTTTTTATAATGGCTATGAGATCACCAGCCAAATACCACCAGAGAATCTTATCAGGGTATTCCTGTCTGAATTTCGTTAATACAGGCAAGAAACCCTGTAGAGCCTCTTGGTACATCAAATAAGGCAGATTGATGCCACATCTAATGGCAAGGCTATTTGACATACTCATGCGTCCATTAATTTCCATGAGTTTGAATTGACCATCGCGGGGATCTAATTTGAACTGAGTTCCCGCATATCCATAATAGCCAATTTTACGCACGAGTTTGAGACTATAATCTAATAAGGTATCGTTCCAGGTTGTTTCTACTAAAGTGCCTGATAAAAATTTTCCCTGGGATCTCTTTTTGTAATTGATCAATAACCCTGTCGGTTGACTGTTCTTGTTAAGTGTCATTAACACAGTCTCGATCCTCTCAAACTCTCCAGGAATAAGATCTTGCAGTAGTAATTCTCCACCAAATCCATCAAAGTGCTTATAATTTCCTAGCAATTCTCCTTCATGATTACAGATAACTCCTTTTGTCCCATAATGGCTCAACAACGTACTGGAATGCTCTGCCTTCATGAATAAAGGATAGCTGAGTTTCTCTTCCTTGGAATTCAGCAGACTTTCCAACTCAGATTGGCAAGTAATATAATGTGTTTTTGGTATGGGAACACCTAATTCCTCAGCAATTTTGTAAGTGCGCCTCTTTTCCCGCACCAACTTTACTGTTTCCCAATCGGGAAAAGTTGTCTTCATTTCAGCTTTTAGTTCATTATGTCTTTTTGCCAAAACATCCAAATAACTGTCATTACCAGCTACAATCAATACAGATTCTACGCCAATTTCTCGATCAAACCACTTGTTCAGTTTTTCGATGAAATCGACATCCTTTGAATCCAATTGCAATATTTTTTTTACAAAACGGGATTTTGTACACAAACCTTTACCATCTGGAGAAACCATGTAAATTGGAATATCATATTTGCATAGACCTCTTATCGCACCAAAAGCCGAAATATGATCACCAAAGATGATTACGGGGGGTGTGTTTTTCATCGAATGCCATCCTCAGTTAATAATTTCATGAATGCTTCCTTTTGTTCCCTAAGGTTGAAGTCCAGTGAACCAAGGTCACTCCGAATGCCTTTTCTGACGCGAATGTCAATAAAAGCAGAACCTTCAGTTGATAATAACGTTTTGATTGCATCGCGAAGAGCTTGTTCCGTTTCAACCGCCGCACCAACAGTCTTATAACCCGAATTGTTGGCAATAGCTGTCAAATTTGCCACAAAACCAGCTGAGGGCTGGCCACCAACAGATTCGTGAGCACCATTATTCAAAACCACATGTAAAAAGTTCGGCAACTTGAGTTTTCCTGCCGTCGTCAAAGAACCCAAATGCATGATAGCCGCCGCATCTCCATCCAAACAAACAACAAGTCTCTTTTTTTGTGCCAAGGCAATACCAGAAGCAATTGAGCTGGTATGGCCCATAGCACCCACATTTAGAAAATCCTGATTGTGACCAACCCCGCTCAAGTTGCGTAAGCCGTAAAGCTCGCGTGTCGCTCTGCCTGTTGTTGCAACAAATATCGCTTCTTTCGGCACACACTGAAGAACACACTCAATCGCATTTTCCCGAGTCATGTTGTAAATACTATCTGAACCCTCCTCTTCTTTTTTCTTTCCTTTTTCAAACATCCCTTTCTTAGCAAGAAGCGCAACAGGGCCACATATCTTTTGAGCAGTGCGAACCGCCCACCTGGCGGCATCAAACGACCCCTCACCATCATTCTCTATTATTCTGAAGGGAATATCCATAGCCTCCAGTAATAAGGGCGTCAGTTCGCCCTGCTTTTTATGCTGTGCATGATCTGTAACGCCTGGATCACCGCGCCAGCCAATCAGCAATATCATTGGTATACCATACACCTCTTTGTTGGTGAGCGAAAGCAAGGGGTTCATGGCATTGCCTATTCCAGAATTTTGCATATATACCAGGGGCACGGTGCCCGTGGCAAAATGATAACCCGCGGCAAGTGCAACAGCATTACCTTCGTTCGCCGCGATGACATGACGCTCACTGGGCAAATGAGCTTCGACATACTTGCAGAATTCATTAAGAAGTGAATCCGGCACGCCTGTTATAAACGCAACCCCCTCATTTTGCAGGCACTCATAAAATGCTTTCTGATCGATCATAATCAATGTCCTCACAACAAACGAAATAGACTATGGAAGTCTCTTTGTACATTCCACACAATCTTTATGATTTCACGGCTTTCTTCCCCGGATTTATTTCCATACGCAGACAACGTGATAAACTTCTCTTTGATTTCATCATCTGAAAGCGGATTTTCAGGTTCTCCTTTGGGGAAATCAACTCTTTCAGTGTAAGATGCTCCATGACAAGTCTCAATTGTAACGATGGCGGCACGCTTTTGCGGCACTAGGGCTGTGATTTTCTCATCAGCGCAAACAACTATTCTTTTTGCTAGTGAAATGATCTCCGCATTGTTCACATTTTCTGCTGTAAACTCATCAAGGCCAGATTTACCTTTCACAATGGCAACGGCCACACTGTATGGAATGCTCATTTTTGCTGAAGAGATGCCTCTGATTTCCGTGTGATCATGTTTGCCTATAACCCCTTTGTAAGTGGTCACCTTGATGCTTTTGATGTCAGAGACACAAAGACCATGGTTCAATTTGATCTTCAGTGTGGCTTCTATAGCTGGATGCGTGTGCCGACAAGAAGCATATGACTTGAAATAAACTTTTTCGATCGAAAAAGGATCTCTATCATTTCTTTCCAAATGAGCCAAATCATGCTCTTTGGCCATCATCGATAAAAACCCTGTAGGGCCAGCGAGCACGTCATCAAGCCCCTTAAAACATGCTCTGCCCATGATTGATGATAACAAGCCAACCAGCGCAGCACGGCCTACATTAAATGGTTTTAAATCAGATCCATCTTCAATCACCTTAAGCATTCCTGATGCAGAAATTGCGGCCGCAGACAAGGCATCTTTCAGTTGAGTTTTGGTAAAACTCAACATGGCCCCAATGCCCACGGCTGCCCCAAGGGAACCACAAGTGGCCGTAGGATGATAGCCACAATTGTAATGAGCCGGTTGCATGGCACTGGCAATGCTAATTGCAGCTTCATAACCAATAATAACACCTTTAAGTAAAGCAGTGCCCTCGACTTTTTCTTTCTCAGCAACAGGTAACAGAGCCGATATAATGGGTGAACCTGGATGCAAAACACCAAAACGCACGCCATCGTCTAATTCAGCAATATGAGCACTAAGACCATTCATCAAAACAGCATTGATAAGACTCGCTTTTCTGTTAAAACCAATCACTGTGGCATCACTTTGAGTGTCATTCAAATATTTTAATAGCTCGTCACCTTTTTCTTTCATCATCCGTGCCCCAGCAAAAGTGGCACCCAGATAATCCAGCAAACACCTTTTCGCTTGTAACACAACAATATCGGGAAAATCCGTATGGCTCAAATGATAGAGAGTATCGATGAATTTATCAGTAAGGTTATCGGTCATGTATTATTATTTTATCGGAAATAAAACTGGAAATAGCTGGGGCATTCTGATTTTGTATCTTCCCATGCCGCAGTAAACGCACTCACTATTGTTTCAGGTAGAGGTCCTTTTTTGACTGCAAAAAGATTCTGCTTTAACTGGTCCCTATTTGAAGCACCTATTATCATTCCATCACCTTCGCTTTTGTCAAGGAGTGAATGAAAAGCAAGCCACCGATAGGCCGCTTCAGCGGTCTCTATTCCTGATTTTCGGCATGCTATTGTAAGAACATTGACTGCCTCAAAATAGGATTTTTTCCAATACCTGTCACGATAACTCTGAAGTCGCGCAAAGCGACCAGACATGGGCTTTTCGTCAAAATTGATGTGTTTTCCTGACAACATGCCACCAGCCAGAGGATTGAATGCGTAAAAACGCATGCCCAACTTTCTTAAAGCGGGAAACAACTCGCCCTCAACGTTGCGGGTCAATCCGTTATACATCCCCTGATACACACTTGGCCTGAGCCAGCCACGTTCTTTGCAAAGATGCCATATGTCCACAACCATCCAGGCGGGAAAATTACTTAATCCCAGTTCCTTAATTTTCCCCTGTTCATGGAGGTTTGCACACGCTTCCAAGGCCCCCTCAATGGGGGTTTGAGCATCTGGAAAATGAAGATACAAAATATCAACCGAATCACGGCACAGGCGGCGCAGTGATTCTTCAAACTGCATGATCACCGCAACACCATCAAGTTTGCCCGTAACCCGGGGATGAACTTTGGTCGCAAGACAAAGAGAATCTTCCGTAAACTCATTCAGAAAAGTGCCAAGAATTTTTTCGGTTTCGCCTTCGTTATATACGTAAGCCGTGTCCAATTCATGGTAACCTGCTTCAATGAAGCATTTCACCATGGCACGACTACCCTCGGTATCCACCTGAGGACCAAAAGTCATTGTTCCCAATATCAGTTTCATCATATCCATTGGAGGTGCCCTTTACTAAATTGACCCTTTTGCTGAGCACAAAGCATCGCTATCATAACTGTCAATAACTCGTTTGACAAGATTGACCTGCTTGGCTCGCTTTTTTGCCTCAGCCACAGTCGTTTCCCAACCATGCGTTTTGGCAACTGAGCCTCCTGTTTTAAGATATATAGGGGAACCCACCCGTATCATTTCTGGCACTTCATAATGGCGAATAAAACCACCGGACGACGCGGGATTTTCTGTATGAATATCGATCGGGATGCTGATGGCTTGCCTTATAGCGGCAAGCATTTGCAGTTGAATGTCCCTGACCGGGTTGATCGAATTTGCTCCTACATTTTCCAGAAGTTTGGCGGAACAAGGATTGCCATGACCGCAATGGGCAGATATTTTGAATTTACAATCAGAAGGAAGCTCACCTTGCTTGCGCATTTCATCTAACACCCACAAAAGTCCTTCATCATAAATCAAAAAACCTCTACACCCCAATTTGCCAGCACGTTTAACATCCTCGATGGCACGAACGATTTGTTCCTGCCCACGGAGCCGGAGCCCCATTTTTTGACCTTCCTCCGTGTGAACTGATGCGCTCGTATCGTAAGTTGCCCGCGGACCGATGGCCAGCACGAGTTCCACCTGCCATTGTTTTGCCAACGCCACCATTTCATTTATTTCATCATCAGTCAGAATCATGATGCCCTTTGTTTGCGTAACGCGGTGGATAACGGCACCAAAGGTATCCAATTCTTCAAGCAAAGCCTTCATTGAGCCGGGTCCCTGTATACCAGGCACCTCAAACCTGTACTGCGCGCCATCCGCGAATCGCTTTGCAGACGATGGCAGATCATACGCATCTCCTGATGGTAATCCTATTTTATTAAGAAACAACCTGGTCTCTTTCATTTTTTCATCCCCCTAATGGTTCATCCATCTGTTTTCTTGTCTACCCCAGAACAATACTATTTTTTCTTGGATCGTAGCAACATCCCATCCGCAGGCTGACAATGCGCACACCGCTTGCCCTTTGTGGCCCAATTTCTACAAATGAATTTAATGCCGTAATGCTACCCCCAATCCCCAGCG
Source organism: uncultured Nitrospirales bacterium (assembly GCA_964526915.1). Taxonomy (GTDB): domain Bacteria; phylum UBA10199; class UBA10199; order UBA10199; family JADGCS01; genus JAHJDR01. Next base: position 26,610 of record CAZGMS010000072.1, read on the forward strand.
GCCCACAAAAAGTATTGTTCAGTGTTGCCGTAATCAATGCTTCAATCTCGTTTTCGTTTCCAAAAGTCTTGTTTGCCATAGCATCGAGCATGAGGCAAGTCGCTTCATAATGTGTTCTTCCTATCCCAACAGCAGGAACGCAGGGTGTACATCCAAGCAAACCTACCATTTCTACTGCCCAACCGGCAATTTCCGTGCTGATTCGAGAAGAATCGTGGTGGTGAAATACTCTATAGGTGCGGGATCGTATTTCCGGCCCCCCTCCAAGCATCATCACAGTCAAACGAAGCTGACTGCCTTTGATTGTTTTCATTCTAATCGGGGCAGATGTCAACATTCCCGAATCTTCGTAAAGCCCCTTTGTTTGTACGAGCCTTTCCATATCATTGCCACACACAGCCATCGGACGGCCTGGTAAAGCTCGCAAACCTGCTACAATACCATTATCGACAATTTCTAAAAGTTTTCCAACATTGCCTTCAATGTCAGCCTCATCACCTACCTCAAGCAAAACATGGGGCACCCCTGTATCGTTGCATAAAGGTAATTTGTTTTTTTCTGCGACGATCGCATTTTCTAATATCATCTCAAGAATCCACTTCGCTTTCTGCTCTGTTTCCCTCGCAATGGCATTCTCATAGGCCAGACGCTGATCATGACGAAAACTTGTGCTCGCTTTTATCAATGCCTCGGCAGACGCTTCTAGAATTTCAGATAGTTTTATTGCCACGCACACCCTTTTTAGTTCTGTTCATTTGACATGAAAAATTGATTCCCCGTTGGCCGCGGCTATGATGCCGGGCAAGCCACGAATCGTTAATTCATGCAACGCTTCCATGCCCTCTTCTTCAAACGCTATCACCCTTTTAGAAATCAATCGACTCTGAAAAAGAGCTGATGTCGGCGGCACAACAATAAAAATGGCCCCATGTCTGGATATATCTTTGACTGTTTGCTTTTTAAGAACACCTTTTCCGATATGCAACCGAACACCCGCTTCAGACAGAATACCCATCGTTCCTTCGATTTCTTCTTTATTGCTTGAGGTTGGGCCAAAACCGGCTGGGCTAAAAGCGGCATGCATAAAAGCCGCACCTTCCATGGTAATCGGTAGTTCCGTTATCGTGCCATCTTTTATCATTTTAGCAATCTTCGGCAATATGGCATCTCTGGCGGTATAAACCACACCGTGTATTTCCACACGACTACCGACTAGCACATTCGACAAATCAGTCCTCACAGGTGTTTCAATTTTAAGAAGCAAATTAACACATCCTCTCATGGCATATTAGGCATCTTGAAAATACAGATTAAAGCACGGCTATTATTTTAAGATGAGTTTTAAGTAGGTTGCTTCATTTTCAATAACTCCGTATGCTTTTGCCCGACTGATGATTTTTTTCGCCCAGTGTTTGTGTGGGTTTATTTCATTCATTTTATTGGCCTTCACACTTTTAACCACACCTCCTGGTGTTTCTAATATTTGTAGGGCATCCTCAAATTCTTCCCTGATCACCGTCTGCATGGCATTGACATATTTGGCGTGCGAGGGGTGAATGATTGTTTTACCGACAAATCCATTGGCCTTATCAAGAATAACTTCCCTCATCAAGCCATCAACCGCTTCATTTAAGATCGGACTTCTGGTCAACAAAGAACGATGAATATCATCGGCCAATAAATTATCAAGATTATCCCCTTTGTGCACCAAAAAATACTCCCACACTGGTCCAGACACCGTGTAGTTATCTTCCTCTCTGCTGAAAAAATTCAACACATCAGACAAACAATCTTTGACTGTCAAGATATCATAAATGGAGTAGTTGATCCCTCGCCTCACTCCAAACATCGATGAAATATCAGTTCCTCCAATCCTGATATTCAGAACAAGTTTTTTAAAAGGCTCCATCATTGTTCTGATCTGACTCAACTCATCAGTTCTCAATTCCTTATACGCTATTGTTTTTCCCTCAAGAATGGGCATGCCATACAAAGAAACTTTTAATTTACTATTCAGAGATTCAAGACAATTGAAGTACTCTTGACAATTATGACTACAGAACTTGGGGAACGCAAATCCAGACAAAACGTTAGATTGTTCGCTCGTTAACTTCTCAACAAACCCCTTGAATTGCTCTGGATGACGCACGCGCAGAAAGATTAATGGTATTTCATCGTGTGTGATCGCCCCTAAAGCCAAGGCTTCTGCAATTTTGTTCAATTGACTTAACACACTGTTCTCGGCCACTGGCAAGATCATTTCATCAACAGCATCTTCAAAGTCCATGACAATCGATGTTGCCTCAAGCACATCCTTTTTTAATAATTTATCAACAATATTTTGCGTGCCCGGCATATAGAGTGTGGCGCCTAGACAATACTGCAACAAATCTTTATCAGTGAATTTGTTAAATTCTATTGGTTCCAAAAAAAATTGGGTGTTTGGATGATATCTGTGGTGCTTCATTTTTTTATTCCCGTAAAGACCTTGCCAAGACGATAGATTTCGCTTGCCACGCCATATTATTAATTTTCAAAACGATGTTCACACAAAATCACAATACAGTGCCATATTTCATGGCTCGATACCTCACACAATAAAAATATAGCGAATAACTGATAAGGATAATGGTGAAAATAATAATGACTATACTGTTACTAAGTGTTTTAATATAATAAAAAGCCAGTGCGGCCAATATGATAGTCTGCAAATAATAAAAAAGTGTTATCGACTTCACCTCCCAACCCATCATGTGAAGCAACTGATACGGATGCATCCTGTGCGCCTGATATATTTTATGCCCCTGACACAGCCGCCAAATGACGGTAAACAATGTTTCCATTATAAAATTAGCAAATAAAATGGGCGTGATCAAAAAAGGTGTGTGTGATTGATCATAGTTAGCCGCCAAGATGGCAATGGCACCAAAAGAAAATCCCAAAAAAGTACTGCCCACATCGCCCATAAATATGGTGCCTTTGGGAAAATTGAATATCAAAAAACCTAAAGCAGCGGCCGCCAACATATAACTCACATGAAACACAAAACCACTACCCATCATGAACGTAATCAGTGTAAAACCCAGCCCCACCAGCACAGCCGTACCTGCAGCCAAACCATTGATCCCATCCATAAAGTTAAAGGCGTTTGTGATGCCCACAATCCATAAAATGGTCAGCGGATAACCCCATATTCCCAACTCTACATTTCCGAAATAAGGAATGGTGAGCTTTTTGATTGTGAGGCCAAAGGCCATCAGTATGATCACGCCAACAAACTGACTGAGGAACTTATAGGCAAAGGCCTTATTAGTGATGTCATCATACAAACTGACAACAGCAATCATGAGAGATGATAAAAACAAACCCCAGTATGGCTTGGCGCCCACAAAATTATCATTCTGCAAAACATAGTAGAGCAAAATGCCTATGCAATACGATACGACAATGGCAATTCCTCCACTACGAGGTATAGCACCCGTGTGAGAACTTCTTGCACACGCTGTATCCATGATCCTGACATATTTACGGCAAAGATATGTAAAGCATGCTGACAAAAATACCAGCATGATAAAAAAAGCGGTATTCGAAACATAAAACATGCTATGATTTTTCAAAAGTTCTGTCAGCATATCGCCTTATTGTTATACCATGTCACTGTTTCTTTTAGTGCGTCGTTCATAGAGCATGGTGGTTTCCATCCCAACAATCGAGTGGACTTTGATCGGTCAATTTCGAGCGAACAACACAATCGTTGATAAAGCCCTTTTTTCCCAAGCAAAAAAGCTCCTCGCCTCACAATCGCCTTATCTATGTTGAAAATACGCGCAGGTCTGCCCATATTATGAGCAATCATCTTAATCAAGTCGGGAACAGTCACAGATTCCGCATCAGAAGCCAGAAATACATTCCCACCTGCTTTTGCATTTGTCAGGCAATGCACTATCAAATCGCATAGATTTCCCACACTAATCATGTGGCGCACATTCTGAAAACGCCCCAGAGGAAGCGGAACACCCTTTTGAGCAAGCCACAACAGCCTGAGAAAATTACCCTTCACACCAGGGCCATAAACCAAAGGTGTACGGATGATCACAACCCCCATTTTCGTTTCGGCCTGAATGCGCAATAGTGCCTGCTCTGCTTTGAACTTGGACTTGGCATAGGCACCTTCTGGCTTAGGATCATCTTCTTCTGTAAATGGCTTTTCAAAGGTTTCTTCACCATTTACTTTTATTGTGCTTAAAAAAACAAACTTTTTTACCCCATGTCCTGCCGCCGCCTGCGCAAATTTTTCTGTAACGACTGCATTAACCAAGTCATATTCATCTTTATTGTCAGTTTTTTCAATTTCATGAACTTTGGCCGCTAAATGAACAATCACTTCACAGTCTTTTAAATACCGATCCCAGTCATCAACGGCCTGGGCATCGGACACTTGGATATAATCCACCACATCGGACAAAGTCGTTTGCCTTTTCGGAAGCCTTCCCATCCCTCTCACCAAAAATCCATTATCAACCAGATGGCGAGCCAAATGTTGTCCCACAAAACCAGAAATACCTGTCACCAATACCTTTTTCATTGCTCTACTACTGCCTGAATTCCTTTTTGACCCAGAACCAGCGGTTCCAACACAGCGACCATTTTTTTTGCCTGTTCTTCTCGTGTGTGTGTCTTGGCCGCCATCAGACTTTGTTTTGCATATTGAAGTCGCCATTCGTTATTTTCAAATAAACGCACTACAGCGCAACTCAGAGCAACAGCATCTTCAGGCAAAACACAAACACCAACTTTTTCTGAATCTATAATATGACTGAGCTCTCCCTTTGGCCCTGCAAATAAAATAGGCAACCCCATACCCATGGCTTCAAAAACCTTCGAAGGGATTACTGTTTCAAAAACAGGAGTGTTTTTTAGGCTCACCAACGCCACATCACATAAGCTCCAGAATCTTGGCATTTCAGATTTGGGTTGGGCCGCAAGAAACGTCACATTGGTCAGTCCCATCTGTGCTGTTTTTTCCTGCAGTCCTTTCTTTGTAGCACCATCTCCAACGAACAAAAAATGAATAGACGGTTTATCTTCCATCTTTTTGGCTGTCTCTAAAATTGTTTCCAAAGCATGTGCCAAACCATGTGTACCCAGATAACCTACAATAAATTTTTGGTTTAGTGAATATTGTTTGAGAAGTTCTTTATCTTTTCCTCTGGGAGAATAGCGACTCAAATCCACACCATTGATCACCACTGAAATCTTGTTTTCGGGAATTCTCCTTTTAACCAAATCGTCTTTAAAGGCATTTGTCAACGCCACCACAGCCGCCGCTTTGTGATACAAAAACAACTCAACTTTTTCGATCATCCGTAAAACAAGTCCTTGTTTCATAGCACCCACCGCGGCGATAGAAGCAGGCCACAAATCACCTAACTCAAAGACAAAAGGCACTCTTTTGCAGAATGCCGCCGCCCACCCACCCACTGCTGCAAAAAACTGTGGGGATGTAGCAATGATCAAATCTGGTTTTTTTTGAAATAAAGCCACCCCAAAAGCCATAAACATATACGATATAAAATCCAGAGTTCTTAAAAGAAAACCTTCGTTTGCAGAAATATATGTTTTCACCCGAATGACTCTAATACCTGACATCATTTCTGTCTGATACCATTTGTTTTTATAACCAGCATATACTTTTCCCTGCGGAAAATTGGGGGCACACGAAATAACAGTCACTTGGTGACCCCAACGCACCCAATAGCAGGCCCGCTCAAAAACACGCGAGGCAGAAGCGTTGACTTCAGGAGGAAAATTGTCTGAAAAGAAAAGAATGTTCATACGCCACAAGGCACGCTCACAAAGAGGTGTTTTAGCACATCAACAATGCGTTCTCCAGACTTGCCATCCCACAAATCAGGAATACGGCCTTTTTTCCACTGCCCAGCGAGTATCTGATCAACGGCATGGATAATACGAGTGGGATCACTCCCCACAATCTCATTGGTCCCCACAGTCACCGTCACAGGGCGCTCAGTATTCCCTCTCATGGTGATACAGGGAATCCCCAAAACGGTAGTTTCTTCCTGAACACCACCCGAATCAGTCAATACAAATTTGGCGGCCGCGGTGAGCCTGATCATCTCATGATACGATACAGGCTCCAACTGGTGAATATTTTTCAATTGCTCCCATTGCGGAGCCAAACCAAATTGGTCAATCATCTTGATCGTTCTGGGATGAACAGGAAAAACAATTTTTATCCGATTCTGAATGTGAGCAAAAGCCTTTAGCAAGCCTTTTAGTACCATGGCATGATCAACATTAGATGGTCTGTGAAGTGTCATGAGGCAATACTGGCCTTTTTGAATATGGAGTCGTTCCAAAATATCAGATGTTTGGGCCTGAGGAAAATTTCTGAGCAAGGTGTCAATCATGACATTGCCCACAAAATATATTTTGTGAGAAGGAACTCCTTCACGTAGCAAATTGTCTTGAGCTTCCTGTTCCGTTACAAAAAAATAATCACTAATGGCATCAGTCACCTTGCGATTGATTTCCTCAGGCATTTCATCATCGTAACTCCTGAGCCCCGCTTCGACATGAGCCACTGGAACAGAGAGCTTCTTGGCTGTAATTGCACAGGCCATCGTGGAATTAACATCGCCAACAACAAGCACCAAAGCAGGCTTCTGTTTGAGAAGCATCTCTTCAAAACGAACCATGATGTTTGCTGTCTGTACAGCGTGCGTGCCGGAGCCCACTTCCAGATGAACATCCGGCTGGGGCAGACCCAACTCCTCAAAGAATCGCCCAGACATTCTCTGATCATAGTGCTGGCCGGTGTGAACCAACAGTGGAGTCATGCCTGTGACGCAAGCTTTCATGGAGGTCACAAGAGAAGCCACTTTCATAAAATTGGGGCGCGCCCCACAAACGATCGCAATTTTTTTTGTTATCACACAACCACACCTTTCAAAATAATGTCGCCTGGCTTCCTAAACACTTTATCATATAACCAGACCAAAGCTGCCGCATCCAAGATTAAAATAGCAAAATACGCCGCAAACATATAACGTTGCTCGTAATGCGTGGGTAAATGAATGGCTATTTTATACAAATACAATAACAACAGAATTGATATTTGTCGAAACTCCTTCCGATAAAAAATCAAAGCCAACATGACCAATAAAAACATAACAATAACAATCGCTGTAAAACAAACATGAATAAAAGCCTTAGCCGTAAATGATTCTGATGTTGCAGCATCTAACAACATCATTGATACTAATCTTTTAAGCAAAACTTTTGCATAATATTCCGGGTGCGCCTTAACGACTTGCATGGCATCGTCCATCAAGAGATCCGATGACTCCTTGACCCACCGTGGGCCATCATATCCCAGCTCATGTAATCTCTTTTGACCGGCATCATCAGAGTTTTCAAAACCATAGGAATTTGGATACTCACCCAACCCTTCCCAAAAGCCTTCCCCTGTATTGGACCAATAATCATAATGCCCTGTGCTTTTTTGATACAAAATTGAAAACGGAGCACCAAAGAAAACCACAACAATAAGAAACATCGATACTGAATTAGCAAAACTAACAAACAATGTTTTCTTTTGAAGCAATAAATAGACAAAATACACACCTGGCAAAAATATGATGAATGGTCTAAACCAACAAAAAAATGCAATGGATACGCCTGACAAAACAACCCACACAAGAGATCTTTCACTATGAAATATTTTTAATGAGAAATAAGTTGCTGTAATCATTCCCCACAATTCAAAAACATCACGACTAGCCACAGAGGACAGTAAAATAAATGGTACAAATAATATATACAAGACTGAAGAAAGGTATGCTATGGATGAACGCATAAAAATAAGTTCAGCGATCAAAAACACAAGCACAGCCATAAATGAATCAAAGATAATTTGAATAATCTGCAGTGGCAGAAAACTTTTTGGAAATATTTTCCAGAAGATCCCAAGAACAATTGCATAACCTGGAACATCTGTTAGAAGCGGGAAGGTATAATCACTGTTGGTTTTATTGAGAATTGCCTCCCTTTGAAAATAATCCACATTGATTCTCTTTTCCTTCATATTCAAAAGATTTTTGTAGGCCTGAGAATCTGGATCTTTAGGGCTCTTCCAATCTAATTCTCCGCCTGACTTAAAACCAATTCCATCGGCAATATTGCTTGCAATAGTATATTGTTCGCCCATACGACCAGAATCGAAATAGAGATCATGAAAGACAAATAAACCAACAACCCTTACCGCAAGAGCTATGAGAAACAATATAAGTAATGTATTTTTCATCGTTCTATACAAAGAAACCGGAAACTCCATTGATCACCTGATCTATAAGGGGATCCAAACCTGCCCATAAAGGAAGTCTTAAAATGCGTTCACTTGTATGTTCTGTGTTCATCATTGTTCCAAAACACCTGGCATATTTAGACCCATAAGGAGAGCTGTGTAATGGCACATAATGTGATACGGCATTGATACCCATTTCTTTGAGATGTGACATGATATCTGATCTTGTTCTAGAATCTTCGAGCAACAAATAATACATATGAGCGTTGTGTACACATCTGGCAGAAATCATTGGCCGTCTCAAAACACCTTTCTGTTCTAAAACCAAAAAGGCGTCATGATATCGTTGCCAAAGACACATTCGATTATCAGTTATTTTCTTTGCCTCATCAAGCTGTGCATAAAGAAATGCCGCCACCATTTCACCTGGTAAAAAGGAAGACCCCAAATCCTGCCATGAATATTTATCAACCTCACCTCTTAAGAACTGCTTTCGATTCGTTCCCTTCTGCCAAATAATTTCCGCTCTCCGCACAAAACGTTCATCATTCATTAACAATGCACCGCCCTCACCGGAAGAAATATTTTTTGTGTCGTGAAAACTGAGACATCCCATCTGTCCAATCGTTCCAAGATATTGGTTGTTATATTGAGACATGATAGCCTGTGCGGCATCTTCGATAACCAACAGATGATGTCTTTTCGCTATGGATGTGATGGTTTCCATTTCACAACCAACGCCCGCATAGTGGACGGGAACGATGGCTTTTGTTTTTGGGGTGATCGCATCCTCTATGATCTTTTCATCGATGTTCAAGGTGTCTGACCTGATATCAACAAAGACAGGGACTCCACCACGCAGAACAAATGCATTGGCTGTAGAAACAAATGTGAATGAGGGCATGATGATCTCATCACCTTGCTGAATATCGGCTAATAAAGCGGCCATTTCCAACGCGCCCGTGCATGAATGCGTCAGCAGAACCTTTTGACATCCAAGTTTTTTTTCCAACCATTCATGACATTTTTTTGTGAAGAGACCATCACCAGACAAACGCCGATCCTCTAACACCTTTTGAATATACTTGATTTCATGACCTGTAATGAATGGCTTATTGAATGGTATTTTCATCATTGATTTTTTCGGCCACACAGACCAGGGAACCTCCAAAGGGGAATGACAAACCGTAAGCGATCATCAACATTTCAACATCACAAACCCGTTCGAAGATCCAATTGATCCATCGTGCAATTTTGAATTCAGAAAGAATGTCCTGAGTTGAATTCGATTTTAAACTCTTTTTCAACCAGATTCTAGAAACAAACATGAACGGCAACAAGAGGGCCATGAAAGACGAAACCCAAACCATTCTGAACCCGCTTTTTTTTAGTTTGATGGTAAGTTCTTCACAAGTGTACCTTCGTTTATGGCAAGCAACCTCATCCTGAGAACTCCACAACCAAGCATGTTGCGGCACAGTCAGAATAAGCCCCCCACCCTTTTTCAGACCCTGATGAAATTGATTCAAGACACACTCATCTTCCAGAACATGTTCCAGAACATCAAACGCCCCAATAACATCATATTCTTCCCTATACGGCATTTGCCGCGCGTCCATTTGGAACAGTGACGCATTTTTGAGTCTCTTCTTTGCAAAGCTCAAACCCTCAGAAAACAAATCGCTCCCTGAAATCTGAGTCTCTGGAAATGACTTTTCGATGGCCGACAAAACAAAGCCAGTTCCACAACCCACCTCAAGAAAAGATTTCATCTGTGGGAAAAATTTTTTAAGAGCCCACAAAATCAGGCGGTTTCTTGAACAGAACCAGAAGTTCCGAGATTCTAGTTTCTGGATTTGCCAAAAATAGTCACTATCAAAACCTTGTGAAAGATTAACTGCGCCTATCATAAAAAATGTCGAAACGAATTATTGCTTTTCGAAAACAAACAATTTCTGAGTACCATAATCACCCACAGAGGGCATTTGTGCAAACCAGCGATTGATTTCCATATTGGGATTGGCAACAAGTTGCTCCAGTTCTGCGCATTTCGCCAATATTGGTTTGATCACTCTAGTACCAACAAAATAAGTGCTGGAAAAATTTTCTATTTTTTTCAATTTCAAACACGCGGGCAAATGCTTCAGTAGCTCGTTTTCATCAAGATACGTGTTAAAAGCAGGCATTGAAATGGCCTCTAACCCCCATTCAGCACGGAAACAGTTCAATTTATTCCACCCCTGCTTTGTGGCTTCAGATAGCAAAAGCAAACCTCCGGGCATCAACACCCTTGCGCATTCCTCAAGTGCTTTCACCTGTTTATTAAGTTCAAGCAGATTAATTAATACCCTAACAACAAAAACCTGATCATATGAGTTATCACATTCTTTTAATTGCGTAATGTCACCAACATTAAAAGAAAGTCTTTCTTGTAAACCAGGGTTAAGGGTAGCAACTCTTTTGTTGGCTTCTTCAATCATTTTTGGAATATAATCAATGCCCTTTATTACTACCTTTTTTTTCATGGCCACAGAAACTGCTGTGTATCCATTTGCACAGCCTGCATCCAATATCTTGGCACCATCCTTTGTATATTTTAGAAGTTCCCTGATCTCAATTTCAATAGCCTCCCGATCAGACCATGACACCGATGGCTCTTGGCCATACATATGGGCCTGTTGATTCCAATAATCATAAACCTGTTCTGCATTAAACTTTTCTTTCATGAATCACCTCTTTGAATTATTCTCATATCTCCCCTGACAACATAAGATGGTTTGCCCATTGTCTTAAAATGAACACGGGCCAAATACTCACCTATGATACCTAAGGAAAATAATTGCGCCCCAGAAAAAATGGCGATAATTGAAGCTAAGAATGTAAAACCATGCACAGAACTCCCTCGAATCAAATAGCTAATCAAAATATAACTCAAAATACAGATGCCAAATATTGTAAAAACAAATCCTATCAGACTCGCAATTTGCAACGGAACAACACTATAACCAGTTGCCATATTTAACGAGTACGTTACCAACTTCAAAAAAGTGTATTGTGATTTCCCAAATGCCCTTTTTGAATGTTGCACATTCACACTAGAAAATCTGTTCGTCCCCCACGTTAACAATACATCAATTGACACAAATGGACTGTAATAATTGATAAATGCTTCTAGAATTTCCCTTCTGAAGGCACGAAATGCACTCACTTTTCTCGCCACATCGTATCCCATCACACTCTGTAAAGTTATGCGAGTAATCTGAGAAGCCAATTTTCTCCATATGTTCTGACTGACTTTTTGGGACGTCCCATACACCACATCATAATTTTTGTTCAACGCATGCAATAAACACGGTATCTCTTCAGGTGGGTGTTGCAAATCATCATCCATGGTCACTATAATTTCATATTGGGCCTGTCTGATACCACAAAGTACAGCGTTGTGCTGACCATAATTTCTTCTCAATTGGATTGCCTTGACCTTGGGATCAAACAGAGCAATCTCAGAAATGATTTTCCACGAATCATCCGTTCCACAATCTTCAACCAAAATGATTTCATAGTTATCGGCCATCGAAGCCAATTGACAACTCAAACGTTCATATAGTGCCCGAATACTCCCCGCACAATTGTATGCCGGTATCACAACTGAAATGCTCATGTGATGATCTTTACCCTCTATTGTACTGCTTGTCATAAAACTCCAAATATTTTAGATTTCGAACATCATCAGTCCATTTTTTGTGTTCGTGGTACCAACGAACTAATGCGGAAATTTCATTCTCAAAGAGTCGCCTTGGCTTCCAAAACAACTCTTTTCGAAGCTTTGAGCTGTCCAGAGCATACCGTCTATCATGCCCTGGACGATCAGCGACGTACCGCATGAGTTTTTGTGATGTGCCCAGAGCTCTTCCCATCAATCGGTCCACGACATCACAAATCGTTGTCACGATATGAATATTACTCCTCTCTGTCTCTCCGGAAATCGCATATGTTTCACCTATCTTTCCTTGTTCTAAAATGGCCTGCAAAGCCTCACAGTGATCGAGGACATGAATCCAATCACGTACGTAAAGTCCGTCACCATAAACAGGCAGTTCTTTGTCTTCAAAAGCATTTAAGATCATCAATGGAATCAGTTTCTCTGGAAATTGCCAAGGGCCATAATTGTTCGAACAATTACTGATTATCACTGGCAAGCCATAGGTCCTGTGCCAAGCCCGCGCCAGATGGTCAGAAGCAGCCTTTGATGCAGAATATGGGCTATTGGGTTTGTAAGGTGAATTTTCGTTAAACGGTGGTGATGTAAGATCCAGAGCACCAAAGACTTCATCTGTCGAAACATGCAAAAACAACTTGTCGTCAGAATCTACCCAGAGCTTTTGTGCAGATTCGAGCAACGTGAACGTACCCTCAATATTTGTTTTTATGAACGGAGTCGCACCAAGAATGGAGCGATCAACGTGACTTTCGGCCGCAAAATGAACGATCGTGTCAATTTCGTATTTAGATAAGATATCGCGAATGTTTGCACCATCACAAATATCGATTTTTTCAAAAAAGTACCTTTTGTCAGCAAATTCTGCATGGACATCTTTCAAATTTTCAAGATTCCCTGCGTACGTCAGATTGTCAACATTGACAACAAGACCCCGAAAATCCGCCTTCTTGAGAAGAGAACGAATAAAATTGGAGCCGATGAACCCCGCGCCTCCAGTCACCATGATGTTTTTTAGTTTTCTCATGTATTTTCCAAAACCCTCAATAGATATTCACCGTAACCAGATTTTAACAATGGCTGCGCAAGTTGCCTGAGTTGCTTGGCAGAAATGAATCCCATTCTGTAGGCGATTTCTTCTATGCAGGCAATTTTCAGACCCTGTCGATCTTCAATAGTTTTTATAAACATCGCTGCATCGGCCAAAGAAGCATGAGTGCCCGTATCTAACCAGGCAAAACCTCGCCCCAACATGCGCACATTCAGTTTGCCTTGGGCCAAATAGGCAGTATTGACGTCTGTGATTTCCAGTTCCCCCCGAGGAGAAGGCTTGATTGTTTTTGCAATTTTAGCGGCCACATTGTCATAAAAATACAATCCCACAACGGCATAATTTGATTTGGGTTGCTCCGGCTTTTCCTGCAAAGAAATGGCTTTCATATTTTTGTCAAATTCAACTACTCCATAGTTCTGAGGATTGTTGACATAATAGCCAAATATTGTTGCGCCGTTCACGTTCACTGAAACATTTTTCAGCAATCCCTGAAGCCCATCGCTGTAAAATATGTTATCTCCCAAAATCAGGCAAACAGAATCACCTGCAATAAAATTTTCACCCAAAATAAGAGCCTCCGCCAAACCACGCGGCTGTTCTTGAACTTTGTAGTTAAAAGAAAGTCCCAATTTACTGCCGTCACCAAAAAGCATCTTAAATCGGGGAAGATCTTCTGGTGTGCTGATGATGAGAATTTCACGAATGCCAGCAAGCATAAGTGTGGAAAGAGGGTAATAGATGAGCGGTTTGTCGTACACCGGTAACAGCTGTTTACACGCTACTTGCGTTATTGGATACAACCTGGTTCCAGAGCCACCTGCTAAGATAATGCCTTTCATAAATTTTCTCCTCTATATGAAACCTCATACTCAAGCACATCACGAAACTGATATTGTAAAACTTGATTCTTAATTTTTTTTCCAAATTCAGGACAATACCAGTTCTGAAGGAACTTCGGAGCACACAGAGAACGGATACAAACCCTCACGCCCTTATAAAAAATATTCACCTCGCTGTCAGCAATAGTAATCTGAGCCTCGGGCACAGCATGTAGGTATGAGGCGCAACAATATTGGTTAGCTGAAATAACAGCATCTCTAATGACAAGCGCATTTTCATTCATAAGGATCCTTCTTGTTACCAATGGTTTTCCCAAAAGGTAACAGTACCCCGTATGCGCCGCCTCAATCATAACCGAAGAATTTTCTTCTACAATAGAAGTTTCCAAAGGATAACCTCTTCGCCCCACCCTGTGGGCCGCCCATATCTCTGCTTGTTCCTGGTCATCAACAGTCACCGTGTTATGAGCAGAAGTTGATCGGCAATACTGCCGCATGGCTGATGGTAAATATTCATAGTTGCCACTGTCAACGATCACAGGGACACCATCAATCCACAAACAAAAAGAAAGCATATCACAATGGGCATGACCAGGCTGATGATCAGGACCAATTTTTCCCACATCTTGAATCAGCGTAAACCTACCTTTTTTGACGACAACATAACCCGAATCCTTTAGCCACGTCACTTCACCATCTTCCTCCGGGCAATGCCACCCCAATAGATCCTGTCCATATTCAAACAGGTCATCCGCCTGAGGGGCACCCTCATACCCTGCATCCCCAAACAGAGCGAATTTTCCATCAACACTCATGTGCCACAACCAATTCAAACCCTTATGTGCCACATCAATCAACTTGCCATAAACGTTTTGCGAAAGGGGACGGTTGCGGGTCAAATTGAGGATATCAAGAATGCGTTCCAGCAAAATGGCATGATACATTGGCGACAATTCATAATGCCCGCCATCAGCCAAAAACTGTGCATCGATTTCTTTGACCAACTGATCATAAATAATTTGTTGTTGTGATGTTTTGCAACAGACGTGGCTCACCAAATACAAAGCGAAAAGATTTTCCAATAAGTGATTGCCCAAAAGATGGTACTCTCGTCGTGCATAAAGAACGGATGCCTGCTGTGCCAGCGACAACCGTATCTTGGCAGAGTCTGAGAGTCGCCCTTGAGCCAACAACTTGATCCATGTGACCATACGGAGTGAGATGGGATAAGCCTCCCAGCCATTACCCTTAAATGGAGAGTTGTCATCAATCCATTTGTTTACCCAATCGTCAACGGGACAATCGTCCTCCAGTAACCAATCCTGATAGTGCAAACGATAACTCCAGAGCTTGTCATTTTTTACAAAATCCCAATCACGACCCACCAAAGTATTTTGTTTGTTGTTGAAAAGAAATGCTCCACTGCCAAGATAATGTTTGCGATTAGCCACTGGGAAAGACAACTCCGGTTTTAGAGAACACGATGAAATAATAAATATCTTCTTTGGACATAATGGCATCACAGCATAATATAGCCTGTAAAATATTTGAGATGCTTTCAAATGTTTCAGTGTTCTAAAATATCTGCTCATGTAACCAAAACAATTCATTGTGTTATTAGTAAAGTTTCTCTGGTTTTGATGGCTTCACTTACCAAAAAAGTCGCCTCTGTTGTGACAAAGATTTCATCAAGAGGGATAGGGTGTTGGTGCTTGTTGATCACAGCAGAGAAAAAAGCCAAAAACTCCTCCTGAAACCCCTTGCTTTGTTTGCCTTTCAGTTTTTTTCGGCCCAATTTCCCAAAACATTCTGTACTCACAAAATCCTTCATTAAACACACAGACTCATCCACAAATATCTCGCCCTGTTCTTTGGGATGGTCACGAGATCCAAACGATGTGTAAATAAAATTAGCCAGAGAACCATCTGAATACTCAATATTGATCGAAACATTGTCGGCGGCCTGTCGCTCTGCATTATCACCACCAACAGAGCAAGCTTGCACTGTCCGCGGCATAGCAGACAAAATATAACTGACAAAATCAATAAAATGACAAACTTCACCAATGATACGCCCTCCCCCCTTAATGGGATCATGAACCCAGGAGTCATAAGGAATGTGCCCCGCATTGATGCGATAATTTACCACCGCGGGCGATGTTTTTTTCGCCAAATAGTCTCTCAAAAGCTTGGCATGTGGCGAAAAACGCCTGTTAAACCCTACAGTCAATATTCCAGAGTGAATTTGAACAGCTTGTTTGATGGCTTCCAATTCGTCCCTGTTCAACGCAAGGGGTTTTTCTACAAAAACATTTTTTCCCGCCTCTAGAGCCTTTACAACCAATCCGGCATGAGAATCATGACGGGTCGCAATCACAACGGTATTGATTCGTGGGTCAGCAAAAAGTTCGGCAGAATCCGTCGTGACGTACTCAAATCCTGTTTTTTTTGCGACTGCCGTGATATCAATTCCTGTTGTGGCACAAAGACATCTGAGTGAAATGTGATTTTGTTTTTGCAAAGCAGGCAACAACACAGCTTTTGCAAAATTGCCCATGCCAATCATACCCACGACACAATCGGTTACCTGATGGTTCTGTCCACAAATCACTTTGCGTTCTGGGACTCTCGTCGTTCCGTCAGATTTGCCATAACCAATCACAATACCCAAATACTCACTTTTTTCCCTGCCCAACAACAAATCGTAGGCCTTGAGTCCTTCGGCAATATCATACTCATGTGTGATCATCTTGGAAGGAGTCACATGGCCATCGGCAATCAAATCCAAAAAGAACTCAATGTTTCGTTGTTCAGTCCAACGCACATAGCCATAAGGATAATCATGCCCCTTTTCTTCATAATTGGTATCATAGCGTCCGGGCCCGTAAGACATGCTCAGTTTGAAATCCAGTTCCTTTTTGTAAAACACATCCCTGGGTATGTTCATTCCAACCATGCCCGTCACCACCACTTTGCCCTTATGACGCGCAATCTGGCCTGCCAGCTCAACAGGCTCATTGGAATTCGTTGCCGCTGTGATGAGAACGCCATCAACACCATTTCCCTTTGAAAAAGCATCGCATGTGGCCACAAGATTGTCCTTAACCACAGAATCAGCCCCAAGCTCTTGCGCCAATGAACAGCGTCGTGCATCAGGGTCAAAACCCACCACTTTGGCACCACTGGCTTTCAAAATTTGTACAGCAAAAAGCCCAAGCAAACCCAATCCCATCACACAAACAGTTTCACCTACCCTCACATCACATTGCCTGACACCCTGCAGGGCAATCGCACCCACCGTTGCACAGGACGCATCCCTAAAAGAAACCTTGTCGGGAATTTTGACCAGCAGATTTTTTGGTACATAATTGAACTCCGCATGGTTCGCATAACCTGCCCCTGCGCAGGCCACACGATCACCATTCACCAACCCCTTGACCCCTTGTCCAACCTCCACCACCACACCAGCACACGAATAGCCCAAAGGAATAGGCTGATCGAGTTTGGCCTGTACCTTTTCCCAGGTTTCAAACAATCCCTCAGTCTTAATTTTTTGAATCACTTTTTTGACCTGATCAGGCATGGCACAGGCCTTGCCCAATAAATTTTTCTGGGCAAACGACACCAACATTTTTTCGGTACCTGATGAAATAAACGAATGATGTGTTTCAACCACAACGCCTTCCGGTTTGAGTATGGGTACAGGCACGTCCGCCAACCAGATTTCTCCTGTTTTGAATGACTGAATAATTTGTTTCATAGTCACGATTTCCTTGTCATTACAGGTTGTACAAACGACAAACAATCCACCCACCCCTGAACATAAGTGTGAATGTTGTATCTGTTATTAATGATATCCTGAGCATGGCTTTTCAGACGTTGTTTGTACGGCTGATCCTCACACATTTTTTTCAAATAACCACACAGGCGTTCTTCATTCAGGTCTTCGTCAAGAACGCCATTATTTTTATTGATCAGATCAACCTCACACCCATCTCCCGCCGTTGCAATGACCGGTACCCCATGTAGCAATGCGTCAGATATGGCCAATCCTCCCAATCCAGGCAAAACCATTACATCGGCCTTGAAAAAATATTGTGAAACCCCATCCCTCTGTTCTCCAACAAATTGAATATTCCTGATGTTCCATTCACGCGCCAAAGAGCGTAACCTGGCATCGTCCTCTCCCTTGCCAACAATCAACAAGCACACTTCTTGAGACACAAATTTTTCCAGTTCCGCAAAGGCCTTCAACAAAACATCCACTTTTTTCTCTTTCGTAAGAACCCCAACATACAACACCACAAAATCAAACCGAGAATGAATGTCTCTGTAAAGAAGGGAACGGTCAAAACAAGCCATATCCTTGAGTCGTTGCTCGGTATCCACAACATTCAACGCCACAAAGATTTTATGGGAATCAATACCAAGGCGTTCATAATACGCTTTGCCCACAGAACTGTAAGTCAAACAGGCCTCTGAACGACGCTCTAAAAAGTGAATGATCGGATCCATGACTCTACGATGCCATGATTTTTTGCGCTTGCTGATTTCACCCAGACTCCACTGAACAACTTTGCGTCTGAACAGCCAAGCATAAAATTGGGCTTGCATGCCATTGAGAAAATTGGAGGCCCCCTTTACAACAACCACATCGGGTGAGAACCTGAGAAGTTCAATAAACACAAACGGACTGAATGACGAGTAACCTTTTCCATTTGATGTGCTGATCCGAATGGGTATTGAAAACATTTCTTTTGATGCAAAGCTATGCGATTTTTTTGAATTAACAAGCTTAGTGCCTTTCACATCACAGCCATGAAATACTTTGATGTGCAAACTTTCAACCTGACTCAAGCGTTCGTAAACTGAGACCCGGTAATCTTGAATGACACGAGGCAATATGGCAACACGCATTTTTGTCATGCAGACACTATCCTTTTAACGTCAGAAAAAGATAATGTCTTTGTTTCCAAAAGCAGGGTTTTTAACGCCTGATGAGTCTTTGCTGTCCACAACTTGGGATGATGCACCCACACTTGAAATAACCGTTTTTTTTGTCTGCCTTTTTTGAGTTGTTTCATGACCAAATCAACACTAGCCAAATCAAGGGTAGATGACCTCAATTCAGACAATAGTAATCGTAAAATTTGTTTTGCCAACGGCTTGGGCTTACGCAATCCCTGACCATCACCACAACGAGCGCTCCTGCGCATTTGGAAATAATTTTTTAACAAGGTCCTTCCTGAAATCTTCACCGAAGTCATGGGTACTTCAAAAAACTTACCCAGTTCTTGTGGCAAACACGGATCATTTTCAAAACGCCAGTAATCTTTTTCCTGCGGTGCTTTTGTAAAATCATATGCTGCTTGCTCGTTATCATTGTTTGCAATCCCTGGCCGCACACTAAAATCATAGTGCAAACCCTGTGATAACATGTGATTCTTCAGTTCTTGAAACGGCTGAACACACCAGCCACCAGCCCTGAAGGCCTGCACTTTGTATGCTGGACAAACTTGCTGGACAATCTCTTCAATCATCTCCTTGCCACTTGCAATCAAAGCACCTCTCTCGCGCTCACCCAAGGATTGTAACCGGTATCTCTCGTGAGTCTTGAATGTCCACTCGTTACCATTTAGCGGTACAGCATCAAGCCATTGTGGATGCAAATGCAAACCAAAATCATGGCCCGCTTTTGCCATCTCAATGATTTGTGCCCTGACTTTTTCAAAATCAGGGTGTCGTTGTGCAACAAGATGCAAAAGGTAGCTGGCATCAATAAAGAAGATGCCTGTCGCATTGTGTTCTTTCAATATCTGTAAAATAGCAGATGTCGGTTCAAGGAGACATTTCTGTGCTGTCCCGCTATGAGCACCCAAAAAAAGCTCATAATCAAATGTGAGAACAATCTGATTCATGTGATCGTGCTCTTTCTTGATCGATAATGTCGCCTGTATATTTCAACCCCCTGGCATAGGCATTCAGTTTGGCCGTGGCTGTGAACAACTTATAGCGCAAGGGTTTCAAAGGGTATTTCCACAAATAGCCCACCTTCAGCTGGCCTCCAAAACGCGATTTGAACCGCTGAATACTTTCCTGCCTGGAGCCTGGTAGCGGCGACATTCTGGCACCCATAAAATCATACACAAGCACTCCGTGCGCCTTCATGTCCAACATGATCTTCCACTGCAAATAATTCATTGCTCCCAAACTTGGTCCTTCAATACTGCCACCATGCAAATAATATGCAGAGCTCCCTGCTTTCCAAATCACAACGGCACAACCCTGACTTTTACCATTTTTTTTTGCCACATAAAATGAAACTTGGTCTCCCAACTCGGCGGCCAACCTCATTAATTCACCTTTCCTTGCCCACGGGAGGGATTGTCGTTGCATGGTCTGTTGTATCAAACGTGCACATTCATCCAGATATTCAGTCCCTGATACAATTTGCACTCCCTCCGCCATTGCCTTTCTGATGACATTTCTATGTTTGTGATGGAGCCCGGCAAACAAATCACTTTCCTGTGCTGTCAAATCAACTTGGAATGAACTGAACTGGCAATGAATGGAGTTTTGAGGACACGCACGAAAAACGGCGGAGGTATGCGGCTGATAGATAAAATCAACATTCAGTTGTTTTGACAACTCAACGACCTCACCTAAAAAGAGTCTCTCCGCCTCTGCTGATACCGGCTCCACAAACACAGTAGCGGAAGGAAAAACCAGTCTGTTAAAAAAAGCCCTGCGCTCAACAACATAGGGCAGTATCATTTGGTCAGACACAAACCAGCCGTATTCACCCGATGAACGAGCCTTCAAATAGCCCTCTGTGGCCACAATAGGAAGAGGCGTCAATAAGACAGGTTCTGTTTTTTCAATTTTGATCAACAAAGTTCTCAACTTTTGCAAACAAATACTTCATGCGCTCGGAATGGTCTTCGATGGGCAGTTCCACAACACAACCTGATATTTTTTCGGCACACGGAAAATTTGAAGTGTCTTCGGTCAACAAAGCATAACCCATACCGACATGAATCTGCATGGCCAGCATGTATCTATAAAAACTTTGTGCCACCTGCCTGGTCTCAAAACAAAGAACGATTTTATGCGGTGCAGACTGACCCCGAATAGCCTTGATGATTCTGAATTTCTTGCCATCAGAAAATTTGTTCATAAATGCATCGTGATATTTTTTTCGAAAAGCAAATGCTCCTCCCAACATACCGTGTACAGTCCCTCCCAAAAAACATTCCTCAAAAGAACCAAAACCATCATTGTAAAGAAAATGGGCGCGTTCCAAAAAAACATTCAATATATTCAGAATCCAAAGACAACAGGACCAATAACTCCAAAAAAAATCTTTTTGCCTTCCATACCTAAACAGCAACCATCTCACAAAATGCACCAATGGGTGATGAGTCAGTTTCCAATCATAATCCAAATTATCTGTCCAAAAGAAGCCCCCCATGGCACCGGGAGTGGCCTTGCCGGGACCAATAGAAAACAATCCTGCATTGCCAAATGTTCCGAGAAAGCGACCATCCAACACAGCACCAAAACTCTGCGCTGAGTCATCAATCAGAAACGCCCCATTCCCTTTACAAATCAATTCAATGTCACTCATGCTGGCGGGATTGCCATACAAACTGGGAGCTACCAACGCTGATACATCGTTTTCCTGCAAACATTTTTTGATGCTTGCCACTGATGGGTTGAGATCCTCCTCGTCGCAATCAAAAAAAATGGGGGTTAATCCCAGACGTCTGAGAGGAACTAATAATGACCCACAAGCGTACGCGGGCAAAGCAACATTGCCCTTTGCCGAAAAAGACCTCAGAGCATGATAAATACCAGCTTTGCCACTTGCGGCATAATGCCAATCCTTACCCGTTATCTGATTGAGTTTTGGTAAATCAAGGGGGCACTCATCAACAAAAGGCGGCCTAAACTTGGCTATTTTCATAAAAACAGTTCTTCGTACCTTTGAGTCAAGTGAGGGATATCAAAGTTGTCAAAATCGCATGATGGCATTTTTGCAGACAAATAATCTTCTTTCATTTGTTTGAGGGTCTTAATGATATCATCTACATCATAGCGGGCCACATAATGCCCCTTCACCTTCAGCAATTCATACAATTCACCACCATTTGAAATCAGGAATATTTTTCTTCGAGTGGCCATGTAATCAAAGACTTTTGTTCCAAAGGCATAGGGATACATTTCGGCATTAATACTCAAACCAAAACTGTAAGTTGGCATATTGGCCGAGATTTGCTTCAAGGGGGTTTCTGAATAACGGTGAAAATATTTACTGAACACGGCTGAGTCTCTCATTACGCTGTACAGTGCATCCTGGTCTTTGCCAAAGATATCCACCGTAAAATTATTTTGAAAATATTCATCTTGCATCTTATTCAGGGCAGAACACAAAAGGGTAAATGCGGGTATTCGCGAATCCGGGATATTGCCTATGTAAATCATTTTAAAGTCTGCCAAGCCCGGGTTTATGATGGCACAGCCATAATCATCAACATCATAACCATTGTGAATACAGACAAACTTTTTTGAAAAAGATCCATAGGTTTTCTTCATTCTATGCAAAATGTCATTTGTGGGAAATACGATGACATCCGAATAAATCATCGATACAATTTCCATATAAACTGATTTTTCCTTCTGCCAAAAATAATTCAATTTTTTTAAATACTGGTAATCAACATCATCGTTCCAGGAATCACGATAATCTTGAATCAAATGAATCTCTGGATTTTCAATTTTAAGAAATGCGCTGGTATAATGAAGAGAACTCGGAGGCCCTGTGACCACAACGTTTTTAATGTGGTGTTCTTTGATGACGGCCCGGGCACAGGGAATCAGTTTTGAGCCCCATCTTTGGGCAGGATCCAAGTAGTACATCGTCTTCATGAGAACAAACCGTAAAAATTTTCGAAAATACCTTCCCAAAATATTTTTTGATGATGATGACAACAGCCACATAGGGTAATTGGCTGAAATCCTGTGAACATGAATATTTTCGTGTTGAACATCTGTTCCCCAATTTACATTCCCTTTTTTTGAACATTTGGTTGTAATCACATGGACCACATAGCCCCTTTGGGCCAAATATTTAGAGAATTTTGCCCAACGGCGCGTACCCACACCCCCCATAGGGGGGAATTTAAACGCAATCACTAGTAATTGTTTTTTCATTTTCCCACGTTTTATGTTGCTGTTAAGATATTTTCAAAACATTCCTTCCATCCTGGCCACCCCAAATCTGAAAACATTGTATTATGAGAAAGAAGGGTAAAAATCCCCTGGTACTTTTTAACCTGCTCTTTTAACTTGCTAAGACCACCATGCACGACTTCCATATCACGCATACCCTGATATTTGTAAAATGCCCCATCCATTGCTACCAAGGGCAACTCTCTTAAGCGAAGTTTTTTTTGCGATAGGATATTGAAAACTGGGTAATCCTGACACACACCGCACCTGAACCCAGCCATCTCAGGGTATCCTAACGTGGAATCAACTGCCATCCCATTATCTTCCCAAATCTGCCACGTTGTGGGCACCTCAAATTTCAAATAGTGCTGTCTCCCAGATTGAACGCCCTCCCAGCCCTGATTTGCCAAGACTTGATTCAATCTCTGCTTTTCGATTTTCCACTTGTTTCCATCATTACATGTATCATAGCCCGGGTGAAATCCAATCACATGTTCATTCTCCCTGATTATCCTCAAATTGTGCTCGGCAAACACGGTATCCAATCTATATCCCGAATCACGCCTGCTTTTGACAGCAGACATGAAATTAAATTGGATGGTCGCATCACATCGCCTTCCCATATCGACCAATTCAGAGTAAAGATCATAGGGATCCTTGTTGCCAAAATGTCTACAAGACAAACTGCCCACCATACTCTTTGAAGCCGCTCTCAGACTTTTATTAAGAAGAAGATCACCGCCTACTCTACGAATCAGACCCCAGACATCTTGGGGATAATAGGTCAATATATCCACATCAATACTGGGAGCCATACGATAACGACTGTGCTTTTTCTGTGCCTGCCCATCCAAATGATGAATCATCCGAAACAACATTTGAGCATATTCATGCACTATGGGCCGTTCCAAGAAACCCTGTTTGACTGCAAGCGACTGATCTGCAGGAAATCGGCCATGAATATCGCGAATGAGATTAACGTGTTCCTCCCACCTCGTCAGCATGAAAAAAGATGACGCAAAGACATCGACACCACAGATGATTCGGTCTGACGACACAGAACACTCATCAGTACCAAAAATAGTGGGCAAAGGAGCCTTATCAACAAACTGGTTATCAACAAATGAGGTGCGAGAAGGGATGTTGCGATTATCCAAATAGGTAACATCAGAACAAAACTGGTTGAAAAAGTTATCCCTCACTACAATGATTTTTCGATTTTCCAATACAATTTCATAATCCTTGATTGGTCTGGCACAGACACAGACATCAATCCCCAATAATTCCCTAAAAAGAACCTCAATAACATATTCCCGTTCGGCTACATGGTTGTCCGGAATGTTGATAACAATACCCATTCTAAATTCTTTCTCTCCTAGAACCCGATAACCAACGACTTAGTAGTAACCGACTTTGTCTGGCTATTTTGATACAAGTTCTTCTTTTGATGGCCTTGATCAATTGTGATTTATCAATATCACTCATCAATGTTTTTTTTGATTTGATCATGACCATACCGCCCGTTTTCACTGCACTCAGAAACTCGCCGTGTTGATTCAAAACAACAATGCAATTTTCCAACTCATTCAAAGAATGAGCATCACCCGCATAACACATACCCTTGCCGTGTTTTTTGGCCAAATCCATTGCCCGTATATTGTCGACATTTCGACATCTTGCATTAAACACCTCAATCATATCCACATCTTCCGCAAGCTGATTGATATTTTTATGACCTACATACGGGTGTGGCAACAACAATAACCCTCCTTGCTCCCGAACTTCTCGAACAAATGCAGCATATTTGCGAGACTCAATTTCTTTATGAATTCCCATGGCAATCACATCACCATATTCTGTTTGATATTCGGCAGAAAGAGGCACTTCAATATTGAGATGATTTTCATTGCAATGCTTCTTGAGTGCCAGCGAACCTTGGATGCTGTCGTGATCCGTCAATACTAAGAAATCGAGTTTCTGCGCATTGGCCCAGCGAGCCAACCGGGGAATCGACATCACAGAATCATACGAATAGGCTGAATGACAATGAAAAATACCCTTACGATTCATACTGGCCATGCACACAATACTTCACAAATGTTTTGGCAAAGTGCCCTGCCATTTTTATAGTGGGGCGAATATCCGACAGTTGACAGTTATTTTTTACACGCAAACACAGAGTATCTTTGATCACCCCACACATGGCCTTTGGTCTGAGCATACCGTACATGATGTCGCCATTGAATGGCCAAGTGTACCTGAGTTTGGATTTTCTGCAAACATCGATCGCAGGTTGCTTACCCAAATGCAGATCCACCATCATTTGCGGGAAATTCACCCCCGCAGAAATGGCAAGCTCAATAGATCCCCAGAGTTTGGCGTTAATTTCCATCAAAAAGGGACGACCTGATTCATCGACCTTGAATTCGACCATGGCCAAACCATGCCACTGCAAAGCATCCAAAATTTGTTTTCCGTACTCTGCCACCAATGGATTGAAACCAGTTTCAGCCGCCACACTGCGGCCTCCGCTGGGTGGCATTTCACGAATTCTGCGGTGCTGAAATGTCACACAACATTTGCCATGATCATACAACGCAAAAAAACCACACCCGTATCCCTTTATGTATTCCTGTAACATCGGTAACAAAGACCCTTCCAAGTTGTGCTTTTCACACAGCGCATGATACTTGCCCAAAAGATCCCTGTGATGCTCAACATAATCGATCACGTTAACACCCGCTTCCTGCTTTCCCTTGATCACAAGGGGGAATTTCAGGGTAGCTCCCAATACTGAGATTTCTTCCCTGTTAAGCGGGTAAAAGGTTTTGGGATAAGGAACACCTATCTTTTCAGCAAGCGCGTACGTTTTTTCTTTTGACATGGCAACATCGATCTTTGATGCTTCAGCAATCACAATGTCAGAACACAGCCTGATCTCATCCTGCAATTCACTCATGATACTGTTGGCCTTGGCACCAACAGGCATGACCATGTCTATCTGATATTGTTTTAAAATATCCAGAAAGGTTTGGTTAAACTCCGGCAGTTCATATTTGGGGACAATAATTTCATCAGCGCAATATTTTGACAACGCCGCCAATGAACCGGGCCTATGACTCATCACATAGACTGTGTGGCATTCCTTACCCAAAGCCCTCACCACGCCGAGCGTGTGTGTGTAGTTTCCATCTGAAACCAATATTTTCATTTGTGAAGAATAAGAAAATAAAATGCTGAACAACGTGGAATCGCAGTTGCCAAAAATCTGTCCAGCTTATTGAATAGTGCAAATAAGCCACAACGACCTAACACGCGCAACACAGTACTCCAACACAAAAACAGACAAGTGCCATTTGTTTCCATAATCTTGAAACCCGCATTGCTTACAAGATTTTCGATATCGTGTGCTGAAAACTGCCAATGACAGAATGATTCCGGAGACACCTCTTTGCGATGTAGCTGTTTTTCGCGTCTCCAATATAAACTATTTTTATTGGGCATGGAAAAAATGATCTTACCATCATTTTTTAGGACACGGCGCAACTCATCTAAAGCCTTGGGTCTGTTTTCCACATGTTCAATCACTTCACTGCATATGATCAAGTCAACACTATCGCTCTCCAAAGGAATTTCTGTCAAATCTGCTATGACAATTTCTATTTTATCCAAGAGTTCTGGATACTTTTCAAAATTCTTTCTCATCCGCACCACTTCTTCCCTTGAAGATTCAAGGGCCACAACACGAACAGCCACTTTACTTGCCAAATAAGTATTTGGCCCTTTTCCTGCCCCCGCATCCAGAACTGTCCTGGCAGGATATGTTTTCAGATACTGATTGATCAATGTGACCCGTTGACGATGTTGATAGCGCCAAACGGAAAACTGATCACCGTAATCATGAAAATCATCCATGAAAGGCAACGGATAGGCATTGGCAATATCGTCAGATTGTGCAACATTCCACATGGACTCTGTTATTCCCTTTTGATGATGATGGCGTGTCCATTCAAATTATGAATGACCACGCGATCATTTTTTTGCATCTGCTCATTCACATACTGTGTGATCCCCGAGCATCCACTAAAACCAAAATCATCGTAAACGATCATGCCACCGGGAACCAATCTGTCCCAGATCCAATCTACAACCCCTTTTGCTGATTCGTACACATCAACATCTATGTGGCACAATCTAAATTTTTCATCTGCCACAAGAACTCCTGTCTGGTCCGGAAAAATTCCTTGAAGAACTTTTACATTGGCGTAGGAAGCCACCTTCTTTAATAAACATGTCACTAGTTCCTTCGATGTATCTGCATGCTCGCCACCTTTGTATGTGGTGTCATGGACCCCCGCTTTGACCACACCGGAGAATGTATCACACAAATACACTTTTTCCCTGATGCCACAATCGGAGGCCCGTCTGGCCAAAAGAGCACCGGTCCCTCCACGCCACACACCAATCTCTATGATGCTTCCCCCACTCAATTTGGCACACTGGGCCACCAACGCGTACAATTCAAAACACCTATATTTGTCCACCAATGTGTGATCTTTGATCTGGCCATACAGTGTGATGAATTGTTGATCAGTATTCCAAGGGGCATAGGTAGCCTTGGGGATGATCGTTTCGTATTGGGCATCGCTGGTAGTCACAGTACGAAGCATTCGAAATCCAAAATGATTTAGAATATTCTTAATGTGTGTTTTGAACATGTCATTACTCGCTAACAGACCAGACCTTTTTCCACAAATAAAGAGAATACAAACGGCTTACCAAAGACCAATCCTTGATCTTGTTTTGCGTATATTTTTGATAATATGCATATATTTTTTTATGATTCAAAAAAGAAAACAAGCCATTCAGATGAATATCATTAAACACACTATCAAAATTCTCTTTCAAACCCGTTTTTTGCCACAGAATTTCTGGCAATTCAAAACCAGTTTTATCGCTTCTATTTAGAATACTCTCAGGCACCTTGCCTTGTGCTATGGTTCTCAATATTTTTTTGGAAACACCTTCATGAATTTTTTTGTCATCACCAAGGGAAAATGCTTTCTCCACCAGACGATAGTCCAAAAAAGGCAGGCGACTTTCCAAGGAAAATCGCATGGAGTTGCGATCTTCGTATCTCAAGTATTCTCTCAAGGCTGACACCACAAGGTTGTTCCATTGCTGATTCTTTAATCTGCTGGTATATTTTTTTTGCGTCTTGACACTCTCATAATTCGTAACAAAAATATCATGCTTGTTTTTTGGTCTATAAATATCTGACAAAATCTTCGTGAAGACATTCGCACAAGTACGCAGGCAAGATAGATTTCTTGTCGTGCAGTAGGCACGCAGTTCTCTCACAAAACTCCCAAACTTTAACCTCAAAAGCAAGTCTGACAAGTAGGTATAATGATATTCCGTATAGCCCGTAAAAATTTCATCAGCACCCTGTCCATTCAACAAGACTTTTACATGACTGTTCTTTTTAATGTATTCATAAATCAGATATTGGGAATAAACAGCCAGGCCTCTCCACGGCTCTTCATGCACATACACCAGTTCATTTAATTTTTCGATCAAACCTTCCGTTTGTGGATAAACAAAATGTTTTTCCAATTTGATGTTTCTTGTTTGAAACTCATCAATGTATTTTTTTTCACTAAAAGCCTCGTCGTCAAACACAACTGAAAATGTTTTAAATGCTCCAACATATTGTTCTGCATCAATCAGTCCCAAAATGGTGCTGGAATCAATGCCACCACTCAATAGTGAACCCACTTCCACATCTGACCGCAAACGCAATCGAATAGAATCTTTGAGAATGTTTTCTATTTCTAGTTGGGTGGCTTGAGGATGATCATGCATTTTCCAATAGCTGTAAGTTGTTAATCCTGCTCTTGAAAACTCACAATATGTGCCTGGCTCAATTTGCAAAACATCCCTAAACATCGTCTGCTGAGTGTGATCCGAATAGCTGTACCTCAAATACTGACACACCATCTCACGATTGACATATAGTTTATCGAAAAACGACGATATAAACTTGATTTCACTTCCAAAGATCAGATTATCATCAACAAAGGAATAATAAAGCGGCTTTATTCCAAATCTATCACGCGTAAGTGTGAGTTGATCTTTTTGGCTATCGTAAATAGCGGCCGCCCACATCCCGTTGAACCTGCAAAAAGCCTCCGTACCCCAACAATGAAAGGCCTTCAGGAACACCTCTGAATCAGCACTGGTGGTGAAACAATAACCTTGGGATTTAAGCACTTCCCTGATTTCAATGTAGTTATATATCTCTCCATTATACACAAGACACAACCCTTCATAGCGATAAGGTTGGTGCCCCAAAGGAGTCAGATCAATGATACTCAGCCTCCTGTGTCCCATAATGAGTCCGGACTTGTCTTTGTTAACAATGTGTTCATAACCAGCAAGTTCTTTGACGGTATCATCCCCTCTTAAGGCCTCAATAGTCTTATCATAGTTTTGATAAACAAATCCTTCATCATCAGGTCCCCTGTGTTTTAGTTTTAGGTGTGCCTGATAGAACCGTTTGGGATCAACTGTATTTTGATATGAAAAAAAACCAGATACGCCACACATAAATATTAACCGTCATTCCTTACCATAATGCATGTCATCGAAGAATTACTGTGCCGTTGTTACGCATCTTAGGCACAAAACAGACCCAGATTCACCATAAATATCAATAAGTACACAGAAAATACTGTCACTCTGTACCTACAACTCATATATTGTGCTGCTACGGATTGCATGATTAACGAATAAATAAAAAGTCCTGCGAAGCTTGCAAAGGCGGATCCAACAACACCATAGGGGAGTATCAAATACCAATTTAATAAAGCATTAACCCCAAAGGAAACAAAAGCTATCACAGGATAAATCCAAACTCTCTTATGATAACCCAATACAAGAGCAGGAATTTTATAAAAACCGCCCATCATAAATCCAGCCATAACAAATGGCATCACTGTTGCAGATTCAGAATATTTTTCATTTGAAATAAGTGCGACCAAAACAGGACTTAAAAATGAAACAATAATTGTTATGACAATGAGCCCTGCATAATACAAGTAAGAAAATTTTTCTAATTCTGCCTTGGCTTTTACATAATCACTGATCATGTCATTAAATACTTTTGGCAACATGGCCTGCGATACTGACTCATACACAATGGATAGACCTCTGCCGAGCATATATCCCAATGTGTAAATACCAACCGCTGTATTGCCGATGTAATGTTTCAGAAAAATTCTATCAAGGTACAGGAATGCAATGCCCTGTGTCATAGAAATCATCCCAGGCAACGACAACAAAAAAGTTTCCTTTGCCATCAACCTGTTAAAAACCAATCTTATTTTAAATAAATTATTTTTTGCAAACTCTTTTAACAAAGAATAAATATTTACACCGTAACCAATGCCCTGCCCGCTTATTCTGCCAAGGATACCTAAATTGAATACTGATATTAAAATAAATGATGTCGCATGATTAACAAGCGTTTGAAATATTGAATGCTTAAGAACAGATGTGGACTTGTGTTCATTGTATAAAATTCTTGTAAAAAATGAAACATACACTGAGGCAATGCCAGTACCCAATGTCACCATATAAATTGTACGGGTTTTTATGGCTATCCAATCAGAGATCAAGGGCATAAAAATCAATCCAATTATCAGTACCAATGCTGCTTGAAATGTGAGAAACCATAAAATCGTACTTAAATATTCATCGCGATGCGTTTTTCTATAGTCAAAATAAAATCGGGTAGCACTGCTATCAAGATTCAACGATGCCAAGGTCTTGATGTACTCAAACATAACCAGGTACATCGCCAACACACCATAGTCGGCTGGTGTGAAAACGAACGTATAATATTTTGTCATGAGCACCGTGGCAACCGCCGCAATGAGTGATCCTGTAAAAAATTTTGGTGCGTGTTGAAAAACAACTTTGAACATTATTATTCTGAGATACCTTTATAGAATATCTTCGTGTCTTATTCCATCATAGACATATCCCTGATCGTCAATACTTAGAAATCCAAAATCCCAACATTCACTTCCTATAAATTTAAGAAATCATTTAAAAACCTTGTCTTTACCCTCTAAAATTTTTCACTAATAACTTTTTACTTGAAAGCCGTCGCTCGCACACCTCCAACACCCCAGGTTCTTATTGAACTAAATGCTGCTTCACTGGCCCATAATTCAATTTGTTGATGATTTGCCCCATTAACATATTGAGGCGTTATACAATCAAACGTATTGATAATGACATACTTCATCAGCAATTTCTTGTCGTGTGTACTTTCCCATAATTTACCATGGGGGTAATCGCCAGCGTAGCCTTCCCTTGCATTAAAAAAGATATTCCTAGGATCAATTGGCTCAGTTGTTTTTCGTATTACTTTTGCCATAAAAGGCATTTTGAATTTGTAGAAAACCTTTTGTAAGCCATATTTCAAAGGAATAAAAACAGGTACAAACCAATTAATAAGTTTCCAGGATGTCTGTGGATGAATCCTTTGAATAATCGGCAGAAACCAAGGTTTATAAACAGCAGCATAGGAGGTAAAAGCAATTTCACCATTCTTTTTGAGAAGTCGATACATTGTTTTCAAGGTATCCACGGGACTTGGCGTGTGCTGCAACACCTGAAAAAGCCAAATCTTATCAAAAATTCCATTTTCGAAGATGGGTTTATTGATATCCCCCTGAACCACGTCAATGTTGGGCATCGTCAAAATATCTTCTGAGAAGGTATCGATTGCATTCGACATGTCTATTGATACCAAATGTGCCCCTGTCTTGATCAAATGCTCTGTACAACACCCTGTTCCTGGTCCCACTTCAAGAATCAACTGCCCTCGCAAATCTTTTGGCCATTCAAAACCAAAAGGACTATATCCATCTCTACCCTGCCCGTCTTGGCTGTACTTGCCATGTATAACATCATGGTAAAACGGAATGCCTGTATAACTGTCTAAAACAACTTGGCCTGTTTCCCGCCACAATTTTCCCCAGGAGTCAGAGTAATTGTAACCATCGATAAGCCTCGGGATATAATTGACAACGCGATACTCTGCCAAGCACAATGAGCAAAAAAGAATCGCAGAATATATTTCATCCTTTTTTTCGACACGTTCTTTGACGTTAAAATGACTGCCACACTTTGGACAGTGGATAAGATCGAGAACTCTTTCTTTCATAAACTCTCCCTACAATATTACATACATTTGTTTCGGTTGACTTATTAAAAAAACACGAGCGTCGACACACAACTATGAAATCACTTCGTCATTCTAAAGAAATTTCGCAAGACCCTCGTTTCTCATAATATGAGAATTGTACTGGAATATTTCTGGGTGCTCCATAGAAAACATCATTTTTTGTTAATTTTTTATGAGACAACGTCACCCTGTTTAGAAGTTGTTTCTGTAACAATTATTTAATGCAATTCATCTCTATAGTATTGGTCCAAAGTTTTTTGATATTCAATATACTGTCGGGTAAAAGCTTCGGGCTGATAATGGTCCCTCATTTGCGAACAACGCTTATTGTGCGAAAAAAAAGAAAAATGGTAAAAAAATCGGTTCACAAGCCCTCTGAAAAACAAATTCAGTGATACGCCGCATTGCACAGATTTTTTTTCATCAAGATGCCGACTTATGTGTTCAGCAATAATTTTTGATGGGCTTTGATTTTGATTTCCAAAACAGGCTGTAATCAGCCTTTCTCTTTGCTCTCTCTTGGCTTCGAATTCTTTGATTGTTTTTGAAACAAACAACTCATCTAAATAATCCAGCAGTTGTTTGTTTGTTTGTGCAGAAATGGAAGACTCCCAAATTTCAACATATTCAGGATGATCCTGACATAGATGAATGGTTGTCTTGCCCTCCAACCACGCATCAACAGCCATTGTGGATTCATAAACCAAAACAACATCTGCTAAGGCAATCAATTGATAAACGGGCATCTCATCATGAAGAATCAGCACATTATTGTATTGATCAAAATGATGAGAAATCTCCGTCTTTTCCTCATTTTCAGTAGCCGGATGGTATTTAAGAATCAAAAGTTTGTTGGGATACTGTTTTGCAACGGACTGCAAATAGTGTATGGTGGTTTCTTTTTGTTTGAGCAGGGCATCTCCCCGTACCCCTTGTTCATGTTGTCGTGCAACAATATCAAATGACCAACCTACATAAAAAATGATTCCATCGTATTGATCTCCAAGCAATTTACTACGATCAAACAAAACATTTTTAAAAATGTGGTATTTTTCGTGACCAGCACTACCCGAAACGCTCAGGATGTCCTTCAGATAAGGAAACCGTTCCAAAGACCAGCGATACGAATCTTCATTCCATAGAAACCATTTGTCCACCGTAGGCTTTCGTTCACGATTATTACCCCAAAGATACAAGTCAGTTAACTCTTTGCGAAATACTCCTTCTGCATGCAAGGCCACAGCATAAATACCGCGCTGTTGCGCATATTTTGTTACTTTGTAAATTGCATAGGCACCCGTACAACAATTTGTTAGCAATACTTTCGGTTTCAACAAATCAATCGCTGTGTAATCAAAAATACTCCGCACTTCTACATGCAACTTGAATTTTTGACGTAACAAATAGATGGTAGGAATCAGGGCTTGTACATCACGCCCGACCATCCCCCAGATCATCACCAACACATCACATTTGTTGATTTTTGCCATCCGCTTTATACAAAACGATCACTTAGAATAGAAATGAGAAACCTTGAATAAGGCCTCTGCAATATCAGCAATGTCCTTTTCAGAATAGTTTTCGTGAATATTTAAATTGAAATGCGTATCAGTCACTTGTGTAATGTTATCAAATTTGAATACTGGTTGACGCTCACCATGATAATCTTTACACTGCCAAGGAAAACCACTTTTCCCAAACACACTTTGATTTTTGAACCATGGATTTTCGCACGGAACATACCGATAAGTTTCTGTTACCGGCAACCCTTCGGCCTTGAGTGCCAAAGCAAATTCTTTTTTGGAACCATTTAGATTCTCAATGGGGACTTTCATGCGAAAAAACCAGAAGCTGGGTTCTACATCAACTTCAAATTGTCCAAAACACACAGAACCACAGCCTTGAAGTCTTTTATTAAGAGAATCTGCAAGCTGGCGTCTTTGCATGATGTGATAACTAAGTTTTTCCAGTTGAACAAACCCAATCGACGCCGGCAATTCACTTAAATTACAATTCAGACCAGCAACAGCATTGTGAACACCATCAATTTTACCTGTCTGATTAAAGGGTTTACCACGATCTGCAAATCGTTTTACTTTCCAATACAGTTCTTCATCTTTTGTATAGACGACCCCGCCCTGCCCCCCTGTGCAATGAAGCTTTGAAAACATTGTAGAAAATATTGCAATATCACCAAACGTCCCAACCTTTTGCCCTTGATACAAAGCACCATGAGATTGTGAACAATCTTCAATAACGTATAATCCATGTTTGTTAGCCACAGCCATCACAGGCTCCATATTCACTGGTTCACCACCAATGTGTGCAACAATAATAGCCTTTACCCGCGGTGTGATCACACGCTCAATTTCTTCTGCGCACGTATTGTACGAATAAGTTGTGCTGTCTGCCATGATGGGGACACATCCTGCAAATAACACTGGCATCACTCCACCAGCATCAGTGATGGGTGGAACAATCACTTCGGATAACGCATCAAGTTCCAACGCTCCCAAAGCAACAAACAACGCATTTGTCCCTGAATTTACCCCATCGGCAAAGCCTCCACCCATCCACTCTGCAAAGGCTTTCTCGTAACGTTGCTCCCATTTCCCATTATAGCCAAATGCATCGCCCGATGTGATGGCTTCATCCAACACCTTAAGAACGACTTGTTTTTCCTTTTCAGTCATCAGATTCCTTTTGGGGAACGGCATTTTGCGGACAGGCTCACCACCATGAACAGCTAGTTTCATAATACTCATATTGATTTCTTTGAGTTGAAGTTATGTAGAACACTTTTTATTTTCCAAAAAAATGGTACTTTTGGAAGGTTGCCATACCCAACATAATCACATACCCGACATAAATCGCTACAATTTCGATTTTGTCGAGACAGTTCTCTTCTCATTTTTTGAAACTTTGTCCCAAACCAGACTTCAAACAATGAAGCC
Organism: uncultured Nitrospirales bacterium; assembly: GCA_964526915.1. Lineage (GTDB taxonomy): Bacteria > UBA10199 > UBA10199 > UBA10199 > JADGCS01 > JAHJDR01. The sequence goes on from CAZGMS010000072.1 coordinate 61,991, forward strand.
TTGTTAAGATCTCCCATTTCATTCATATTATAAAAGTCATTGATACAAGAACAAACCATTCCGCTAGGTTTAATATACATTATCTCATACACTTGATCACAGGGTGCTTGGCAGACCTCTTTATAAAATTGCTTTACATTCCCAGCGCGACTCGTCCACGTTTCCTGATAGGTTCTATTGATATGTGTAATTTTCTTTACCAAACTATCATCCAATTGGGATAACATATTCAAGTTTCGCTCACAGGCCTTGTCATCATATGAATTTAAATATATATGATTCAAACCATCATGAAACAACTGAGAAACTCTGTGTGTTGTTAATAAATCACCATTTGTTGTAATAAATATCCAAGCCCTGGGAAGTTTTTTTCGGGCATATTTTAAAAATTCATTAAATCGTTTATCGGTTAATGGCTCATTAATCTCATATAAGCTCAAAATCCCCGAATATGAAATTGAAGCCAATTCATTAATAATACGTTTAAATAACTTCTCATTGATATTCTGCTTGACTGGCGACCTTTCCAGCCCATAATGACAAAAAGAACACTTTCGTGTGCACATATAATTGGTCTGAATTTTAATGTGCTTAAAAAGATCTTTGTCGGCTAATCCTTGTTTGCGCCTAAAAGACTGATAGGGATTCCGAATATTCCTAATATACCAATCTCTCAAAAAGACTTTCGTCCTGATACGTAAAGGAATATTATTTTTCCAATCATCACTCATAATAAGAAACATTCTATCTCTTGATTACACTCGAAACCCAAAAATCATTGCCAAAATGATAATTATTGTTTTGTAAAAAAGAAACTTTTTGTGGAATATATTCGCTGGCTATCATAATATACGGTTTAGAAGGAAACTCACTTCTATCCCGCAGTTGTTCTTGCAAATAACAACTTTTATTTAACAGTGTACATTTTTTTTCGGTCCGCTCACACTCTATAAATCCAGAAACCTGAATACCACTTTTAACTAAGCGATCATAGAGAACAGTTGCCATTTTTTCTGTGCCCCATATCAACAAAGGTCTATCGGGATCATAAAAATCCATTTTAACATCCAAAATATCCATAATTTTCGGATAGGGTCGGTTGTTTATGAGATAGGGAATAGCCTGTTGCATACATTCTTTACAAAACGACTGACATTTTTTTGCCTTCTTCATTTCCTCATAAGAGTAATCATAAAGATCACCAAAGGCATAACCCGACATCTCCTTTGTCATCATGCAACAGGTGAGCAGTCTGCTTTTCTCATCGATAAACAAAACCTCATGATAAGGACATGTGTATGATGGTGGCACTTGTTTTTTGACTTGCTCGGGATAATAGAATATCAGGTCCTGTGACAACTTTTTCAATTCATCATAGGGCATTTCATTTGCCAGATATGCCTTCAACCTCCTCAAATCGGCTATACCAGCGTATGTAGGAGAAACACACAAATTCTGTTCCTTGGCAAAGGCCAGCATATCTGGTATCTCATCAATATTAAATTGATAGACATGATATCTGATTTCTGCTTTTCCACGAAAACCACAACGCCGATAATTATCCAGCATCTGAACAATATTATCTTTTATTTTATGAAAACTGAATCCATGTATTCTGTCATAGGAGTTTTGAGAAAAACCTGACATGGAAAAAACCAAAGCCCTTAAATTTCTTAAAGCCTGTTCATTTTCAAAATACAGTGGGCGTGAGGCATTAGTGCTCACAATGTATTCGTGACCTTCATCATTTAAAAATGCTGCTATCTCTCCAAATTGTGGATTCAACATTGGTTCACCCCAATTGTACAAGAAAAAGTAGGCATCAGCAGTGATGACATTATTTTTTTTTAGATAAAAAACAGCTTTTTTAAATTCATCACAAGTAATATACTGCTTTGATGTATTGCTATTATCATGAGATTCAATCCCTGTCGCACACCAGGGGCAGAGGGCATTACATTTACCTGATATTTCAAAAACAACATGATTATACATGGTAGCTTCCTCCTATGATGATTTATCTCACCTTTCTCATCCGGGCCATGGCACATCCATTTGACTGAGACAAGTTACTGGCAGATACATTTGATAATTTTTCAAATCCCGAAACTTCTTCCCAAAATTCGTGCTCGGTAAATTGGAAATATCTTTCTTCAACCAATTCAAAATCCTTATGCCTGATGATGTTCATCCAACTCTCTTGCTCATACTCCCACTGGACACAATAGTAGCCAAGACTATCCTGTATGACAACAGGTCCGCCCTTACCCATAGGAACCGTGATAAATAATTCTCCCTGCTTTTTAAGGATTTGACTGGTCTTATCCATAACAAGTCTATCTGTATGGGGCGCGCGATCTGTACACACGTCTTGAATATTTTTCTTTCTGACAAATACGCTTTTGTCATCACCCTGGGACGAGACATCATAACCAATGTGTTCTATCACAGATATACAGGTAACCACGTCAAAATTATTTTTTGGCAATTGATAATATCGATAATCACCACAATATTGATTCAGAGCCATCACTGAGGGCCACCACTCTTGCGGATATCTGGATTTAACGGCATCAAGTTTCACAATATCTATGAAGTGCAAATCAAGCCCCAATATTTCTTTTGTAGCCAACAAAGTCCCCATATAGTCCAAACTGGATAACGCTGTGCCAATATCCAGCAACCGACAGCCCTGAAAATCTACCAGATGTGAGGTTAACCAAGGGACTTCTATGCATCTGGCTGAATGTGACTGTCTGATGTCTGTTTTCCCCCAGCACTGCTCTCGTCGTATGATGGCCACGCAATAATCTAATATTCGCTTTGTCGTTGTGTCCACAGTTTACCTCTCCACTCTGATAGGGTTAATCATTGAGAATAGCTTTCCATATCCACATGAAGTGTTTCCAAATAATAACGCCATTGAAACGAACCCTTTTCCAAGACCTTCTTCGCCCTTTGTACCAATTGTTGACAATCTTCTGTCAGGTTTCGAGTTTTCATGATTTGAGCAAGAGCCAATAGAGCAAATACATGGTCTGGCACCATATCCAATACATATCGAAAATCGCGCTCTGCCTGTGCCAAAGATTCTTTTGTGTTCTGTTTCAGATTTCGATTGTTGATAAAATTATTTTTGAGGTTGGCCATGTAACTTAAGTCACCAAGTTGCTTACTCGAATAATCAATGTGATCAAACTCCTGGGCAAAATAAAACTCTCCCGCCCCCTCGCTAAAACCATCTATCAGCCGCTGTTCAATACAGTCATCAAAGAGAGCTGCCCCGGGAAGAGGCTTAAAACAATAAAATCCCTTCCAGTCCGTATCGAGTGTTTCCGCAAAAGCCAGGGTGTTCTTAACACTCTTGAGATCCTCGAAGGGAAAACCGGTAATGAAAAAGGCATTTATAAATGCTGACCCGTTTTTCCTGATCAGTTTGACCACATTTAGTGTTTCTTCAACCGTGAGAGGCTTACGAATCTTCTTCAGTATTTCATTGGATCCAGACTCCGCCGCCAAATTAAAAAACGCAATCTTGCTGGCATACATTTTTTTTATTATCCGCTCATCATTGAGTGTGCGAATGGACAAGCCACCACTGGACAGCCAACTGACATCCAGTGTAGCAAGGGCATCCAGCAACTGTTCAAACCATTTTTTGTCGACACTGATATTCTCATCATTAAAGATGATAATATTTACGTCGTAATTGTCTTTGAGGTATTGAATTTCATATACGATATTTTCTACGTGACGTTTGCGCCATCTTCTACTCCAGAAACTGGGAGATGTACAAAAGGTGCATGCATTGGGACAGCCACGAGAAGCTGTAATCGATGCAGGTCTCCACTCATGCTTATCCTTCAAACGGTACAACAAATTGCGACCTTCCCGAAAATAATATTTGAAATGAGTGTCTTCCCAGGGCAGTCGTTTGACATCACAATATCCGTCCCAGAATTTCTTACGTGGATTACGAATCACCTGATTCCCTTCGCGATGAACAATGCCTTCTATGTCACTCATCTGCCCGTTTGAATTCATAGCATCAATGAGATCAGACAAACCCAATTCACCTTCCGACAAGATGATATAGTCAACCAACTCATCTTCCATACATTTGGCTGTGAGATGATGAGGATAATGCCCGCCAAAAACTAGGACGATTTTCGGGTTAATCTTTTTTATCAACGAGGCCATTTTGTGAAAAACAGGTATGCCCTGATAATACAATGTGGCCATGGCTATCATATCGGGCTGATATTCTAAAATGTACCTCTTCAGGATATCCTCAAGGGAGTCTCCTGTTAAGAATTTCATTTCAATATTGAGATCGACAAACAGGACACCAACATCCTGACGTTTCTTGATATAATCATACACGTACAGCAAGCCCAGTGGAGGCTCAAAATAGGCATATCCTGATTGTCTTCCCAATTTTAATACGGAAGGATCCGGCGGATTCAGAAACAAGATTTTATTGATAATTTTATTCATCTTTTAACCACAATATTTATCAGTTATCCTGACAAGGAAATCAGACAACCTGTGTTTTGAGATAATTTTTTAGCAAGACAATTTTCGACAATCTTTTTTCATACTCAAAACTGCGCACCAATAAATGCAAGTTCTTCAAGAAGAGAAATATTTTGTTGGGTGGCAATTTTAACAGCCAGAAAATCATTCTCTCAAAATAGGGATATTTAATGAGATAAAAGAACAATTTATCCAGATTAATAAATATTTTTTTCTCTTTAGACATGAGAAGTGAATCATTAAAATTCAATAAATGAATTTCTTCCAGTGTAGGTATCTTTTTGATATAACCCTTTTCAAAAGCGTAATGAGTCACTCTGAGGCCAGGATAAAAAACCAGTACATTGGATGAATAGGAATCAGCCTTAATTTCACGGCACAGTCTTATGGTGTCCATGGCTTCTTCAAAGGTTTCACCTGGCCAGCCAAAAATGATATCAATACCAATCCGAATACCCTGCTCTTGAATCAGGCGACAGGCCCTAATAATCTGTTCGTTTGTGGTGAGGCGACCGGCGACTTCATGTCGCACACGATCATTTCCCGATTGAATACCAAAAGTGATCCGGTCGCATCCTGCTTTTTTTAAAAGCACGGCGGTTTCCGCATCAATATTTTCAACCCGCAAATTACATAGAAACCCTGGCAGTCTGGCTTGCGCATAATCACGTAAAAACTCCTTAAACCACCTCTTATCCGCGTTGAGTGTTCCATCCTGAAAATGAACCCATTCTATTCCATAAGTATTTTTTACGTATTTTATTTCCTCCAGCGTTTCCTGAATGGAACGCAATCGCCAGTATTTCTTTTTGAAATGACGTGATAATTCTTTGTTGTAACAAAATGTACAACCATAGGGACAACCACGAGAGGCAATGAAGATTTTCACGGGACTTTCTTGAAGAACTTTATATTTATAATACACGTCCCGATTGGGGAAACAATTTTCACTCACATCCACAAGATCACATTCTTCATTCTTATGTGCCTGGGCATGCGCATCTAAATAACACAGTCCCTTTATGGAATCTAACCCTTCACCCCTTTGGTGTTTTAAAATAAATTCTGGTAAGGATTTTTCTCCATCACCTCTAAAAACATAATCCACTGCTGGCCTGCTGATAATTTCTGGATATATCAGGGCAAAGGGCCCGCCCACCAACGTTACAGACTCTGGTAATACGGTTTTGATTTTCTTCAAATATTCAAAGGCAAAATTCTCTTCGCCAATAAATAAACTGTAGACAACATAATCGGGTTTGTAGGCTACAATTTTGACATAGAAATCTTTTTCTAGGTCATGAATAAAAACTTCACAGTGAATGTCTTTTTCCTTTAAACTCCCTGCCAAAAAATGAACACTGAGTTTTTCGTAGGCTTCTTTTTGTACGAAAGCGACTTTTACCATAGTAACATCAGTTATCTTGTTTGATGTGGTACCGGTCTGTAAGCATCCAGTTTACGTGTCCCCCAGAGACTTGATACCACCAAACCACATAACCGTACCCAACCATGAAGCACAAAATAAGGCACATATTTTACTTGATATTTCAATCCACAATAGACAGCTCTTTTGATAGGGTATGTATAAATCAAATGTTGTATCACGGCCCAGCGTCTCTCAGGATGTGCCATGATGAACTTGTAGTCCCCCGCCCCATAAGAAAGCCAACGACTAACCAATTCACCAAAATTATCTATGTATTTACGGTATGTTTTACCTGTCCCCACGACAAAATGGCCGCCCTGTCTTTTCAGTCGATAGGCCAGATCAGAATCTTCAGAAGCGGAACCATAACGAACATCATTGTTTTTCATGGCTTCTATGAGGGCCCGTTTTTGATATAAAGCGGGCCGACCAACCATTTGAATATTTTGTTCTTTCTGCTTCTTATCCAAATCACGAATCACCTGCATGCTCATCCAAAAAGCCTGTTCCCAGTATTTTGATTTTTTTCCTGTTTTTTCCGATAAATCACAATGCCTGGCCTGTGTCGCCACGGCACCTGATCTTTCCAAATCCAGCATCAGGTCACGCAAACACCACCGATCCAACTGATCATCAGCATCAACAATGGCAACGTAAGAAGCCTCAGAAGAGGCGGCATAAACTCCTGTATTTCGTTGTATAACCAAACCTTTCTCTGATTCAATGACCTTAATAGCAGTAAACTCTCTGGCCAATAAGGTGGTGCGATCGACTGAACCACCATCGACTACAATGATCTCTAATGGGTCATTATCCAAACAAGACTGAATACAAGCAGAAATATTCTTTTCTTCGTTAACAGTGCGAATAATAACCGTAATCGGTAGAGACATTATGAATGGCTCCCGTGATCAGACAATATCGATAATATCCGCGAATCCCACCACCTGCCATCATAAAAATAATTATCTCTGAGCAACCCATCCAGTTTAAATCCCAACTGAGTATACAATTCATATTTCTTCACATCGAACTCGTATATTTCTGTCCAGATTTTGTGTAGATTTAACTCACCAAAGGCATACTGGAACAGAACTTGGCAAGCATCTTCTGCAAAACCGGCATCATCAATATAGGAATTTTGCCAGCCAATGTAGAGCGATAAATCGGCATGACGATGCACCCAATTGATGTAACACAAACCACACACTCCAACCAGTTCATTGGTCTCAAGATCACGGACAGCAAACATCAAGGTCCGATCATCTGCCAACACTTTTTCGCGGTACCATTTATCCTGACTTTCGCGGTCCAACTCACGGTATTCCCTAAAATGCTTTCGAAACTCTTCGTTATTGCGCCACAGACGCATGGTCTCTAGATCCTCTTTTTCAACGGTGGTCAACGCCACTTTTTTTCCCTTTAACATAACTCAATATCTCCCACCATGACGGCCTCATCCTCCGCGACATCCCTTTTCAGCACTTTGCCAATAAGTGTGTGGACGGCAAACGGTTGAACCCCTCCCTGCGTAAATGGTCGCAGTGGAAACAAATTTTCTTTCGTCAACACATGTCCTTTTTTCAGATCGCGCACATATCTTAGACCCCGTCTTTGCAAACAAACAGTATCATTCTCATTGGCCTCAACCCTTTTAACACCATCACCCAAGGCCAAATAGACTTCTTGAGCACGACAAACCATTTCCCTCCACGATTTGGGATTCATGGCAAACCTGTGATCGGGCCCTTCGCGCGAGTTATCATCAGTAAAATGTTTTTCAAAAACCACAGCTCCCAAAGCGACAGCACCCAACACAGTCGCGTGACCATGAGTGTGATCCGAAAGCCCCAACAAGACATTGGGATATCTTTTTTTGTAATCTTTCAAAACATTCAAATTGATGCATTTGAAATTTTCAGGACTTGCTGTATAATTTGTATTGCACTGCATGAGCACAATATCCTGAGTGTGCTTAAATAAACAATGCATGGCTCTTTCCACATCTTCAATTGTGGAAGCCCCTGTCGCCAGCATCACAGGTTTACCTTTTTTGGCTATATACTCAATCATTTCCAACCAGGTTATATCTCCAGAACCGATCTTATAGACTGAAACATAGGGATCCACATGATCGACCGTTTCAAAGTCATAGGGACTTGTAAAATATTCTATCCCCACTTCATCGCATTTATGTTTTAATTTTGCTGTCCATTCCCGGGGTAGACTCGCGTCTTGATACACCTCATAAACTGGCTTTTTCCATTTTGCTTGATGAGATAATTGACCACCCAATGACTCAAAACCATTCCGACTCACAATTTTTCTCGCAACAAAATTTTGAAATTTGGCCGCATCAGCCCCAGCTTCTTTGGCCAATTCAATCAATTTGAGTGCCCGTTGCAAATCACCATCATGGTTCGCCGCAATATCGGCAATAAAATACAGATTTTCTCCTTCTCCAATTTTTCTTTTGCCTACAGTGATCGTTTTCATGCAAATACCTTCCTGTAATCCTCAACAAGCGCCTTGATCCCTTCCTCAATAACGGGCACTGAGGTCACAAGAGACGTGAATTTGCTAACATCGAGCGTGGTATCACGAGGCCTTTTTGCCTTAAACAGCATGTGTTCACTGGTGGTCGAACGAATAAGAGATGTTGGCCTCATGCACTCACGGGCCAACTTGATCAGAAAATCGTACTTGCTAAAATGATCCTGACTACCCACATGCAAAACTCCACGACAATCAGAAGACAATAACTGTTTAATGGTCCCAGCCAACTGCCTAATGTATAGGGCATTAAACATCACATCAGTGAACCCTCCAATGGATTCCCCTTTTAATAAATGCGTCAAAGCCCATTCCGCCAAGGATCCTCCGGGAGGGTTTTTGAAACCATAAATGTTTGTTCTTAAGACCAGTGGTTTTCGTGATTCCTGCAAAACCACTTGCTCCCCTGCCAACTTGGTGCGGGCGTAAACATTGAGAGGCTTTGGCTCATCAGTTTCAGAATAATTACCCTGCTCCCCATCAAACACGGAATCTGTGGAGATGTAAACAAAGCTTGTTTGGGGACAATGATGCGCCAACGTATATGTTATTCCCTCATGGACATCACCAGCAACCTGCGGGTGTGTTTCGCAATATTCAAGATCAACCAAAGCCAAACAGTGGATGATGATGTCCGGTTCTATTCGATCCAAATACATTTTTAGCTGGTCGCTGTCTGTGAGATCAAAATGTTTTTGATGGGTCGCGTCTGCCCACAACGTCTGCAGGCGATCACACGCATAGACTTCATAGTTCAAATCTTCCTGTAATATGGGCCCAACCGCGTTGGCCAGCATCCCGGCAGAACCCGTGATCAAAATGCGTTTTACACGTTCCATATACCTTTCATGTCAAACGACTAAATCCTGAATGACAAACAGGGCCCTTCAAAAAAGTCTCTGGGTTTCCGGTTTGGATAGCTTCTCTGACTTGCCCAAAAACCTCTCTCACAGCCTTTTCGTACAAATCAATATGACTGTTTTTGTGAGCAAACGATGCATAGTAAGCGGTTGTCGCCAAAATATTTCTATCGAGCATCCCTTGGGTAAACAATGTTTTCAAAACAAGTGGCTGGTCATGCTGAAACGAAAAGTGTGCGATAGGATCAATCCCCCCCACATGAATCGCCACGCCTCGGTCTTTTGCTGTCTTGGTCCAAATTTCTTTTACCTGCTGCCCGGATCTGACCACATATTCTGCAACATGCTGTGCACGCATTTTTTCAATGCATGCCAAGCTGGCCACCAACCCAATGCGATCCGTCCAATAGGTGCTACTGATAAAGCTATCTTGTGCAGAACTCATCACATGTTTTTTGCCAATGATGGCAGACATGGGATACCCATTGCTCATCGCCTTGGCAAAGACTGCTATGTCTGGTTCTATTCCATATTTTTGATGAGCTCCACCAAGTGTCAATCGCCAGCCAGCACTAATCTCATCAACGATAAAAGGGATTTGGTATTTTTGACAGGTCCTCTGAATGGCAGAAAGAAATTCGGATTTTGGTTCTTCATTGCGAATGGTTTCGAGCACAATAGCACCTACTTTGGTGGCATGCTTTGCGATCAGGCGATTAAACGCCTCAGTATCATTGTATTTGAAGGGAAATGAGGTGCCCAAGAGTTGACGTGGAACCCCTCTGGGTTGCAAGCCGGGCAACAAGTGGCCATCCAGTGATTTTTCTTCTGCCAAATTGGCCGACAAATACCAATCATGCCATCCATGATACCCACAAAATAAAACTACATCCCTATTTGATGACGCACGGGCAATACGCACCGCAATGGCCATGGCTTCACCACCCGTTTTGGCATACCTGACCATATGGGCCCATGGGTGTATTTGCAACAACACCTCCGCCAAATAAACTTCTTCCGGGGCATTGAGGGTTGAAATATTTCCATGATCAATGGCCGATTTAACCTGCGCATCAACATCCTCATCAGCATAACCCAGAATGTTAGACCCCACCCCCATGTACGCCATGTCGGTGTACTCCACCCCTTCCAAATCCCAAATCTGACAACCTTTTGCCTTGGAAAAATAAGCTGGCCAGTATTCAGGCAACAGCATTTCAGGTCTCTTGGAAAGTAACTGGGTCCCTCCCGGTATCAAAATTTTTGCTCTCTGGTATAGTTGTGTTCCTGACAACATAAATTTCCCTATTATTTTGTTACCACAAAATCATTCTGGAGTGATTTCTCATACCCCTCATTGCGCCTGATGATCTGATTGCATTGTTCCACCTCAGGGTTTTGTGACAGATAATGCAAGATATCGGCCAAACAAAATTTTGTATTTTTCTCGTAGAGATGATCATAGACAGCCTTGATCAGAATCCAATCCTCCGGCTGATCTAAGGTCCACCTTTTTTGTGACAAATCAGTCTTGTTGACCACAGAATTGAGTTTGAACATCTGTTGGTTTTTTTTGATGTACGGGGTAACGTGCTCTCTTTCTGATTTGAGCGAGGCTTCTTTCCAAGCCTTTTCCAAGGATGAAAAAGTAAACACCTCAACATCAAGCCCATCGGGATAAGTTTCCTGTAATGTATTTGATGTGTAATCAGCACCCGAACTCAAATGGGCTTCAATCACCTGATCAACGATCTCACTGTCAATCAATGGACAATCTGATGTCACTCTCACCACATGATCCGGCCGATAGGGTTGAGCAGTGCGATAGTAGCGATCAAGCACATCATCTTCCGAACCACGAGACATTGCCATACCGGCCCTCTGGCATAAATCCACAATGGCATCATCTTCTGGACGGGTCGTCGTGGCAACAACCACAGTATCAATAAAGCGACTTTCCTGGATGCGTGACACGACATGTTCCAAAACTGTTTTGCCACATAAGGACATGAGAACCTTGCGGGGCAATCTTGTGGAAAGAACTCGTGCCTGAATGATGGCAATGATCATCAATTCTCCTTATGGGCACCTCTAATAATCATCTTCTACTGCAAAATTACACTCTGGTCTGCAACTGCGTCCGATGGCACAAAAAGTCCTCAACGTGGCGTGCCTTACACGTCTGCGGGCTTTTTG
>CAZGMS010000073.1:0-5144 GCA_964526915.1 uncultured Nitrospirales bacterium
CTCGATGTCCTCTGAATGCCACTGCTGGCCAGTTCGAGAGCGCTCTCTACAAATTCTGATAACAGCTTCAGGGTTTCGTCCAGAACTGTTTGTGATTCCTTGATGTTCTGAATTGTGTACTCGTCTGCTTTCAAAGCGGCCTGGTCCTCAAAATCTTCCATGTTATAATCTTCTATGCCATCAACGAGGTCCGCAAGTGTTTTACAATTCTCCTCTGTTTTTTCCAAAAGGACTTTTTGCCCCTCTTCGATTTCAGGGCCCAATTTGTTCATCACGTACAATAACAGATAAATGTATGGATTGGTGTTTTTGAAAAATTCGATCAGGTTCTGCATTTCGGTGTCCAGTTCTTCCTCGGTCCCCTCCGTCATGATGGGACCATACTGCGCGATGTAATCTTCGATGATTTTGGCGGCATCATTGATGGCATTCGCAGGCTGTCCTGCCGCGTTTTGAAAAGCGACAATATCGTTAATCAGGTTATCGAATTCAGAGTTGGCCATGTTCAGCATGCGGACGTCATCCAAGGCGGTTAGCACGGCGTCAGTCCATAAATATTCTAAATTTGCGTTTTCGGGATCGAGCCAACTGCCATCATTGTTTTCAGAGAGCGCCCATAAAATAATATCGTCCGCAGGTATGCCTTCGGGGAGGGTCCCGCTTTCGAGGGCTTCAATGGCCTCAGAGGAATTTTCAAAAATTTCATCAAGTTGACTGCTTTCAGCTTCCGTGAGGCTTGAAGGGATTATCAATGCCATAATTGTCTCCTCGTGGACATTGCTAATAACCTCATTAGAATGTCCTGGTATCATTAATTATTATATCACCATTTTCAATATAAGCAAAACTAATGCCAATTCCAAAAAAGATAATGCAAAAATACTTTAACAATAACAGGTGGTTGTATAATTAATAAAAATGTAAATACTGCGAATGCGGACTTGACAGCCAGAAAAACAAAACATTGGGGAGTCCGGGCCTCGCTACAGCATGGATGATGTGACCTCATGAACAGCCCATGGTCTGCTGCGTGGATACATACTGGACAGACTATTTAGAAGGGCTGTCAGAGGTAAAATGCAAAAAGTTACCTGTCCCTGAATCTTTGGACTTGTAATAGGGGGCAAAAGTAGACTATATGAATTGGTTACCGACGGGCAAAAGTTAAACAAATATGAAAAAAATGACAATAAAGAGCAACAGGAAGGCCTGTTGTTGCGATAATACGTCTGGTGGTAGATGTTCCAGAAAATGACAGAAGTCTATGAATGTATGGGAGGCGCGCATTATGGCTGTCTTAGCTGCAAAAAAACATGAGTTGAGTGTGAAGACCTTGGGCCAGACAGATTCCGCCATTCGGTTGATTTATTGGATCAGCATTCCCAAAAACAATAAAGATCAGATCATCGTGAGGTTTTTAGAGAAGCGAGGCGACGGAAAATTATTAAAATTGGTCAGTGACCGCCACGAAATGACCGAAGACTCTTTTCGCTCTTTAACCGATCGTTATCTGGCGGAATGGTTGTACGACGAATGTCTGGTGGAGGCGTTGGACCATTGCGTCGTTGTTCCCCGGCACAAAATAGCCACGTTTCTCTCCCTGCTGTCCAAGGGGCGCAGTTTTTATTTTGGAGAAAAAAAAGAAAAATTAAAAATCCTGCCAGCCCCAGCCAAACCCATTTTAAAAGTCGAAAAAGAGGCAAATGGTTCTGTCAAACTTTCTGTCAAATACAAAGTGTTCGACACATTGACGGATCTGAACAAAAACGATTTGATTGTCGAAAATCCGTTGTGGGTGCGTAATGGCGATGTGATTTTTGAAATTGAAAATCACGAAATCTTTCGCAAATGGCCCATGCTCAAGAAAGGCAGTTTCAATCTGGGGGCCAATCAGGCGCACGATTTTCTGTTCAATCAGGTTCCCCGTTTGAAACAGGATATTCAGATTGAACTCGATGCCAACATCAAGGTCAAGGAATCACAAAAAAATATCCGTCCACAGTTCATCATCGACCTGGAACTGGAACCCAAGCGGATCATTTTGACCCCCAAAGTGGCTTATTTGGGTCAAGAGGTTCCCCTGTTCAAAGAAATCAAGGATGCCTTCATGTTTTTTCCCAAGGAAGGCAAAAGCACCTCGGGGGAATACATCAAACGCGATGTGGAACTGGAATCAAAGGCCAAAACCCTCATCACACAGGCCTCCCCAGCCTTGCGAGAGAAGCGGCCCTATTCCCTGCAACTGATCTATAACAAAAACTCTGATTATTGTTTTACCCTCCTGTTGGAGATCATGGACGCGATGCCCACCCAATGGCAATGGAACGGGTTGGAAAAACTGACCAGTCAAAATATCATCACCAAAGACTGGAGCCTGTTTTTCGATGTTCGTCTCGATGAAGATGAGCGCATCGTTGTGTTTCCCAGCTTTAAGGCAAAGGGGAACGTCATCAGCATGTACGATTTGTTCAAGACCAAGAGCAAACTCAAAAAGATTATTCATCTGGATGGCGTGGACAGCATGGCGGTCTTGTCGGCCGATATCTGTGATTTTTTTGAGTACTACATTGAGCGTGTGGCGATTGACAAATCCCGCGAATTCATGACCCTGCATGCCGGGGACGCGGCTGATCTCGAGCGCCGCATCGCGCTTCTATCCGATTCGCATTTTGTACGGAGTCAGTGGGATGAGGGGGCGTCCAATCTGTGCAAGGCCCTGCAGAATTTCATGGGGATCGAAAAAGTCGAACTCAGCGCCGATTTTAAAGGAGACCTCCGGGTGTACCAGCAGGAAGGTGTGAACTGGTTGCATTTTCTCAAGCGGTTTGGCTTCGGTGGTATTCTGGCGGATGATATGGGTTTGGGCAAGACGATTCAAACCATTGCGTTCATCAATCAGGAAAGGCAAACGAAGAAACTCCCCTCGCTGGTGGTGTGTCCCACGTCTGTTGTGGAAAACTGGATAAGGGAGTGTACTCGTTTTGCCCCACAGATGAAGGTCGTGGCGTTGGTAGGGAAAAATCGTTCCAGCATTTTCAAAGAGGCCGAGAACAACGATATCGTGATCACCAGTTACCCACTCATTCAGAGAGATTTGGACGAGTACAGCAAACGCAACTGGTACTACCTGATCATGGATGAGGCGCAGAAAGTCAAAAATCATCGCACCAAAACCCATGAAGCTTTTTGCCAGATCAAGGCCAAATACAAACTGGCCCTGTCGGGCACACCCATTGAAAACAGGTTGATGGAATTGTGGTCCATTTTTCAGATCGTCATGCCCGGGTTTTTGATGTCGCAAACAGGATTCAAACGTTACTGGGCGCAACCCATCGAGAAGGGCAACAATCAGGATCGTCGTACGGAACTCAAACAAAAACTCATGCCGTTTATTTTGAGACGGACCAAAGATCAGGTGCTCAAAGAATTGCCCGCGAAGACAGAAACCTTGCATTATTGTGAGCTCACAGAAAAACAAAAACTCTTGTATCGCGAAATTGCCGAGTATTCAAAATCCGAAATTTTCAAGAACATCGATTCCAAGGGTGTCGAGAAGAGTTACTTCTCCATTTTGACGGCTCTGCTCCGTTTGCGGCAGATTTGTTGTCACCCCAGTCTGGTGAACAAAGACATGAATGCCCCGTTTGATGAGTCCGGCAAGATTCAAGAGCTCTTTCCCTTCCTGGAAGAGGTGATCGATGAAGGGCACCGCATTTTGCTCTTCAGTCAGTTCGTCGAAATGTTGCAGATCATCCAGACAGGAATTAATCAGTTTGGCTGGCAAAGTGTTTATTTGGACGGTTCGACCAAGAATCGTCAGGCCGTGATCGACGAATTTCAGGAAAACGAGGACAACAAAATTTTCCTGCTCAGTCTCAAGGCGGGGGGCGTGGGGATCAACCTCACGGGTGCCGATTATGTGATTCATTTTGATCCCTGGTGGAACCCGGCTGTTGAAAACCAGGCCACAGACCGCGCGCACCGCATTGGCCAAGAAAAGCCGGTGTTCGTATACCGCATGATCACGCGGGAAACGATCGAAGAGAAGATTCACAACATGCAACAGCGCAAAAAAGAGCTGGCGGATTCTCTCATCACGGACGAAACCAGTTGGCTCAAAAGACTGTCGTTATCCGATATTGAGAACCTTTTCGATGCGCCTGTGTGATGGCGTCAGAGACCGTTACTCTCCTCGCTTATTCAGACACAACTCATATTGCTGTTTGGCAGAAAGAAAATGTGTTTTCATCACACCGGGGAGCCGCGGGTTATTGGTGATGAAACGATCTAGTTGCTCAAGGCGCTCCTGTGAGCAGGTGGTCGCGGCTGTGTTGCTGGCTAGCGTGCTGACCGATTCACGTGTTGCAGTGGGAGTGAGTGTCTTAAGGTAAGAATAAAAATTCGTGTCGTCACCCTGGGGGGTGAGTGTGGTGTCGAGTCCGGTTGTGTTGACAGGAGGTTCCGGCCGGGCATTTGTCGGCAGAGCCTGAGCTTGTTGTGAAGCCAATCGATCAATCTGATCCGCGGCTAACCCAGCTGAATATTGCGCGTAGCCGTCAACAAGCCATAAGTCCCTGGTCGATGCGGTGGTGATGTTGGGAGCCAACCATTGGTGTGCCATTTTATTGAGTAGCGAGCGCACCTGGACCCTTCTTTGCGAGGACAGAGAGGCATCGCTCATTACGAGCAGTGCTGAGTGGCCCTCTTGAGAGACTTGTTCGGGCAAAAAAACCTGATCGATTTTATTGTGTGGATAGGGTGTCTTAAAATAATTTTGATAAAAAGCCATTCCCAGTTTGATGGGAGAAAACCACTCCACAGGCTTGATCTTGTCAGCCAAAGATGCCCTGACAAACAGGCGCATGGAGAGTTGGTTATGATCCTTCTGCCACTGCTCAAAGGGCCCCGCGATGAGGACGAAAGAACTGACAACCGCGGGTTGGGAGCTTCGAAAGGCCCAGAAACGATTCGTCTTATTTGGCAAGGACACAACATCTGCTTTGCCCTGGGTGATGACTCGCCAATCGGCAGGTGTTTGCAAAACCAGATTCAGTGAGGAAGTGATGTCTGATTGATCGAAACAGGGGAAGACGTATCGCGCGAATTCAGAGCCCCCCGCTGTGTACACATAGGTTTTTGAATCC
>CAZGMS010000074.1:0-13899 GCA_964526915.1 uncultured Nitrospirales bacterium
CCCTTGCCGCCATCGCCGCCGTCAGGGCCGCCGCGGGGGACATACTTTTCCCTGCGGAACGAGATGCTTCCCCTGCCTCCGTGACCGGCCTGAACGGAAATGTTGGCTTCGTCGATGAATTTCATAACAACAAAAAAAGCCCTCTGAGCGGAGGGCTTTTTGCAAAATCGTCAACGCATTGTACCCGAAAAAATCATTGAGCGTTCACGGGAGCAGGAACCACGTTCACGCATTTTTTAGTTTTGGAATAACGCGAAAATTCTACCTGCCCGTCGATCTTGGCAAAAATCGTGTAATCTTTGCCCAAACCCACGTTCACGCCGGGATGATACTTGGTGCCCACTTGTCTCACGATGATCTCTCCGGATTTGACCAGTTGGCCGCCGTAACGCTTGATCCCCAGGCGTTGTCCGGGTGAATTTCTGCCGTTGCTGGTTGAGCCGCCCGCTTTTTTGTGTGCCATAAACTTACTGGCCGCCAGCCAACAATCGTTTGTCATTTAATTTATTAGTAAGATGACTCGCGATGAACGACTGACGCCAAAGAAAAAAATTAATTCTTCTGAATATCGACCACTTCCAAATTTGTCAGATGTTGTCTGTGTCCCTGTTTTTTATGATAACCTGTGCGACGCTTGAATTTGCCGATAGTCACTTTATCGCCCTTCGTGTGATCCAACACTTTGGCCACAACCTTGGCGCCCTGGACCACGGGGTTTCCGTACACAGGGGTTTCGTCAATGAGGGCCAGCACATCGAGATTGACTTCGCACCCCGGCAGGGCATCGAGTTTTTCGACGGTGATTTTTTGTCCTTTTGTAACCTGATACTGTTTATTACCAGTTCTGATGACGGCTTCCATACGCGACCTCTATTTTCCATTGGTTATCTGATATATTTTCAAAGGCCTGCGTAACTATGATAACTGGGTCACTGATGTCAATGGGTAAGGGGCCTTAAAATGAATGTCCAAAATTTGAACAAGGATCAATCATAGTGCATTATTCAAGTGGACGTGGCGTGAAGACACCATAACCCTTTGAAATGATTAAAATCAGGCGCATGTGAAAAAGACGCAACTTTTGCCGTATGTCTTCGATAATATTGCCGGCACTAATAGATTGTAAAATTTGGCCGTCAAATTAATCGTTTTCCAAAGAAGGAAGCGTGTATGTTAAAGAAAATCTTATTATTCACATTATTGATTTTAACCATTTTGCATGTGGTCAGTTGTGATAGCAACGAGACAGCCTTAAATCCCGATGCCGATATTGATTATTCATTGTATGCCATCACGATGGGGGCTGTAGAGGGTAGTACGGCATACGTACACATTCCCGGACAGATTTTTGGTAATGGGACTGCGCTTAGCGGGGTGACGATAGAGGTTTACCAGAATGGCAAGTACATCGGGAGTATCTCGCAGGTAAGTGGCATTTACGCATCGGGAGCGAATCTGGTGATTTTTAAGGTCAGCGGCCTAGCCAGTGGGGACAGGCTTGGTTTTGTTATCAATCTTTCTGACAGTAGTTCGGTTTCCTATGAGGGAAAGGTTTCGGATGAACAGGAGACGCAGGCGGCGCTTGGTGTTCTTGAAGCAGACCTTGTGCCGACGACGGAATTAGGAGCGGTAGGTTCCCTGTTTCAGGAAAAACAAACCTCTGTTGGTGATGCCTCTGCCGAGGACAAGAGCGGGATCTATGTGGTGACTTTTGGTGGTTATGACTATGCCGCAGATTGCGAAATTGATTTTGTGTTGGCGACGGATTTTTTTATGGACAGCACGCTTGACGCGGATGAGGCGGCACAAGTCCTCTCAACAGGTAGTAGCGCTTTTGACCTCACTGTGGAACTTGCGCAAACAGACGATGGGTACCTCACCTGGGACGAGCTGAGTTCTTCTGGGAACGACTATTCAGGAGTGATCTATCAGGAAGGGTCGTTCGAGTTTTTCAAGGGCGATTATGTCAATGAGACCAATTACCGTTATACCCTTATTCAGGGGACCGTGAGCGATGGTCAGATCATTGGGGATTTTGTGAGTGTGATTGTCCTGGATGGCCAGAAACTTGAGAATGGGTTGGTGGGCAGTTGTACTGTGACTTCCTCAATTGGTAATTAGAATACCTCTTTCAAATAATGCACTGCATCTATTTTTTGCGTTATTGTCTTGAAATCCACAGAGATATTAATTAAGCGACATTAATCGTTCAAAATCTGAACACTTTGTTGTGTTCAATTTTTGGACAGCAAATCATTTTTTTGGATAGAGGCTGTCAATTTGTATGATGAATTGTCATTCCTGCGAAAGCAGGAATCCAGAAAGTATTGATATTACTGGATCCCTGCCTGCGCAGGGATGACAAAATTTCAGAAAGTCGCCTAAATCGACAGCCTCGATAGCCGAGAAACAAGGGGTTTGATATGTACGCCCATATTCTCTGCATTGATGACAACAATGAATTCTTGTTCAATCTCAGGGCATCACTCAAATACAAATATCAGGTTTCGACGGCGATCAATTATGAGCTGGCCGCTCAGGTCATCACGCAAAACCCTGTGGATCTGGTTTTTCTCGACGTCAAATTGGGCGAGGGCGAGAGCGGGATTCGTCTGATTCAGAAGATGAAGGAGTTGGACCCGTCTTTGGTGATCATCATGTTGTCGGCATTCAAAAACGCGGACCTGATCGTGCACGCGATCAAGGAAGGGGCCTCTGATTACCTGTGCAAACCCTATCCCTTTGAGGATCTGATCACGGTGATCGAAAGAAATCTGGCCAAAAAAATCATTCAGGACAAAAACGCAGCCTTCATCGAATATTGCAACGACAACACCAAACCCCACCAAATCATTGGCAAAGCGCCTGCCCTGCTCGACCTGCTCCAACAGGCGGAAAAACTCAAAGGTCATTTTGCCAACGTGCTCATTGAGGGAGACTGCGGTACGGGCAAGGAAATGCTGGCGCGCTACCTGCACGCCATCGAAGATAATCCCAAACGACCCTTCATTGCCATCAATTGCGCGGCCATCCCCGATACCCTCATCGAAACGGAATTATTTGGCCACGAGCGGGGATCTTTTACAGGGGCTGTGCAACGCAAGATCGGCAAGTGTGAGCTGGCACACAACGGTGATCTGTTTCTGGATGAGATCGACTCGGTGAAGCCGGAGTTTCAGGCCAAATTTTTACGCGTCCTGCAGGAGAAAGAATTTTACCGGGTTGGCGGCATACAACCCATCAAGGTGAACTTCAGGGTCATTGTGGCCACCAACAAGGATTTGTCGAAGCTGGTGCTGACGGGGCAATTCAGGCAGGACTTGCTGTACCGCTTGCGGGTCATCTTTTTAAAAGTCCCCTCCCTCAGTGAACGGACAGCTGACATCGCTGACCTGGCCAATTATTTCATCAATAAACACGCCAGAACACCGAAGGTGTTGTCGCAGGAGGTGCTTGCCTGTTTGCAGAACTACTCCTGGCCCGGCAATATTCGTGAATTGGAAAATCTGATTCAATCGTTGGTCATTTCGTCTCCCGCGAATGTGATTCAACCCTCGGATTTGCCGCAATGGTTTGCGCAAAACAGCGCGCTGGACGAAACGGTGCCGCGGGAAGAAGCGGTGCCAGCAACGAGGCAAACAAGTCTTTCGTGTCAGCAGATCAACAAGACCCTCAAGGACTATTTGCTGGAGGTTGAAAAAAACTACATTGACCGGGCCCTCAAGGCGCATCGGGGGAACATCACGCACACGGCCAAGGTGTTGGGCATTAGCAGAACCACGTTGTATCATCGCTTTCATGACAAAGAGGTTGTTTGACTATGTGCACGAACGAAAACAAATTACAGTTGAGCGATATGTTGGTCCACTTGAGACACAGCTTGGGCAATCATTTGGCGGTCATTGGGTCATTGATTGCTGTCTGCAAAAACGTCGCTGTCGATGACCCCGATTTTGCCAGAGTGGTGGCCAATGCCGAAGGCAGTTATGGCGAAATTCTGGCCCTGCTACAACAGCCAGGGCAAACTGTTCAATGACGGGACAGTCGCTATTAATATTTTGAATCGAGTGTGCTTTGAGACGAGTCAGGCACAATAAACGGAGGGGACACAACATGTATCAGCTTGACGCATTATCATCACGGGCGGATGCCTTGGCGGCAATGATGATTGGTCATTTCGGCCAGGGGACAAACAGGTTGGCCAAACCAACGCACCCTATTGACGAAGCTGTTCGGGAATTGTCAGCACCTGATTGGCATTTGGGAGGAGGCATGGGGACGACCGGAACAAACAGACCGACATCAGCACGTTATGAGGGAAGCCAACAGATGGGCAGGAGATCACAGTTGTTTGGCTCAAGAAGCCACTTGTTTGGAACCGCTGGTGAGGCAGATGATGCGGCTGGGGGAATTATTTCGGATGATGTGCAGGCTGTAAGACGTGGAGTGATACGGCCCGAAAACCATATTATCCGAGTCATTGGTAAAATTGTTTTAAATGAGGAGCAACGCGAGCGCCTGGGAAAATTGGAAGTACGATACATTGCCAGTGACAATCCAGCCAGAACAGATGTTGACGAAATACAATCCAGAATCGGTGATTCCACCATTGTGCTCAATAATATTTCGACGCCCATCACAGGGCCTATGATGCGAAGCAGTCCGAACCTGCACTTCATACAGACCTGGTCAACGGGCACGGACAATATTGATCTGGAGGCCGCGAGAGTTCTTGGCATACGCGTAGCAAACGTTCCAGGGTTTTCCACCGAAGCTGTTGCCGAAAAAACAATGGGATTGATCATCCTGGCGGCGAACAATTTGCAGGCGGCCCACGCGCATGCCCTCCAGGGGGGATGGGATTATCAACAATTTCGAGGGATGGAATTAAGGGGCAAAACACTTTGCCTTATCGGCCGGGGCAGAATTGGTCAGAGGGTTGCAGAACTTGCCCGTGTTTTTGGCATGAGAGTCATTTTGATTGGGTCCAATTCATCTCAAGCAGACCTGCATTCTGCCCTGGCACAAGCTGACGTCATCAGTTTGCATTGTCCCTATACGGCAAGCACTCACCATCTGATTGGTCAACAAGAGTTTGCCCTCATGCAGGGTGCCATTTTCATCAACAATTCCCGAGGTGGTGTGGTTGATGAAGATGCTCTGCTGACGGCCATTGAAGCAGGCCACATCAGATTCGCAACGATGGATGTTTTTGAAAAAGAGCCACCAGCCACGAATCATCCCTTGTTGCAGCACCCAAATGTTTTTGTCACACCTCATTGCACCTGGAACACGGAAGAGGCTGTCAGGAACCTGACTGACAGTGCCATTTCAAACATTGAGTTATTTGTAAGAGGTGAATTAACAGAATTCGTTGTATGAAGCAGGAAAAGAAATTAGCCAAAACTTTTTTAATCTTTGCCTTAACGCTTTTTATCAGTGTTCTTGTCATTTCGCTTTGCCCCTTAATATTACTTCAAACAAACCAACCGAGAATCATCGAAATCAGTTCAGAAAACCTCACGAACAAACTGGTGTTGCAGGGGCAAAAACTCATGGAGGAACTGGCCTCTGAAACGATTGTCCAAAAAGCAAGTGAAACAGCCGTCTTGATTTCACTCATGTATGATAACGGGATGCCCCTCGACACAACATCACGACAATTTACCGAAGTGGCCATGCAAAAGATCGGGGCCACGGGCTATACCTGTGTGTACGATTGCAAAACGGCTGTCATGCTCGTGCATCCCAATCCCGCCTTGGTGGGGTACGACATGAAGTTGTTAAAAGACAAGTTGCCCAGTTGGTGGAAGATATTTTCTCCCAGCTTGGCCTGTGTTGATTCCCGGGGGTTTTATGACTGGGAAGATGCCGATGGCGTCATGCGAAAAAAATACATGTCGATGACCCCTGTGAAGGGGACAACGTTGATGGTGGCCGCAACAACTTATTTGGAGGAATTTAATCTGACCCAGCGATTGATGGGGAAGTATGGAGAGGAAAATCTGGGTGAAACCAAAACCTCCATGGCACAGCTGACAAACAAAATCATTTGGTTGACCTTAATGGTTGTGCTCATTTTTTTGGCCTTGGCCGTCGCAGGACTCTCTTTTTTCTGGAAAAGATTTTTCACAGATATCGATGAGCTTGTTGTGGGTATAGAGCACTGCTCTCAGGGGGTCTACAGGCCGTTGAAAGTGGGGCAACGGTATGGCTTGGCCAAGATTTTTACGAACTACAATGTGATGATTTCGTCACTCAAACAAATGCAGGAGCTCAAAGCCTGGGCGACATTTGCCCAACTGGCCACCCAGGTCGCCCACGACATCCGTTCACCGCTGTCTGCGTTGCATGTGGCCACCACGGATTTGCGGGAATTGCCGGAAGAACAACGCATTCTTATTCGCACCGCCGTGCAAAGGATAACAGATATCACCAACGATCTTTCTAACCAGAAGCGGAAGGCTCAAAACGCCCAGCTCGAAGGTGCAGAAAATTTAACCAACGAAAAGGATGAGGCGGAAACGGGACAAAAGTTAGCGGACAACGATTCTGTCCAGTTGCTTTCGGCTGTTATTGAGTCACTGGTATCAGAAAAACGCATGCAGTTTCGCAATCGCTCAGGCATAAATATCGAAGCCAATCTTGGAAAAGAATCATATGGTCTTTTTGCCAAAATACAACCGAAAGCCTTTAAGCGGTTATTGTCAAATCTCATCAACAACTCTGTGGAGGCGATGGAAGGAGGCGGGAGTGTGGTGGTTACTATGAGAACCGTAGAACCGCAGAGCCGTAGAGCCATAGAAGGACAGAACCCTAGCGTTACGGAAAAAACTGATTCTGGATTCACTGTGGTGCCACCGCTCCATGGTTTCACGGCTCAAGATATTCAAATCACCATCTCCGACACGGGCCAGGGCATCCCAGCGGATGTTCTGCCGAGGCTTTTTCAACGCGGCGAAACATATGGCAAGAAGACGGGGTCTGGTTTGGGACTATACCATGCCAGGCAGACCATTGAAGCCTTTGGCGGCAGTATCACCATTCAATCAGAAACAGGGCAAGGCACTGTCGTTACGATCAAGTTGCCACAGATCGTAGCCCCGGAATGGTTTTTGGAAAAAATCGTTGTGCATCAAAACATGACGATTGTGATTTGTGATGACGATGAGTCTATCCACCATGTATGGCAAAATCAGCTGAACAACCTCCTTGAACCCGTGAAAAATGTGGTGCACATCAGGACGCCCGAGGCGTTGGGGGAATGGTTCTGGGGTAAACGAAGAAACGAGGGACGAAAACACGAGGGACGAGGGGATTTGGGAAGTGCAAAATGCAAAGTGCAAAGTGCAAAATGTAAAATGGCAAGCGATATGCTGTTCTTGTGTGATTACGAATTTCTGGGCAGTGAAAAGACCGGTCTCGATGTCATTGAGGAACTGGGGATTGGCGGTCAGGCGATTCTGGTCACCAGTCATTATGAGGAAGATGCGATTCGCACGAATTGTGCTCGATTAGGCGTGAAGTTGATACCCAAAAGTCTGGCGGGGTTTGTGCCGATCAA
The DNA here is from genome assembly GCA_964526915.1 of uncultured Nitrospirales bacterium. Lineage (GTDB taxonomy): Bacteria > UBA10199 > UBA10199 > UBA10199 > JADGCS01 > JAHJDR01. The sequence goes on from CAZGMS010000074.1 coordinate 7,565, forward strand.
ACGAATCAGCTCAAAGCTGTACCCTTCGACGGGCTTAGGGCAAGAAGCTGAACCCTTCGACGGGCTCAGGGCAAGAAGCTCAAAGGGAAACGTAGAAGATGGCCGTGCCTGCCTTGCGAGCCAGCGAACCCGCGATCCTGCGATCCCCATCGTGCCAGACGCGATTCTCATCGACGATGATCCCCTCATTCACTCCACGTGGCAGTCTGTGGCGCGGATGAAAAAGAAAAAAATCATTGCTTATAAAAACACCCATGATTTTCTGAGTGAATGTAGCAGAATCGACAAAACCACGCCGCTGTACATCGATTCCAAGCTATCAGACGGGGTGAAGGGTGAGGTGGCGGCCAAAACCATTCACGCCAAGGGATTTGAAAATATCTATCTGGCCACCGGAACGCCTGCCAGTGAGTTTGGCCCCATGCCGTGGATCAAGGGCATTGTGGGCAAAGTCCCGCCTTTTGCAAAGTGAAAAAAGGTGTCCTTAATATCTTCTTATCTTCGCGTCGATCTGACAAGACCAAGCCGTTAGCCCACCCTGAACACAAGTCACATTTTCGTATCCTTGGTGATGCAAATACGCACAGGCGGCCAGTGCCCTCCCCTCGAGATGGCTGATGACGAAGGCTGTCTTGTTTTTGTCGAGTTCTGCCAAGACTCGTTGTTCAAATTGCGAAATGGGGATGTTCACAAAACCCTTGATGTGGGTGAAGGCAAATTCATCTGCTTCACGCACATCGAGCAGAAAAACATCATCGGGTTTGTTATCAAGAATGGTCTTGAGTTGGCGGACAGAGACGAAGGGAAAGGTCAATGAGTCATTGGTCATTTGGTCAATGTTCTTGCATGCCCACATTCGTGATGACGATCTGGGGGCTGCGCATGAAATCATCAAGCTTTGCGAGCAACCGTTTTTCCACCACCCGCGAGGACGTGAGTTTTCCGGAAATGCTTTTGATGGTTGTGCACACGCTGACCTTGACCTGATTGCCTTCTTGAAACACATCCGCGACAAGTTGGTAGTAGGACCCGGCGCCAGCGCCATAATCACGTCTGTTGAAATACTCCAGATAATGAGAGTCGCTCGTGGTGGGGACCCAGCCCGTGAGGATGCGGTTGCGGGATTCGTCGGTATCCATGATCTGATACCCCAGACTGACCAGTGCCCTTTGCGTTTGCTTTTGCGTGGTCTGGATGTTGGACAGGTACGTGTGTGTGACAGGTTTTGTTTCGCTCACAGCCCCGTAAGCGATGACCTTGGTGCAGGCGGGGGATGATAAGACCAAGAGAATAAACCCCAGGGATAATTGTGTTAATTTCATCATTTTTACTCCGTTGTAATTTTACATTGTCAGCCCTATGCCCGATATATTGTGAGCCCCATATAATATCGAATATTGAACAAAGAATGTCGAATGTCGACGAATGTCATCCCAGCGATCCTTCGACAGGCTCTCTTCGAGTCCGAGCCTGAGGGCTCGTTCCCTCAGAGTCGAGGACAGGATGGTGAGCGAAGTCGAACCAACGCAGGGATCCAGTAAAAATCAGGGATTCCAGTCTTTGCTGGAAGGACAACTATCCGAAATTTTTTGTTCCTTGTTCCTTGTTCATTATTCGATATTCGGCCCCAGTTCCCTCTTGTTTATTCGGCACAAGCAGACTTCAAGTTGCTTTTTTGGCTCTTTTTGCCAAATAAATCCAGAAGAAAATGGCCAGACCGATCGAAATGAGGCCAACGAATTGCCCGTTTGAAAGATAGGGCTCGATGACAAAACCGCGGGAGATGTCACCACGGAAAAATTCGATGAAATACCGCAGGACAGAGTACAGCATGACGTAGAGCAGAAAAACGGATCCGTCGAATTTCTTTTTTTTGCGAAAAATAAAAAGGATGGTGAAAATGATGAGCTCGCAGACCACTTCAGTCAACTGTGTGGGGTACAAGGGAACATCGTGAGGCGCGATCCCGTTGGGGATGGGGGGGAAAGTGATTCCCAGCGGGAAATCAACTGGACATTGTTTGCCAAAACAGCACCCGGCAAAAAAACAACCCACGCGGCCCAAACCGTGTCCCAGAGAGAGGGCGGGGGCAAAGACATCGGCTGTCTGAAAGAAACGAAGCTTGTATTTTTTGGTCAACCAGATGGCCACAACCACAGAACCGATCACACCGCCCTGAAACACCAATCCCCCCTGCCAGACGCGGAACAACACGAGAGGGTCCGACCAAAAATCGGGGACGGAATCGAAGATGTAAAAAAGGCGTGAGCCCACCAGTCCGGCGATCATCAAATAAAAGACAAAATCGATCATCTTGGCTTCATCAAGCCCCATTCTTCTGGATTCGTATTTGACCCAGACGAGGCCGAGGAGAAACGCCAAGGCGATCATCAGACCATAAACGTGGATGCTGTGTCCTCCCAAGAGAGGCAGAAATTTGGGAAACGTAAAAAGGATAGGGTGCATAGGGCATAGACTTACGAAAACACGATGGACGAAAGGACGATGGACGAATCAATTGAGCAATTTGCAATGGGCAAATTGCAATGGCTACAATTGATAACGATTCACAATCCCTACCCTCACGGGCACAAGCGATCCACGATCTTCAAGCCAAATGATATTATCATACAATCAAAATGCTTGCGGTGTTATTTTTGATCACAAAAAAACCGCCCTCAATATTGTGTTCATGTGTCTGCTGACCTGCTTGGTAACGAACCAAACCCTTGGTTAGCAAAGTCGTGAACGCCGTATGACCCGGCAGAATACACATCTGCCCCCAATGGGCGGGAATTACGATCTGGCTGACGGCGACCTCTTTAGCGATGACTTGTTGGGGGGAGAGGATTTCCAGTTTGATCATGTTCATGTGTTCACCCAAAAAAACAAAGGGATGATCATAATTGTTTCAACATAGATGTCATTCCTGCGAAAGCAGGAATCCAGAATTATTCAAAATATGGATCCCTGCTTTCGCAGGGATGACACATTCCCTAGCCTTTCACCTTTCACCTGTGAGCCGTCCTTATCATTCCATCTTCCCTGCTTTTTCCAGCGCCTCCTCAATGGCCCCAACCATGTAAAAGGCCTGTTCCGGGATGTCATCGTGCAGGCCGTCACAGATTTCCCGAAACCCCCGGATCGTATCGGCCAGCTTGACGTATTTTCCCTCTAAGCCTGTAAACTGGGCGGCCACATGGAAGGGTTGACTCAGAAATTTTTGAATCTTGCGGGCGCGCGCCACCAACAGTTTGTCTTCCTCAGAAAGTTCGTCCATCCCCAGGATGGCGATGATGTCCTGCAGGTCTTTGTAGCGTTGCAAAATTTGTTGGACTTCTCTGGCCACGCGATAATGTTCTTCTCCCACAACCGCGGGGTCCAGAATGCGCGAAGTGGAATCCAGGGGATCCACTGCCGGGTAGATTCCCAACTCCACGATTTGCCTTGAGAGCACAGTGGTGGCATCCAGATGCGCGAACGCCGTGGCCGGGGCGGGATCGGTCAGATCGTCAGCCGGGACGTAAATGGCCTGGACCGAGGTGATGGAACCCTTTGCCGTGGATGTGATTCGTTCCTGCAGACGGCCCATTTCCGTGGCCAGTGTGGGCTGATAGCCAACCGCCGAGGGCATACGGCCCAACAGGGCGGACACTTCGGAGCCGGCCTGTGTGAATCGAAAGATGTTGTCGATGAACAACAACACGTCCTGCCCTTCTTCCTCACGGAAGTATTCGGCACAGGTCAGAGCGGATAACCCTACGCGGGCCCTCGCGCCGGGGGGCTCGTTCATTTGTCCGTACACGAGACAGGTCTTGGCCAACACGCCAGATTCTTTCATCTCGTTCCACAGATCGTTTCCTTCGCGGGTTCTCTCGCCGACGCCCGCAAAGACTGAATACCCGCCGTGTTGCATGGCCACGTTGTTGATGAGTTCCATGATGATGACGGTTTTGCCCACCCCCGCGCCTCCGAACAGACCGATCTTGCCGCCGCGCGAATAAGGCTCCAGCAGATCGATGACCTTGATGCCCGTCTCGAACATTTCCACCCTGACATCCTGCTCAGTGAAATCGGGTGCGGGCCTGTGAATGGGGGCGTATTTTTTTGCCCTCAAGGGACCGAGTTCATCGACAGGTTGCCCCACCACATTGATGATGCGGCCCAGCGTTTCGGGCCCGACGGGCATCATGATCGGTTTGCCTGTACGGATGACCTTCAGGCCACGGCTCAACCCGTCGGTTGTGTCCATGGCCACTGCGCGGATGGTGTCTTCGCCCAAATGCAGGGCCACTTCAAGCACCAGATTGTTTTCCTGGTCGTTGATTGCTGTGTTGGTAGTGAGGATGGCCTCATCGATGTCCGGCAACTCACCATGTTCGAAACGCACGTCGACCGCGGGGCCGATGATTTGCGTGATGTGTCCAAAATGTTGCTGTTCCATGATAGTCTCCATTCAGCAGGCGTTCATTTGAGGGCCTCAGCCCCATTCACAATGTCCATCAGTTCCTTCGTGATCGCAGATTGCCTCGCACGATTGTATTGCAGGGTCAGGTAGCCTACCATATCGACCGCATTGTTCGTGGCACTTTCCATGGCCACCATCCTGGCCCCCAGTTCCGACGCCGCGGATTCAAGATGTGCCCTGTATATCTGTGTGGCAATGTATTGATGCAGGAGCTGATGCAGGAATGATATACGGTCTGGTTCATAGATAAAATCAAAACAATATTGCCGGGCAAGATCAGGCGTGTCCTCTCGTGAAGAAAGGGCAATGGGAAGGATCTGTTTGGTGACAATCTTGTGAGACGCGGCGGACTCAAACTGATTATAAACAAGAGAGAAGGAATCGCTTTCGTGTTGTGTGAAGCGGTTGATGGCCTCGGTAGCGAGGACGCTGGCCTGGGAAAAGGTCAGGGTATCGGCATAGTCAGGCCAATAGTGATCGATCGGGATTTTTCTGGCGGTCAAAAACGCGCGGCCCTTGCGGCCGATGATCTGGAGCGTTGTTTTTTTCTGGTCGTGCTTGAGTTGTTTGAGGACAGACTCTGTGTGACGCATGAGGTTGGCGTTGAAGCCGCCACACAAACCGCGGTTGGAAGTGTAGACCAGGAGGTCCAGGCTGTGTTGCTGGTCATGAGGGATCATTAAGGCGGGTGTTTGTCTTTCGTCTGACAGCATCAGGATGAGGCCAACAAGCTCATCCAGTTTGTTGGCGAAGGGACGGTGGTTGTTCAAAGACTGCTGCGCGCGTCGGAGTTTGGCGGCGGACACCATTTTCATGGCGCGGGTGATTTTTTGTGTGCTCTTAATCGAGGTGATGCGTTTTTTTATGTCTTGTAGAGTGGGCATTAAATGTGTTCACGTGTTCACGTGTTTACGTGTTCACGAAAAGAATGTGTCACTATTCTATCCTTTAAAAGTTGTTGTAAAGGTTGTGAGCGCTTCTTTGAGCGCGTTTTTTATTTCGTCATCCAACGCTTTTTTCTCATCGAGAATTTTGATGAGTGAAACGTGGTTGGCCTTCACATAACACTCCAGATCTTTAAGATACTTGCCGACCTGGTTGACCTCTATGTCATCGAGAAAACCGTTTGTGGTGGCGAATATCTGGACGATCTGCAGACTCACAGGCATGGGCACATACTGCCCTTGCTTGAGGGTTTCGATCAGTCTCTTCCCGCGGGCCAGTTGTTTTTGTGTGGTCTTGTCGAGATCGGATCCAAATTGCGCGAAGGCCGCCAACTCTCTGAATTGGGCAAGTTCCAGCCTCAGTGTGCCAGCAACCTGCTTCATGGCCTTGATCTGGGCGTTGCCGCCAACGCGCGATACTGACAAACCAACATTCACAGCTGGTCTGACCCCTGTGTAAAAAAGATCCGTTTCCAGATAAATCTGACCGTCAGTGATGGAAATGACGTTGGTGGGGATATAGGCCGAAACATCGCCTGCTTGTGTTTCGATGATGGGCAGGGCAGTGAGAGACCCTCCCCCATGTTCATCGTTTAATTTGGCGGCGCGCTCCAGGAGTCGAGAGTGCAGGTAGAAAACGTCGCCCGGATAAGCCTCGCGACCGGGTGGGCGGCGGAGGAGCAGGGACAACTGGCGATATGCGACAGCCTGTTTGGACAGATCGTCGTACACAATGAGGGCGTGCCCGCCGTTGTCGCGATAGTGTTCCGCCATCGTGCAACCGGAATAGGGGGCAATGAATTGCAAGGGGGCCGGGTCGGACGCGTTGGCCGCGATCACGGTGGTGTATTCCATGGCACCGTGGTGCTTGAGCCTGTCCACGACGCGGGCCACCGTGGATTGTTTTTGTCCGATCGCAACAT
>CAZGMS010000075.1:0-29323 GCA_964526915.1 uncultured Nitrospirales bacterium
GGATGATATTGCTACGGCCTGGCAAATTTTTGTTGCGACGATGTTGCCCCAAAAAGAACTCCCTGTGCCCAGCAAGTCAGATTATGGGTAAAGATCAGAATGATTTGGAGGGGGGCTGCTCAATTCAAATCACCCACTTTTATTTTATGTCGCACACCCCTCAGTGGCAATCTCTCAGTGGCAATCTCTCAGTGGCCCCAGCGGGTGACTATTGAAATGAAAAGTAGGGTATTCCTCGCCATCAAGACACATTGATCCGGTCACCTAGATGCCATGTCAACAAGGAATATGTCATCGAACAAAGAAGAGAATCCTTCATATGATATTTTTGAGGTCGTTCTGTCCTTGTCATGCAGTAGAAAATTAAAGATCGCTATCTGCATATTCTCTCGAGTATCTTCTTCTGACAATTTGCTGCCTGCCAGTTGTTTCCTATGCTGTTATCAGTTTGACCGGTCAAAGTGAAATGAGCTATCTCTTTTGATGGCCCCGATGGGGAGATATTTTTTTTCATTGTCAGGGTGGGGAAATGTTGCCAAAGAAAGACCAATGAAAAAAAACATTCCCTTTTTCCTGTTTTTGTTGATTGTTTGTTGGTGCCCTCTGTGTCTGGCTCAGACCCCTGAGTCCAAAACAGATTATCTAGGATATTACAAAACCTCTCACAGCTATCAGCGTGTGATTGAAGCAGGCGCCACGGTCATCAATTATCCAGAGGATCACAGCTTTGCCGTCTTGTGGGTTCCCCCGGAGGTGACACAAGGACGCATCATGGTCCTCCTGCACGGGTCACAGGGCACCCCCTATGAGGAAATCAAGGACGAACTGGCCATGGCCCAAAAATACAAGTATCTGCTGGTGGGCATTCAGTGGCATGATCGCCAGACCGACCGCTATTATCCAGCGTCGCAGGTGTATCGCATCATAGACAAGACCCTGCAGTATGTTAAAAAGAAATATTCAAACGATTTGAGCCGTGTGGCCTTTTCGGGTTTCAGTCGCGGTGCGGCCGTCTCGTATGAACTGGCCTATTTTGATTTGACCCACAGAAAATTCTTTGATCTCTTCATCGCCCATTCAGGAGGGATTGCCACGGATCTGGTGGTGGCACCGGGCGAAAACCCCCACCCCGATGATTTTTTAAAAAACTTTGTGAGCGGCCGTCTAGGTAAGGCTCCCTTTGTGGGAGGGCGGTTTTTCCTCTACAGTGGCGATGAAGATGAGTCGTGGGGCATCAAAATGAGCCTCTACGTGGAAAATGCCAAACAGAAGATCACACAGGCAGGAGGTGAGGTTGTCGAGTGTGTCCGAGAGGCCCATGGCAAACACATGGGTTACCGATTGAATACCGCCGTGCATGAGCGATCCATTCGGCATTTCATCAGATTGACACCGTAAAAGGCTGACTGTTGTCGAGAAATCTCCAATGATGAGATGCTCATTAAATATTGAATTATCTACATAAATCATATAGATGCCATAATATTGCATCGTTTTTACAAATTATTACATAATAGTATGATTATTTTGTTGAAAAATAAATAAATATGTAGATAATTAAATAATGTCTGAATATTACAGAAGTAAATCAAACGAAATACATCAATTATTATCAGAAAATAAGCAACACCCCAATGTTATCATCGTTGAAGGGCCTCGTCAGGTTGGAAAAACAACAGCGGTTCAAATGTGCCTGAAAGAAAATGCGATACCTCATTTGGAACTGAATCTCGAAAAGAATCTTGCCGCTAGAGATCAAATTGATGCTTGTCGTAACTTCAATGATTTTACAGATTTTCTAAAAGATGATTTTGGTTTCGAACCCGATAGTCACAAAGTTCTTTTCATCGATGAAGCGCAAGAAAGTGAAAACCTGGGCGGTTTTGTTCGAGGCATGAAAGAGGATTGGCAAAACACTCATGTCATTTTGACGGGCTCCATGATGACACGTCTGTTTAGGCACGATGTGCGGTATCCTGTTGGGCGTGTCACGATAGTTCATATCCAGAGTTTGTCATTTGTAGAATATCTGCGTGCAAAAAGAATTAACCCCGAAATTGTGACGTTGATTGAATCGGCACAACTGGAAAAAATATCACCTCTCCGGCATAAAGATTTATTGCAACACGTGAGCGAGTATCTCCCCATTGGTGGTTTGCCCGAAGTCATCAAAGCTCATCTGAAAAATGAAAATCATGAAGCCGTGATTCGCCAAATTTTTGAAAATTACAGGCAGGATTTCATGCGTGTTTTTGGTGAAGAACTGGCTTACCTTTTTGAGAACGCTTTGCGAGGTGTTGCGGATCATGTGGGATCCCTCAGCAAGATTTCGCAGGCGCTTTCGCATCAGGATGTGGCCTACCGAAAAATGCCAGAAATATTTACGCGTCTGGAAAACTGGCACATGATTTATCTGAGTCAGCAAAGGGGTAGTTTTCCTGAGGGGACAACACTCATGCATCCCAAAAGATATCTGTTTGATTTGGGGCTCCTCAATAAATTGAGGACAACGGGCATTCCCAGTCTATCGGTGCTTGAAAATACTGAATCAGCTCATAGAAAAACATTGGGGGGCATCATAGAAAATTTTGTGGCTTTTCATCTGGTCAATTTGGGATTTGATCTTTGTGGATTCAGGAAAAATGCTGTTGGGCTCGAAATTGATTTTGTGATCAAACGTGGTCCTGTTGCCATTCCGCTGGAATGCAAAGCCTCTCTGCGTTCGAAAGACACTCATCTGAAGGGACTCAAAATATACATGCGCGAGTTCGAACAGAAAATTGGTGTTCTTTTGAGCCTGGCTCCGTTTGAGATACACAAATTTTCTGCAGGCACAATCATCCGGCTTCCTGTTTATGCCATCGAGGCTTTGCCGCTATTGCTGGATCGAGTGTGTGCTATTAATGGGGGCAAAATCGATGCTCAGGTTAGGCGATGATGATGTTGTCTTAGCAGGGTTTCGAATAGGTTTTAAGCCTTTTCATGATCTGACAATAAATTCCCGAAAAGGCGTAACCAAGGAACAGGGTGCCGGCGACCCACTTGAGCTCAATCCAGCGAATCTGTGATATCAAAAGCAAAGAAGACAAAATGCCCAAGACTGGTACGAGCGGTCCAAAAGGAGATGTGTACGTATTTTTTGATGAAGGGACTTTTTTTCTGAGCACAGGTATGGCCGAACAGGTCAAAAGATACTGAATGACAATCACGGTGGCCGCAATGTCCACCAGAGAATCAAAATTCAAAACCAGAGTCAGAATAAATGTGGCCAGAGAAAAAATAATGATGGCAACGTACGGTGTTCCATAGCGTGCGTGTTGTCTGGCACCAAGCTTGGGCAAAAAACCGTCCTCACACAACACAGTGATGTAGCGGGGCGTGCCCAGCGCTAGACCGGCACAATAACCAAACATCGATACCACAGCGCCCAGTGAGATGATCATCGCGCCGTAGGGGCCAATGAGTTGTGTCAGGGCGTCCGCCAAAGGTGCTTCAGAACCTGCCAGATTGGCGCCACTGCCGATCAACATGATGTGCACGAGCAAATAAAGAACGATGGACACCAGAATCGAAAGCACGACTGCGCGTGGGATCACCCGTTGTGGATTTTGTGTTTCACCAGCAGGGACGGGGGCAACCTCAAAGCCTTGGTACATGAACAGCGCGGCCAGAATGAGTCCCCCGGACGATGAAAAGCCATGCGGGGCAAAAGGGACGAAGGCGGAGGGTTTAAAAAACCACGCACCCACCCCAATGAGGATCAGCAAGGGAACCAGTTTGCTGACTGTAAAAATATTGACTGTGGTGGCGCCGGGTCGGATGCCGCGGATGTTGATGGCCGCCAATAATACAATCACAATCCCAGCAATCACGTAAGGGTAAATCCCTTGTCCCACAATGGGGAAAAACGTTGCCAAATATTTGGGAAGGCCGATCGCGGCGGCAGGGTACGAAAAAAGGGCTGTGGCAATGTCGATCCAACCAGTTGCAAAACCCAAACCGTGGCCGAAGGCCTTTTCGACATAAATGTATGATCCCCCGCTCCGGTCTGTGCGTGATGAGGCTTCGGCGAAACACAGCCCCACGGGGATGAGCATCAAGCCGCACACCACATAAAGCAGGATGGATGCGGGTCCCATGCCACCGATGAGTCTGCCGGGAATCAAAAAAATACCGGAGCCTACGATGGCGTTGACACCAATGCACAAAATATCAAAAAAGCGAAGTTCACGTTTCATGGATACGCTCCCGTTGATTTGGATCTCACCCAAAAAAAATACCAAAAAAATGTTTTTCGACTTTTTTATCCCAGCAAAGATCGGTCATATTGGCAAGCACTATCTCTTGAAAACAGCAATGCGCCGCAGAGCCATTGACTGACTGGTTACCGAAATCACTGTTTGTCTTGGCTGAGATCATATAGTACACCCACCGCACATAAGGAGTTTTTTATGTCCAAAATCGCCATGATCAGTTGTGGGAATGTGAAAAACGAACTCAATTGTTCGTCATTCGGGTGTCATCAAAACTTCAATGCGCGCACAGGCGGCTTTGCCCCCTATCAAAACGAACAGGTTTATGAATTGGTAGGGACCCTCAGTTGCACGGGTTGCCCCACACTGGTGGCTCCCGAAAAAATATTGAACAAGGTCAAACCTCTTGTTGCCATGGGAAACGTCGATGCCATTCATTTTGCCTCTTGCATGTTGGCGGTCTGTCCTTTTGTGAATAAATACAAATCAGTCATTGAGGAAAATTGTCCGGGCGTAAAGGTGGTTTTGGGCACGGAAGACACAGGTTCTCCCGAAGAGACTAGAAATTTATTGGAGGTCTTCAAGGGTGTGGTGAAAAAACTGCTCACGCAAAACAAACCGGATTTGATGGGTGAGTTCAAGAAGATGATGTGAAATATTTTTTTTTACTTTTCTTCCGGGCATGTGACTTTGATCGATGTTTTGTCGACCACAACGAAGTGCTGGGCACCGATTTGAGTTGTTCTTTTTCCGATTCCGAAAGCAGCTAAACTGGGTTTGGTGTCAGGCACGCAATACCATGATGTTTAACCAATTGATCAGCGATATCTCTATGTTTTGGTTTTAGGGCCGAGCAGGCATTTGTTTCACTCATGGTAGTTCTCCTTGTTGTGATTCTTTCTTATTGAGATATTGTCCGTCTAAACCATTTGTTGCGTTAAATCGCGTTTGCATCGCGTTTTCAGTAGCACGCGTGATACAGTGCACCGTGGTGGGTGCACGTTTCACTGTGATACATGAGCTTATCCACGCAGAGAGCATGAATTACCATATTGACACATTTAGTAGATTTGTGACAATATAGTAACATGCGGTTGTTACCGAAAACGTTGACACAAAGGCCATTTTCTCTATCAGAGGCAGCTTGTCTTGGACTGAACAAAATGGTCATACACCGTATGTTGCAACAAGGTGTGTTGGATAGAGTTAGTCGAGGCGTGTATGTGATGAGTGGCGTTGATGATGGCACGAACGAAAATCTTTTTAAAACAGCGACAATTCGCTGTGGCCGGCCCTCAGCTGTTTGTTTGTTATCGGCTCTGGAATATCATCACTTGACTGATGAAATTTCTCACCAGGTTTGGATTTTGGTTCCAACCGAAAAACGGGTTCGGGCCAAAGAATTAAAACTTATTCGTTCACGCAAGCCTAAATGGAATTTGGGAATAAAAAAAATGGACGGTTACTGGATCACCACAGTGGAAAGAACTCTCATCGATTGTTTGTTGTTCAAAAATCTTCTTGGTCTGCAAACGGCTCTTGCGGCACTTAATCGGGCCGTTGAAGAAAACAGAATCAGGATGGGTGATGTTTTTGACTTGGCAAAAAAAATGCGTGTTCTTGACAAATTGCGGCCATACTTGGAGGCAAGATCAGTATGAACACAGAGACAGTGAAAAAGGTCTTGCGGGGCATTCGCCGCATTGTTGAACAAAACGAGAAATTGAGCATTAACGAAGTGCGTATCATTGTTGCTCTTGAGCGGGCGATCGCACGATTGATTCACGATCGCGTTTTACAAAAGCATCTGATTTTCAAGGGCGGATTTGTGTTGTTGAAAAACTATGACAGTTCGCGATTTACGCGTGACGTTGACGCTCTGGCTCTTGCCATTTCTAAAGAGAAAATCAGTGAGTTGGTTGGTGAGGTGTTGTCAGTTGATTTGGATGATGGTCTCTGGTTTGGCGATCTTAAGGTTAACGAATTGACAGAAGCAGGCCAATATGGAGCATACCGGTTCGGTTTTGCTTTTCAGATTGGCGAGCCTGAACAAAAAAAAATTCATAATCTGGCGCGGCTGCACATTGATATTGGCTTCAGTGATCGCGTGTCGGGGATACACGCTGATTCCAAAATGATTCCGATTTTGAAGGGTGATCCTCCACTGTGTTGGAACATATACCCATTGGAATACATCGTGGCAGAAAAGCTTCATACTCTTATTCAGAGAGGTTCTGCTAACTCACGGGCAAAGGACATCTTCGATTTGGTTCATTTGATACCGAAGTGTGTTGATAAAAAAGCACTGGTCGCGGCTGTGCAGAATGTTTTTGATCATCGTAAAGCTCCGTTACCAAAATCGTTTGCTGAGACCATTGTGGGGATTGACAATGTTTTTTTGACTCAGGGTTGGCCGAGTGTCAAGACGCTCGCGAGCAAACCCTCATTTGAAGAGACCTGGCAGAGCCTGATAACTTTTCTTGCTGGTGTTGATGGAACAATGATTTCTTATCGATCTTGACCCTGGATGTATGCGGATGCTGTAATCAGATTCAATATCTCTTCATGCAACATGAAAAAATGCCCGCCGGGATTGGTTGGTGCTTCTATCCAGCGTACCGTGATTTTGCGTTCATCGATTCTGCCACGGTTGATGATGATTTGATCTGGTCGTGATGCGTCCGCAAATTCAGCAGAAGCATCATTTTTGCAAAATTCATTGATGAGTTGTTTTTGGCAATGTTTGGGTGAGTGTTTTGGATCAACCAACACGGTAAAAACGGGTTGTTGCTCCCGGCGACCCCAATCCAGTGTGGCTCTGACAAGTGCTTTGTCCCAGTCAATGAAACGATCGTTGGTGGCCACTGTGTATTGATAACGGACCTGAGAGGGGATCAGGCCCGTGATGGTTTCGTTATCCATGATCAGATCGTCGAAATAGGGTCCTTGTTCGCGATCAAAATCATTTTCGAACAGACTGTGTTGGCCGATGGTCAAAGTTCCCAAAAGATCATTTTTGAGCTTTAAGGCTGTTTCCAGATCGCCGCTGGTGAGGATCTTGATGAGACCGGCATTGAGTGAGTTGTAGGAAGCATTTTTCTTGCCAGAAACCCGTGTCATCAGACGTTGCAGGGTTGTTGTCATCCAGGCGCCAGCCATTTCGTCGACGGCATCAAGTCTGTCGCAGTAAGGCAGGCCTTCAGCGTCCACTGTTTTGCCATAGAATTTCAACCAGAACAGATTTTGATAATAACCGGCGCTGTGCGTAATGAATGAAAAATGTTCCTGGCGTCCCAAAGTGCTTTGTATCACTGAGTGCAAAGAGTCTGCAAAAAGATGTTCGTATTCAAGACCTGTCAGGGGCGGTGTGTCAGGGGCAAACAAATCACTGGCCTCGCCGGCAAAGTAATCCAGCACCACAATGCGTTCTTGTTTGTTTTTGTGCACCTCATGGAGGGCTAAAGTCACGTACAATGAGGGCATGGCCCCGTCACCCGGCAAGATGTATTTTGTGTGGGTGGGAGGGTTTGCTTCTGCTGACAAATTCCGATCCTTGTTTTCAAAAGTGAATATCAGCAATGATCCGGACTGATTGGGCACAGGAATCCATTGTGGCAATACAAAAATATCTGGACCGGCGGTGAGTTGTGCGGCCAGCCAACGCAAGGAGGCACGATACTTTTTGGGCTCAGATGTTTCTTGCGTCGGTGTTTTTACGTAGGGCGCAAGCACAGACCAGGCTTGCGGGTACGTCCTGCCTACAAAATGATCTGCATCATATTGATTGAAGTAATGATTGATGATGGTTTGCTCCAAAAGGGAGTAAGTCATTTCCTTGGGATTGAGTCCCAGCGGGGCACAGAAGAGTTTCAGATCAGCCCTGTCCGCAAGTCCGTTGTGGTTGCCGATTCCGTCAAGGATCAATTTGAGTGAGCCTGTCAGTGGGGAGTCAGAACAAAAATCGATGATGTCGTTTGCAAGTGAATCGTTTTGTTCTGGAGGACGATTTTGGTCATCGGGAAGTGATAAATGATAACCGGCCCGATCGATCGGTCTGAGCATGATGTCTCTCATAGGTGTGCTGTCAGCACTACTCCTACAGCACTGGGCAGGTCAATGGGCTAGGCTGAATTTTTATAGCCAAGTTCTTTCATCATGTTACAAAACAGTGCGCCTTGTTCAATGGCGTCATCAAGTGCTTTATGCGAATGGGGGAGGGGATCAAACCAGCTTTTGGGCATGTGGCGTTTGGTGGCTTGTCGGTAACCTGTTTGTAAAAGTGTCATGGCGAGCGTCTTAATATCGAGAGCCGAATGCGAAAACGGGCTTTCGCCTGTGAAACGAATCAAATACCAATAGACGAACATAAAATCGTAGGCGGCGGGATAACCAACAAAGACAGGTGTTCCCGGAAGATTCTTGAGCCAGAGCAGATAAGCGTGCATTGCTTTTTCGGGAGATTGCAGATTTTGGCGGCAAGCCTGCCACGCCTCCGGTTTTGTTTGCCACCATTGCATCGTTTTGGGACAAGGGATGGCGCTGGGGAGAAGATCCAGGTTGGCTTCAAATGTGCTGACGATGGTCTTGTCCAGCCTATAGGCCGCCGAACCAAAACTTAGCATGGAGTTTATTCCGGGAATCGGCCCATCGGCCTCAACATCGGTGCTGATGTAGATTTCGGGTTTGAGAACCATGATTCTATTGAACTGTCAGTGGCAATCTTATTCTGTTGCATCCGTCACAGTGACAGAGGGGAACAGGGGATGAAAACCGCAATCCCGCGTGATGTCCAGCGTGTGTTCCACGTCGTCGAGGTCTTCCTCGGCCTCCCAGACAGAGAGGGTGTTGGCAACGTCGAACGCCATGGTGATGGTATGGCTTTCGGTGGCGTCTGCGATGGTGAACGTCCCACTCATGGAGAAGTCGCTTCCGCTGACCCCATCGTTGGTGTTTTCCGTGCTGATAGTGACAGGATCTTTGTAGCTCCAGGTGGGATTGTCGGCAGAGCAGACTCTCCACTCAGCCTCATCGGCGGCGCAAAGCTCCGGAGTCACGGCACAGTCCGCACACCAGAACTCATCGTTGGCAAAACCGTCCAGGAGACTGTTGGGTCGCGCGTCGACCCCCACATAGGCCAGTTGGGTTAAATCGTCCCAATCGACCCAACCCCACAGGGACTGGGCTTCATCATACACCAGAACGTCGCGAGCCAAAATACCGTTTTCCTCGTCATTGTTGAAATAGATGCGCAGTCTGTAGTCGGCCTTTTCGTCGGCAATCTGAGGCACAATCATGGAGACAGTCATCTCAATAAAATATACGGCCAGTTCCATTCCGTCGTAGGTTGCCAGGGCCTCCTCGGGGATTTCGTCGAGGTCACAGATGGCCGTAGAGGCATCACTCAGGGTGACCATATTGGTTTCGGCATCGGTGGCGGTGTCATTGGTACAGGCTGTCATTTCGAAATGGTCGTCACTGTCTGCCATCAAGAGACGTACGTGTTTGGTGGCTATTTTGAATGAGCCGTCAATGGGAGAGAGGTTGACGGCCAAGCCCCCACTTTGATCGTCCGGACAGGATGCAGGTGCCGCATACTGTATGCCCAGAGGCAAGCCGCTTAAGGAGAGATCTCCATTTGACGTGACGATCCCGTTGATGGCGATGCCCGAATCAGAGCTGTGAGTTGGTGTGGATGAATTGCCGCAGGCAACAAGGCCAGCGATAGAAAATAACAAACCTAAACTGAGGATATATTTATGTTGCATAATGCCTCCTTTTTTTACGGTAGGCATATCTACATAATAACAAGTCAAAATACAATTTAAATCAGTTGACCCAGACCCACCCACGCATTTCACTTGCCAATTTCCACTAATCATACTATTCATACAAATCATATTTAGCGTATTCATGAGGGGCAACGCATGAACAAATTTTCAGAAATCTACGGTCTGGTGACGGTGGGCGAAAGAGGGCAGGTGGTCATTCCCAACAAGGCCAGGGCCGAATACAAAATCAAGGCGGGGGACCGCCTGCTGGTGATGTCTGGCCCCCCGGGTCAAAAGAAATTCTTCACCTTCATCCCGATGTCTCAGATGGAAGACATGATGCAAAAACTTGAGAGCCATGTTTCGCAATTGAGTCAGTTCTCAAAGAAAAGAAAGAAAAGCGCAACCCTGCGACAGGTTCGACGAGCTCACCGCAGGCAAGCTCAGGGCAAGAAGCGCTGAGACATCCAATGAGAGTTGTGACTTCACATATTGTCCCCATTACCTTGATCTGCTTATTCTGCTTTGCCGTCCGCGCTGAGCCCATTGAAACGCTCACGTGGCAGGATTGTGTGAACGAGGCAACGCAAAACAACCCTGATCTCGTAGCCAGTCAACAAGACATTCAAATCAAAAAAGAAGACAAGCACCTTGCGCAGGCAGGTTTGCTCCCGCAAATCTCTGCAACGGGTCAAAAAAACTGGTCAGAGGGTGAGGGAATGGTTGGTGGATTTGCAGGCACAGGCGGCACAGGTCGGTCGCCCAACGGCTACTCATTTGGTATCACTGCAGGGCAATTGCTTTTTGACGGTTTCAAAACAGTTTATGATGTTCAAGCCGCTGTAAAAGATGTGACTGCCGCTACCTGGGGTGATGTTGTTGTCTCAGCCAATGTGAGATTGCAACTGAGGTCAGCCTTTGTGGAACTTCTGAAGGAACAGGAATTGGTGACTCTGTCGAAAAGCATCGCTTCACGGCGCCGGCAGAATTATCAACTGATCGAGCTCCGTTACCAGGCCGGCAGGGAACACAAGGGGTCGCTCCTCACGGCGCAGGCTAATCTTTTACAAGCAGAAGTCTCCGTGACCCAGGCGCAACGTGACCTGCTGTTGGCCCAACAACTGTTGCTAAAAACTTTGGGCAGAATAGAAAAAACCCCGATTCGCGTCAAAGAAACCATGGTGTCTGTCATGAGAAACAGGATGCGTCCAAACTTTGAACAACTGGCCGATCAAAATCCGTTTTTGAAACAGGTGACAGCACAAAAAGAGATGAACCAATATGTCTTGAATTCAGCCAAGTCGGATTTGTTGCCGGATATTTCCCTCAATACATCTGTCAGTCAGACATCCTCTGATTGGCCACCCGATCAAATACAGTGGTCTGCAGGCCTTAACCTGACCATGCCCATTTTTGAAGGGGGCAAACAAATTCATCAGATTCAAAAAAACAGGGCCCAGTATAGACAGTCATTGGCCAAAGAGCAGAGTGTTCACAACTCTTTGGTGTACACTTTGCAAGAGTCGTGGACCAAGTGGCAGGATGCCATTGATTCTTATTCTGTTCAGCAAAAGTATTTGGCTGCTGCAGTGGAACGGTCCAAAATTGCCTCAGCGCAATATGCCACGGGGCTGGTGTCCTTCAACGAATGGACCATCATTGAGGACAATCTGGTGAACGCGCAAAAGGCACACCTCATGGCCAAGACCGATGTGTTGTCGGCCGAAGCCGCTTGGAGGCAGGCACAAGGGGAGTCGTTACATGTTGCAGAAAAACAATAAAAAGTTAATTGGCCTTGTTTTCTTCTGTCTTGTGGGCATTGTCGTTGTCAAAATGGCGTGTCAAAAACAGGATGACGTGCTGGCCATGCGGACAATCTCTCCGGTCTATGGCGTGATCCAATCCGTTGTGTCCACCACGGGCACTGTGGTCCCACAGAATCGTTTGGAACTCAAACCTCCTGTTGCCGGTCGGATTGAAGATATTCTGGTTGTGGAGGGTCAAAGTGTCAAGAAAGGTGACGTGTTGGCGCTCATGAGTTCCACGGAGCGTGTGGCCCTGCTCGATTCTGCGAGGCTCAAAAGTGATCAGGAACTGAAGTATTGGCAGGACGTTTATCTGGCCACACCGGTATTGGCGCCCATTGATGGTGTGGTGATCGTTCGCTCGGTAGAGCCCGGTCAAACTGTGGTGACGGGTGATGCTGTTCTGGTGTTGTCGGATCGTTTGATTGTGAAGGCGCAGATCGATGAAGTGGACTTGGGACGCATTGCTTTGGGGCAGACGGCTCAAATACGTCTTGATGCCTACCCTCAGAATGTGACCGCTGCGCTGGTGGATCACATCTCTTTTGAATCCACAGTGGTGAATAATGTGACGATTTATGAGGTGGATGTTTTGCCACAGGAGATTCCAGCTGTGTTTCGTTCGGGCATGAGCGCCACGGTAGATTTTTTTGAAAAAAACAATGACCACGCCCTGTTGATTCCTCATTCCGCAGTGATTTCACAAAGTGGCGAGGATTTTGTATTGGTATTGAATGCCCAAACAGCAAAACAGGAACAACGAAAAATCAGTTTAGGTCTTACAGATGGGGAAAATGTTGAAGTGACTCAGGGGCTGACTGAGGGCGATGTGGTGCTTTTGCAAAACAAAGATGGTGTGTTGAGCCAAAAAAAGTCTACTGGCAAAAATCCCTTCATGCCTAATTTTGAAAAGAAAAAATGAATCAATATTTGGATTGCCACGTCGTCCTTCGCTAAACTCAGGTCGACTCGCAATGACGGACTTTGAAATGATGTTGCAATGAACATCCCTCTTATAGACATCAAAACCATCAACAAGACCTATGTCATGGGCGATACGGAGGTGCGTGCCTTGCAAGGTGTTTCCCTGACCATTGAACGCGGTGAATTTGTGGCGATCATGGGTCCTTCTGGTTCGGGAAAATCAACACTTCTACACACCCTGGGGTTTTTGGATCGTCCTGATTCCGGTCAATATTATTTTGATGGCTACGATGTTTCAAAACTTAACGATGATGATTTGGCAAGTTTAAGAAACACAAATGCAGGGTTCGTTTTTCAGCAATTTTATTTATTGTCGCGCATGACAGCGCTGGAAAACGCTGAATTGCCTCTCATTTACGGCGGCAGTTCACAGGTAAAAGAAACGGCCAGTCAAAAACTTAAGGATGTGGGGCTGGCAGACCGCGCGAACCACAAACCCAATGAACTCTCGGGTGGACAGCAACAGCGGGTGGCCATCGCCCGCGCATTGGTGAATGATCCACGCATCATTTTTGCCGATGAACCCACAGGCAATCTGGACACGCAGAGCGAAAAAGACATCCTGGGTGTTCTCAAAAAACTGAATGAAGCCGGAAAAACCATCGTCATGGTCACACACGAAATGGAAATTGGTGCACAGGCCACGCGTATCATCCGCATGAGAGACGGAAAAATCGTGGCAGATGAAATTCTGAACCCGAAGGCGGTTCGCGGTGCCAGCATCAATCAGAAATCGGTAGATGAAAACCTCAAAGGGCCGGTGATCGTAAAACAACAAAGAAAATTTCTCACACCCACTGAACTTGTTGATAACTTCAAACAGGGGTTTCGGTCCATTTTTTCAAACAAGTTAAGATCGCTTTTGTCCATGTTGGGTATTCTCATTGGGGTCACGTCTGTCATTGCCATGCTGGCGTTGGGTGCGGGGGCCACGGAATCCATGTCTGAACGCCTGTCGTCTTTGGGCACCAACGTGCTCACGATCAGATCGGGAGCGCATCACATGGGGGGTGTGAGCCTGGAATCGGGTGCGATCACCAGGTTTACCTTGCAGGATGCGCAGGCAATTTCCAAACTCGATCATGTAAAAAATGTGTCGTCATCAGTCTCGGGGCGAGGCCAGTTGGTGTATGGGGACAAAAATTGGAACACACAGATCCGCGGGGTGGATCCTGCCTATCAGAGCATTCAATCTTTGCAGCCTGTTTTGGGTAATTTTTTTGTGGAAGAAGACAACACGTCACGCAAAAAAGTGGTTTTGTTGGGGCTGACGGTTGTGGATGAGCTTTTTAATAATCAAAACCCAGTGGGGAAGACGATCAAGATCAACCGCATCAATTTTGAGGTGATTGGCGTTTTGCCGACAAAAGGGATGGGGCCAGGTGGCGATCGCGATGATATGGTCATCATTCCCCTCACGACGGCCATGTACCGGGTATTGGGCAAAAATTATACGGATTCAATTGATGTGGAAGTTGATGACATGAATTGGATGGATCAAACAAGTGATGCCATCAAAACACTTATCGTTAAACGTCATCGTTTGAGTGAGGATAACAAGGATTCATTCAACATCATGAACATGGCAGAGATCCAGCAGGCGCTGAAAAGCGTCACGAGCACCATGACCCTGCTCTTGGGATTCATTGCGGTGATATCTCTTTTGGTGGGTGGCATTGGCATCATGAACATCATGCTGGTTTCGGTGACTGAACGCACCAAGGAGATCGGTTTGAGAAAGGCGATTGGGGCACGTCGCAACGATATCCTTTTTCAATTTCTCACTGAATCTGTATTGATGACTGTGACTGGGGGGTTGATCGGTGTTGTTTTTGGAACAGCCTCAGCCAAACTTTTATCTTATGTTGCCGGTTGGTCCACACACGTCTCTGTGTTTTCCATTTTGCTGGCAACAGTATTTTCGGTTTTGGTGGGGTTGGGTTTTGGTCTTTGGCCTGCCCAAAAGGCCGCTCGGCTTAATCCCATTGAGGCCCTGAGATATGAATGAAGAAAAATTCTTGACCCCTATTTCGCGCTGTGTTCGACGTGACTCATGATTAAAACCAAGATCACAGAACGGTTGCATATTAAATACCCGATTTTCGCTGGTACCATGATGAACATCACCACGCCGGAATTCGTGGCAGTGTGTTCGAACGCGGGTGGCCTAGGGATTCTCGCGAGTGCCATTTACAAATCACCCGAAACGCTGAAAGAAGCGATTCAGCTCACAAAAAAACTCACGCAAAAACCCTTTGCCGTGAATGTCAATTTATTTCCGGCACTGCAGCCCACCGATCAGTTGAGTTACATCAAAATCATGCTCGATGAAGGTGTGGGCATCATCGAAACCTCAGGTCACGCGGCGCCTGAGGAATATGTCCCGTTATTCAAAAAAGCGGGTGTGGTTTGGATTCATAAATGCGCCGGGTTGCGTTATGCCAAAAAGGCAGTGAGCCTGGGCGCCGATATGATCGAGGTGGTGGGGTATGAAAATGGCGGGGCCACAGGCAAACTTGATATCGGCACATTTGTGATGACGCCCACTGTTGTTGATGAGATCAACGTTCCCGTGATCGCTGGTGGTGGTGTGTCCGATGGGCGCGGGTTGGCGGCACTGCTGGCGGCGGGGGGACAAGGGGCCATCGTTGGCACGAGGATCATGGCCACCAAGGAATGTCCGATTCATGAGAACATCAAGCAGGCATTGGTGAGCGCCACAGAAACAGATACGGTCCTCATCATGCGCTCACTGGGCGGCACGCACCGTGTTTGGAACAACAAGGCCGCGCAACGGGTATTGGAGATCGAACGGGGTGATCCTGATCCTGCTGAAATTTATCAAGCCGCGGCGGGGGCCAAGGCAAAACTGATGTACGAAAAGGGCGATCTGGATGTGGGGGTCATTTCCTGCGGACAGGGTGTGGGATTGGTGCACGATATCCCGTCTGTTGCGGATTTGTTCGATCGCATCATGAGAGAGGCGGAGGAGACCATTGAAGTGTGTAGTGCGATGCAACTTTAACAATGTCGCCTACCATTTTGGGGTCCTGCTACGGGGCGCTATTTTTTTGACTTTTCACTCGCAAGCTCGCTCCGTCCCGAGTACGGGACTCAGTCAAAAATAATAGCTTCCCGTATCACCCCAAAATGGCGGATTATTCGAATGCTACATATTGATGAGGAAAACACATTATGTCACAAATCACATGGGACAGTTCGTACAGTGTGGGGATTCAAAAGATAGATGAGCAACACAAAAAGCTCATCAATCTCATCAATCATCTCGATGCGGCTGTGGGCAAGGGTCAGGGCTCTGCCATGCAGGGTGATTTGATCATGGAACTCGCGGAGTATTTGATGGATCATTTTGGGATGGAAGAGGCCCTGATGGACAAATATGGCTACCCACAGTACGATGCGCATCTGCAAATCCATCACAGTTTTACAAGGAAGGTCAAAGAATTCAGGGACGATATTGCGGCGGGGAGTCTTTCTGTGAGTGAGGAGGCGCTGGTTTTTTTGGGGGATTGGTTGATCAATCACATTCAGGCCACCGACAAACTGTTGGGTGATTATTTGAGAGAACAGGGGGAGGTGTGACTTGCGCTATGACATCAAAAGTTCTGTTGCATCATCTTGCCCTCAAGACGCATGATTGCGACAAATTAAAGGCGTTTTATTGCCGCTTATTCAAAATCAAACCCACAGCCGAACGCTACGATGAGCGTGGTCAGCTGGTCTCGGTCTGGTTGCGTTTTGGTGCCACCATTTTGATGATAGAGCGGTCCACACAAAAACGCGTTTGCCCAAAACAACCCCGTAAATTTTCTGATGACCCTGCAGGCTGGCATTTGACAGCCTTTGCCATCAAACCCAAGGATCGGTCTGCTTGGCTGGCTCATCTGAAGCAGTTGAAAATCAAAATTCAAAAACAAACCCCGTATTCGCTGTATTTTTTTGATCCGGATTTTAACCGCCTGGCCCTGTCGCATTATCCCAAGAAGGCCCAATGAAAATAGTTTTAATACGCTGACCCCCGTAATTTAATGGCTGTGACCACAACTACTTTATCTTCTTCATCTATCGAGTAGAACAGCCTGAAATCCCCGATTCTAAACCGGTAGGTTTCCGGATCGAAATCCTTCAGCTTTTTGATCTGCATTCCAAAATGTGGTTCTGCGCGCAATAAGGGATAAACGTATTCACGGATTTTGCGATCCAGTTTTTTATAGCCGCCACTTTTGAGTGCCTGATGAAGCTGTTTTTGAAATGTTCGGGTTTCGAATATTCGATACGACATAAACCTCGCCCCTTACTGCTTCTGATCGTCCTTTAAACAAATTGCCCCTGTTTCTTTTTGTATTCCTTGAGAGAGGATTTGATATTTTTTTGCAGAGCAGTGTCTTGCCGGATTTCATCCATCTCAAAATCATCCACAAAGAATGCCTCGGCCAGATAACGGATGAGGATGGTTTCTATGAGGTTGGAGAGCGGCCTATTTTCATCGGTAGCCAGTTTGTTCAGGGTCTGTAAAAGAGTGGGCTTGATGGTGATGGATGTGCGTTGCATGAGTTCTCCTGCAAGTAGATGCATTATGCATCAGATAGCATCATTATACATAATTATGATGTATATTGCAACCTTTGTGTTTTGGAGGGGGACTCTTGTCTGACGAAACAGTTGGTTTTGTCGGTGGTTTTGTTGTAAAGCCACACAAAGCGCATTATTCATGAGAATATCCGGAGATGATCTCAAGATATCAATGGGTTACTGTGAATATAAAATTAATGAGAATTGTGGAAACTTATGGGGTGCTGGTGACGAAGATCGACCAAAGGTGATGACATGATGACTGGATTAACATTGCCCCCTCTGGGCCCTGTGTCTCACGAATTGTCACTGGCTGTGCCGGGGCAGTGGGGGAGGGCATGCTCTGTTGCCCTCGATGGTTCAAATAGTTACATCCCTCAAGGAAAGGGTGTCTATCCGTTATTAGACAGTGTGTATCATAGAAGCCACGTCTTGACGGGCGAGGGTTTGATGACTTGGGGACAGGGCGAGAAGCCAACATTGCAGAGATTTCAACCGTTGGCTGTGGCGCAAGAACAAAAAGTGGCGTTTCCTCGTTTGTTGAATTTGTCTTTAGTTGATCAACCACCTCATGTGACCCCGGCGTTTCTCGTCAGGTCAATGGAGTCTTTGCAAGCACTCCCCAAAGTAATGAGGGACTTTGCAAATCGTATTGAAACAGACCCCTCGTTTGCGCGCATTGTTACAGATCAGGATTTGAATTTACTGAGAAAAGTGGCAGACACCATGGAAAGGGTTGTTTTCGGAGTGCAAGCGTAAATGCCCCAAAAATATTTAACAAGCTTGTTGAGTCTGTGTTCAAAACAATACAGAGTACAGTGTTTAGCAAATATAAAACATTTATAATAACAGTAAGATAGGCTTTATCATGTGTTCAAATGAACACTAAATCAATTTTAATCAGTTGTACTTGAACACATGTTGGTGGTATGATGGGGTCATGGCAAAGCAGAAAACCACCATCAACATTTTTGGCTATCGGGATTACAGGGCCTACCTTAAAGATTGGTTTGCGCGAGCCAAAGAGACGCAAAGGGGTTTTTCTCACCGGTATTTTTGCAAACAGGCCGGTTTTAATACTAGCAATTTCTTGATGCTGGTGATGAGCGGCAAGCGCAATTTGACCGATCACAGTGTGACCAGGGTGGTAAAGGGGTTGGGGCTGGGCAGACAAGAAGAAGAATTTTTCAGAAATCTCGTTTATTTCAATCAGTCCAGAACCAACGACGAACAAAGTCTCTATTTCGAAAGACTCTTGCAGTGCAAAAAGTTCACCGAGGCGACTCCCATTGAGGCCAAACAATACGAATATTATTCTGCCTGGTATCATCCCGTCATTCGTGAGCTGGTTTGCTCTGCCGACTTTGATGGAACCCCGGAATGGCTGGCCAAACGATTGTATCCTACTGTGTCGCCACAGCTTTGCAAAAAATCCATGGAAATCCTGTTGGAGTTGGGGTTCATCAAAAAAAAGGGGCGTGGTTATGAGCAGTCCAGTGCCATTGTATCTACGGGTGCGGAGTTGACCTCGGTGATTGTGCATAATTATCACAAAAGCATTCTTGAGCTCTCAAAGGCGGTGATGGACAAACTGTCCACCAAGGACCGTGATGTGAGCACCCTGACTTTGGGTGTCAAAAAAAACAGGATCGCGCAAATCAGGGCCAGAATAAAAGATTTTCGCAAAGAGATTCTGGGAATGGTATCGGCCGATACCGAACCGGACGAAGTGGTGCAGTTGAATATGCAGTTTTATCCGGTGACGAGGAAGGGGTGATGGGTGATGGGAGGGGGAGAAGGGTCGCGGAAGCGCAGAGTCGCAGGGAGGAAGGGTCAAAGGGTAATGGGTAATGGGTGAGGGGAAAGCAAAATGCAGAGTGCAAAATGCAGAGTGCAAAATGCAGAATGAAAAATGTAAAATGTAAAATGAAGAAACGAGAGGAGATAATATGAAAAAAATTAATTACAGTTTGGTGATGGCGACATTGGTGATTTTGGCTGGTTGCGGAGGCGGGTTGGGAGGGACCGAGACAGGGTCTACTGATACAGGAGGGGTCTATGCCAATCTGGTCAGCCATTTTGGGAGCGCGGCAGAGGTTCTGATTCCCGAAATCAACGCCAGCTCTGTTGATCCCTCGGTTTCTGCACCGGCAGAATATCTGACATATGGAGATACCGAGCTGTGGACCGAGTACATGACCGGCAACAATGCCTACGTGATCACCGATGTCTTTGGCAGTCCCGATGAAGAACCCAGGGTCGTGACCAAGCTTCGCGTATTGATCGATGACTTTCAAAACGATCTTTCCGGTCTGGCAGAGAGTGATCCCGATTTTACCTGCGAAGGTGCTACTCCACTTGATGAGGGTGATACCATCGAGATCGCCTTTTACGGGGAGATCGCTAATGGCACAAGCGATGACCGTTATTATGACTGTGTTTCCACCTACTCCAGCGGGGCCAACGAAGAAGTGATCAGCTATGAGTTGGCAACCCTCTATGGTGTTGATGAAAGCGGGGTGGTTCGTGTGGTCAACATGACCGATGCGTGGACAGAAAATGCCAATGTGGTTGAGGAGAGGGGGACTCAGATTCACAATTTGTCGGTGATCATGTCCACCTATGCTGAGGCTGACTCTAGCGAAAGCGAAACCACCACAGCGTTTCTGGATCTGCAGTACAACCAGGCATCACTTTATGTGGGGGTCGATGAAACCGCGGACACCGACGACGATATTTATTTCAAGAGTCGTAGCCGGATTACCGGACAGGTTGATCTTGATGATGACGGCAACCCCACGGCGGGCACGGGTGATTTTACGGTGACCAAGTACGATAAAGGCGTGGGTGAGGGTGAAGAAGATGTGTGGGAGATCACCACGCAGACCTCTGGTCGCGGGAGTTACGGTGACGGTGAGTATTCCCTGTTTTCGGTCAACACCGACCTGTCTTCGCTGGCACCCGAAGGCACAGATACGTTCTGTCTGGTGAGTGTCGATGGCGGATTGCCCACACAGACCGAAGAGGTCAACTGTTCTGCGCTGGAAACGGCGTACGCCTGGGCGGATGAAGAATTTCCCTTTGAACTTGATCCGGAAATCCCTGTGGTGTTCGAAGAAAAGGAATTCTTTGAAAGCACAGACGATGATCTGATCGCCAGTGATGGGAGCAATTTCAGTATCCCTCAGTACCTGACTGTTGAATAATTCGGGAGCGCACAACAAAGACTGCCCGCGTGGCATCTGTCACCACAGCGGGCAGTCGCATTATTTTATGAAAACAAAATATTTTTTTATTGTTCTATTCACAATCATTTTTTTTAACTGCACTTGCTTTGGCAAGGACATTGCCAAATACGCGTGTGAGCAGGATGCGGACTGCATGAACTCCTGTTCGCAAGGGGCGGTCAATGCCACCTGGTACAGCAAGGAGTTTGCCATCAAAACCGAGTGTCTGGACGGCTGTGACGGACCAGCCACGTCTAGCGTGCGTTGTGTGAACAAGATTTGCGCCACGTTTCAGTTTGGGAAATATGCGGCCCATTGTTCACGTGGGCAAAATATACAACCGCCTTATCCCCTGGAGTTGACCAAATTCTCCTGTGACCGCAATACAGACTGCCTCATGCATTGTGCGCACGGCGCGGTGAATAGATCATGGAATAACACTAATGGCAACAAGGATGCCTGTGAAGATGGGTGCGTTGGTGAGGGCACATACCCACGTTGCGAAAAGCACATCTGCACGGCCTATCGTGATGATAAACCGTACGCAGAGTGCACGAAAGTGATGGAATAGAACTTTGAGTGTAATCTATCAGTCTTAAGGTGGGAAAGGTACAGAATCATTACCTTTGAGTCTCCTATTTCAGTCTCTTCTTGATGGCGTCTTCCAGCGTATGCGCATCGTGGTTTTTGTACTCATACCCCACACGCATGGTGGGCTTGTTGATGGTCACGAGGCTGGTCAAATTGATTGGCGTTGCGAACAAGACGAGATCACACTCACAGCGGTTGATGGTTTGTTCCATGTCTTTAATCTGCTGTTTGCTGTAGCCCATCGCCGGGAGCAAGGTGCCGATGTGTGGGTATTTTTCGAAGGTTTCCTTGATCGTGCCCACGAGGTAGGGCCGGGGATCCACAATCTGTCCGGCGCCAAACTGTTTGGCCGCAATGATGCCCGCGCCGTATTGCATGTCACCATGTGTGAGGGTGGGGCCGTCTTCAACCACCAAGACTTTTTTGCCCTTGATGAGTTCAGGATTGTCGACCTTGATCAGTGAATCGGCCATAATGATTTCACAACGAGGGTTGTGGGTCTGGATATTCTGTCTGACGATCTCGATATTCTGTTTCTCAGCACTGTCTACCTTGTTGATGACCGCAATGTCGGCCATGAGCATGTTGGTTTCGCCGGGATGATAGGCCAGCTCATGTCCGGGACGGTGTGGGTCAAAAATCACAATGTTGATGTTGGGTGCGATGAAGGGGGTGTCGTTATTGCCGCCGTCCCAGATGATCACATCGGCCTCTTTTTCCGCCTCACGCAGAATTTTTTCATAATCTACACCAGCAAAGATGACTGATCCCATGTCTACGACGGGTTCGTATTCCTCACGTTCCTCGATCGTGCATTCGTAGTGATCAAAATCTTCGTATTTGGCAAAACGTTGTACAATCTGCTTGGTCAGGTCACCATAAGGCATGGGATGACGGATGCTCACGACCCTTTTGCCCATATTCTGCAAAATGCGCATGACCTCGCGGCTGGTCTGGGATTTGCCGCAACCAGTGCGCACCGCACAGACGGAGATGACTGGTTTGGTGGATTTGAGCATGGTGTATGTCGCCGCGACCAGCATGAAGTCGGCCCCAGCGGCGTTGGCAATGGCGGCCTTGTGCATGACTGTGGAGTGAGTGATGTCGCTGTACGAGAACACCACCAAATCGACTTTGTGTTCCTGGATCAAATGTTTCAGATCAGAGTCAGGAAAAATCGGGATGCCATTGGGATATGCCTTCCCGCTCAGCACGGGCGGGTAAAGGCGACCCTCAATGTTGGGGATTTGTGTGGCGGTGAAGGCCACCACCTGATAGCGGGGATTGTCCCTGAAATAGGTGTTGAAGTTGTGAAAATCGCGGCCTGCGGCCCCCATGATGATGACTTTTTCGTGATTCATGATTTGTCTCCTTAAATAAAATTGGCTTAAGGCCCAAGGCGTAAGGCTTAAGGCAAAAAAACTGCTTCAATTGTCTCAATGATCAACTACATCAATTGCCAATTGTCTGTTGAAGCAGTTGAGAATTGAAACAATTGTTTTTCTTTCAGCTTTGCCTGCCCACCGGAACCTTGGTGCAGGTGGGAGCTTTCAGCTGTTAGCTTTTAAGTTTCACCATAATCGCGTTTTGCACATGCATGCGGTTTTCGGCCTGCACGAACACGATCGACGTATCGGCCTCCATCACGCCATCGGTGGTTTCGCGTCCACGCTCTGCCGGTAGGCAATGCATGAACAAAGTTTTTTTGCCGGTCTTGGCCATGAGTTGTTCATTGACCTGAAAGTTTTTGAAAAAGGCTTCTCTCTCATCGGCCTCTTCTTTTTTACCCATCGAGGCCCACACATCGGTATAAATCACATCGGCGTCTTTGACGGCACTCACAGGGTCATGGCTGATCTCAATCTTTGAAAGCCCCTGTTTTTGCGCCTTGGCGACGACATCGTGGTCCGGTTGATATTCTTTGGGACACGCGCACACAAAATGAAAGGGCAGTCTCATGGCCATGCCCAAAAAGGAATGTACGATATTATTGCCATCACCGACATAAACAATTTTGAGGTCGTTCAGATGCCCCCGTTTTTCCCAGATTGTAAACATGTCGGCCATGATCTGGCAGGGGTGATTGAAATCGGTGAGCCCATTCACAACGGGCACTGAGGCGTACTCGGCCAGTTCCAGAATATGGGCGTGATCAAAGAGGCGGGCCATGATCATGTGATTATAACCGCAGATCACGCGCGAGATGTCTTTGACGGCCTCACGCTTGCCAATCGAAATATCGTTGGGGCCCAGATACAGCGCGTGGCCGCCCATCCAGTTAAACCCGGTTTCAAACGAAATGCGGGTGCGGGCGGACGGCTTGGCAAAGATCATGGCCAGGCTCATGTTCTTGAACGGCTTATAATCCTCTTTGCGCTTGAATTTGGCCTTGAGTTCCTTGGCCAGATCAAAGGTGGCGAGAATTTCATCTTTGGTAAAATCGGTAACATGTAAAAAATGACGGGGCATAGGCACTCCAAAAATTGCGTGAATCGTGAGTCGTGAATCGTGAATCGTGAATCGTGGATCGTGGATCGTGAATCGTCATTGCGAGGAGGACGAAGCCATGAGCTGGTTCATGGCATAGTACGACGAAGCAATCCAGAAAGTACGCAGGGACTGGATTGCTTCGCCCTGAACCCTGACGAACGGGCTCGCAATGACTAACTACGATCCACGATCCACGATTCACGATTCACGATTCACGATTCACGATCCACGATTCACGATCCACGAAACACGCTCTCCATCCTCCCCAACGCCCAATTCACATCTTCCTTGGTGATGACGAGCGGGGGAGCGATGCGGATGGTGTTGACGTGAGTTTCCTTGCAGAGCAAACCTTTGGTCTGCAGGGCCTCACAATATTTGCGGGCTCCGCCTGCCTCAGGTTTAAGCTCTACGGCCATCATCAGTCCCCGGCCGCGAACCTCCTTGACGTGCGGGCTATTCAAACTTTGCAGTCCCTTGATGAAATACGCACCCATCTCGGCGGCATTCTCAACCAGTTTTTCTTCTACCAGCACCTTGAGTGATGCTCTCGCAACTGCGCAGGCCAAAGGGTTGCCGCCAAAAGTTGAGCCATGTTCGCCGGGTTTGAAGACATCCAGAATCTCACTTTTGCCGATCACAGCAGAGACCGGGTAATACCCGCCGGATAAGGCCTTGCCGATTGTGGTCAGATCGGATTCAATGCCTTCGTGTTCTTCGGCCAGCATTTTGCCTGTGCGCCCTAGACCTGTTTGGATTTCGTCGAGAATCAACACGATTTTATTGGCGGTGCAAAGCTGTCTGACTTGTTTGAGGTAACCTGCCGGTGGGATGAGCACTCCCGCCTCGCCCTGAATGGGTTCGACCATAAAGGCCACGGTATTTGGTGTGATGGCCTTCTCCAGTGCGGCAAAATCGCCAAACGGCACGATCTTGAAACCCGGTGTGAAAGGGCCGTAATCATTGCGGGCTACGGGGTCAGTACTAAAGCCCACAATCGTTGTGGTGCGGCCGTGAAAGTTGTCGGCGCACACGATGATTTCGGCTTTGTCTTGAGGGACACTTTTGACCAGATAACCCCATTTTCTGACCGCCTTGATGGCGGTCTCAACGGCCTCAGCGCCGCTGTTCATGGGCAGGGCCTTTTGCGATTTTGTGAGAGCACACAGTTCCTGGTACAACAGACCAAGTTGATCGTTGCGGAAGGCACGTGAGGTGAGCGTGAGCTTGTTTGCCTGCTCGATCATGGCCTGCATGATTTTGGGATGGCAATGACCCTGATTGACCGCGGAATAGGCAGACAGACAATCCATGTATTTGTTGCCGTCGATGTCCCAGACCCAGATGCCCTTGCCTTTTGAAAGGATGACATTGAGGGGTTTGTAATTGTGGGCACCGTAAAGGTCTTCGAGTGCGAGATAGTCTTTTTGGTTCATAATAAAATCTCCGGTAAAACAAGGACAACGGTTATTTGGAACTTGGCCGAAGAGGGGTTATCACGTCTTAAAATTCCCGTAAAGTCCTAACTTGTGATCGCTGAGTCGTAAAATTAATAATGAAATTAGCGAGTTTGGGAAGGTTGGTGATTCTTGATAGGAAGTTGAAATGAGAAGGTACATCCCTTGTTGGGCTCGCAATGGCAGGTGATCTGGCCATCGTGCAACTCAACGATTTTCTTGCAAATGGCCAGCCCCAAACCAGTGCCCTTGTACCCATCGCCACCAACAGGTCTTGCAATTTGTTCGAACTTGTTGAACAATTTGTGAAGTTCCTCGGTCTCGATTCCCTTACCGTCATCGGTGATGGTAAATTGCATGTTGTCACTGTTCTGCTTAACCTCGATAGTGATCCTGGTATTGGCAAAGCGAAGGGCATTGCTGACCAGATTGTGCAATACCTGTGTGAGCATGTCGGAATCGGCGCGGAGTTCTGGCAGTTTTTTGCCAATTTTCATTTCTAACTCAATGCCTTGTTTGTTGGCGATCTTTGAGAAAGAGTGGTAGGTGACCTCGATGAGCTCTCGCACGTTCAGGGGCATGCGACGGGGTTTGATCCTTTCGGATTCCAGCTGGGAAATGTCCAGAAGATTGTTGATAAGGTGTCCCAGCCGATTGGCATTGCCAAAAAGAATGTCGACGATGCGCGCCTGTTTTTCGTTGAGGGGGCCCAGAATATTGTCGTGCAGTGAGCTGGCGACCTCGATGATGATGGAAAGCGGTGTCCTTAATTCGTGTGAGACGGTGGAGATGAAGTCGTCTTTGAGCCTGTCGAGTCTTTGGAGTTCGATGTTGGTGTTCAATAATTTCTGCTCGCTTTCCTGCAGTTTGTTGAGGGCTTCTCTGAGCCTCTGGTTGAGCGCGTCGATTGTGTTCGGGGTTGCTGGAGAAAGCAACACTCGTGTTGATTTGCGAGTATTACGGGGAGGTTGTTTTGTTTTTTTTGGGGGCATATTCAGGGTACGATGACGATGTTCTTCATGATTGTTGAAAAATCGGATTTGACCTGATCGAAAAAATCCTCTTCGATGATGAACTCGATCATGAGGGAACTGTTACGATGAATGAAATTGAGTCCTCGCACAACTGTTTTGGCAACCGGATTTTTGAAGGTGGACGAATACATCTCGATACCCTTGTGCGCAAAAGACTGTCCTTTGATCAAAAATTCAACTCCGGGCAGATTTTTAAGCACAAGCGCGTTCCATTCTTCATTTGCGGACTGGGCCGAATTTACCGAATAAATGGAATGGAACAGGTTGATCTTGCCACGGGTAGAATACTGACCAGCAGGGATGTAATAAAATCGTTTGTATGGCGAGGCGGTTTCGAACCCCCACTCTTTGTTACCAGGCACTGACATGGTGATCCCCAGATAAGGATCGGAAATGGCGAGGTTCGAGATGGGGGAGGAGGGGATGCGAATGTTTTTGAGGATGAAGGCGAGTTGTGGCTTGATTTTTTGAAAGATCGCCTCACTCCCAATGTCGAACGTCAGTTCACGGTATTTGTTTTGTGTCTTGAAGAAAATGAGTCTCACGATGCTTTGATCGGCAGGGTCTTTGTAGGTGATGCCGATGGCCTTTGTGTTGTCGATCATCAGGTCATCGCGCTCCTTGTAGTACACGTAGCCGGGTTTGTTTTTTTTGAGATAACTGAGTTTGCCTTGCCACACATCTTCCAAAGAGGTGTTCCCCTCCAGATAGGAGTCGACGACACGGATCGAAGAGAGGGTTGCCTCATCAGTGCGTGACAGGCTAGTCCCCATAAGGTCCTCAACACGCACGTCCCAATCGTTTGAGGGAACCAAAAAAACGATGTGTCGGAACGGATCTGTTATTTCGATGTCGGCAGTGGAAGAATCTGCGGGTGTGACCTGAGCCAAAATGGTTCCCGGAAAAGAACTGAACAGGAGAATGAGGAGGGCAACAATGAGTTGCGCACGATAACTTTTATGCATGGCGCCATACTAAATGAATATCAGAAAATGGCAATTTTTTTATGTGTTTTTTCGTGTTGTCACTCCTTCCGATTCGTTTTAGTACTTCGACCGTATGGATAGTGTACTTTCCATGCTCAGCACAAGTGTCCGCAACCGCATGAAAGCCAGCCTTGAAAGTCTAACTTTCATGCGGGCGAGGCACTAGGAAGAACCATGGCTCAAAAATACCCTAACACGCAGATGGGGCACTCAAATCAGCAGTACTCCTTTTCGTCGTATCACATCGTTTGGCAGTTCAAATTGAAGGAACTCGATAAAGTGATCGACGCGAAACCCATTACCCTGACACCTCTGGTGTTGGGATATCAATTTGATCAGCACTCGTTCTGTTTTGTCTACAATTTCGGTTCTGTTGTTTTTTTTAATGTCGGGACAGCCAAACAAACACAGATCATCAACGGGATTCAAACCCACCTGAACAAGATTTTCGATCTTTCTGTGATGGATGAGTATTTTTTGGAACTCAATCCAGGCGAGAAGAACAGGGTGGCTTTCAATCGGGTGATTGTTGACAGCATCGACAAAGATAAAATCGAGATGATCTCGCTCATTTTGGCGCAATCAACAGCCCTGGATTTTTTTGAACATAAGGTTGATTCCTTATTGACCGATGTGCAGGACCTCACGTTGATTGTTGGCAAGAAGGCGCGGCAGATCAGCGAAAAGGCCATACTTAAGCTCATCAAACGGATCATTGCCATCAAACAAGACATCATTGTGTCTTTGCGACTCCTCGAAAAACCGGAGGCCGCTTGGGAAAAAAAAGTGCTGGATGTGTTGTACGAAGAAGGCATTGCCATGTTTGAGCTCAAGGAGCGGTACAGCTTTCTTAAGGAAAAACTTCAAATGATTCAGAGTAACCTCGAAGTGTTGAACAGTTTTTCCACGAATCGTAAAATGCTTGTCCTCGAAACAGCCATCGTGGGCCTTTTTATTCTCGATGTGTTCTTGGTTCTGGTGGAACTGTTTATCAAGGCGTAGGGCGAAAAACGTGTTCAAGTGTTCACCCCCGCAGGGGGCAGGCGTGTTCATGTGTTCATGTGTTCACGAGAGGTGTAAGGCTAAAGGGCAATGAATATCTAGTATCGAATATCGAATTGATAATCTTACCAAATGGTTCTCATATTGAGAGCTGTCCATAAAAAAAATACTGTAAAATCAATCAAATAGAATAATGTGGTTTGGTATTGTTCTTGCATGGGTAGATGGTAGGTTATTGGTTCTGGATGGCATTTACCAGTACCCATGACCCAGAACCCAAAACGGGAGATCGTTATGCAAAAGAAAAAAGTCCTGATCGTGGATGACGAAATTGAACTGTCCGAGGTCATATTGTACAGGCTCGAAGCCTTGGGGTATGATGTGCAGTTGGCGGAAAATGGACGGGTCGGTGTCGATAAGGCGATTCAATATAGTCCCGATCTCATACTTCTGGATGCGCTCATGCCGGTCATGAACGGGTATGAAGCTTCGTTGCAATTGAAAGAAGACAAGCGGACACAAAATATTCCTGTCATCCTGTTCACTGCCGCACTTGACACATCGATTGGTCGAAAGTGTTTGAAGTATTCAGACGATTTGCTGGTCAAACCTTATGACACGCAGGAACTGGTACAGAAAATCGAACAGTTGGTGAACTAATATCTGGTCATGTGTCATGGGTTGAATTTGTCAAAATACATTTGACGCGCAAGGTCCGGCTTTATAGGGCGGACGAGGAGCGTGTCACATGACCAATCAAAGTTTTTCGGAGTGTTTGTTATCTACAGAAAATCATCAAGCCTTTATCACCACAGCTCAAGACGTTCGGCGGAGCATCGGAGTGCCTGAGGTTCTGAGGGACCCCATCAGGAATCCCGAACTTGAGAACTGGTTTGTCAGTGAGGCCAAACAAAGATTGGCATCACTTCCCGCAAATGCAGTGGGCCAGCAAAGGCAGGACCTGCTGGAATCTCCCAACCGTTATCCTGACGGGAGCATGCGTCCTATTTCGCTCGCAGAACTTAATCAAATGACACGATTGTGTGGGTCGGCGGGCGATATTCTCAATCGTGCCAGCCAGGGTCGTGAGTTATTGACTAATAATGATCGACATCCGCTCTATGGCACGGCCG